>JBJSXJ010000017.1:0-45723 GCA_046086325.1 Planctomycetota bacterium | reverse complement strand
GAATTCACGACGATTCGGGGACTCTGCTGCACTCATGAAAATCGATTCTACTCGAAACAGTAGGGGTGGCACTGGCTTTGCCACTGTTTTGCTGATTTGTTGATGAATGAGAGTCGAGCCACCATGAGTTTCACTACAACCCTTCGACGTTCAAATGCCACTGGTAAATAGCGCTGGCAAAGCCAGTGGCACACCAACATGAGTCCAAGCCTTGTCTCTCACGTCGCGCTTACCGACTTGGAAAGTCGGGCGACGTCGGTCAACTCTCCAGAGACTTGGCCAGACATTATTCCATGGAGCGTCCGGGACGGTATGATGACGGGACGGAGACAGGGTTGTTCGGGTGACGGATCACCCGCGACGTTTACCGACTCCAATCGCCGCGCGGGGTTGCGGCTGACGGATGTTACAGGGTTTTCTAAGGGCGATTGACCATGCAGCGGCGTCTGATTTCTGCAGCTTTATTTTTGACACTCATCGCTCTCACGGCGGTGGCCACAACCACGTGGGGGCAAACCAAGGCAACTCGAACGGTGCGGCGCGCGGCCTCTCCCAAGTGGCAGCCGAGCGAAACAAAAGGCGTCTTCTTCGATAATGTCTTTGACGGCAAAGTCCTGGTCGGTGATCGCCCCGCGAATCTATCGGTCGCGAAAAGTGCTGGGCCCGCTAATCCCACTGCAGCAGGCGCCACGACGGAATCTGCGGCTGCTGGCGGCGGTGGTGGCAGTGGAGCCGGCTGGTCAAAAGTGATTGCGTCTTCGGCCATCGAAGATGAAATCAAAGCAATCAAGCTCATGGTCGATAAGAACGTCACGACCCCCACTGAGTTTGCAGGTAAAGGCTATAAAGAGGCTCGTCGTAACTTTACGATTCTCGCCATGCTCTTTGGTATCGTCGGTGACTACGACGGAGACGTACGCTGGAAGAAAGAAGCGTCCACCGCTCGCGAAGTGTTCGCTCGTACCGCTGCCAACGCCAAAGTGGGCACTCAGCAAGTCTTCAATGAAGCCAAGCTGCGCAAGGCCGATCTGGATGAACTCATGAGTGGCTCCGGGCTCTCCGCCAAAGCCAGTGCCGATGGAAAACTATCGTGGGCGCAAACCTGCGATCGCTCGCCACTCATGATGCGATTAGAAATGGGCGTGCAGGGTAAGTTGCAACCGGCGACGGCGAGTAAGGCGGAGTTCCAGGGGAAGAAAGACGAAGTACAGCACGAAGCACAGGTCGTGGCCGCGATCGCTCGTGTGCTGGCACAAGAAACCATGGATGATGCTGATGCGGCCGAGTACAAGAACTTTTGCAAGGTGCTGGAAACGGCAGCCATCGAAATCCTTGACGCCGTTAAACTCAACAGCGACGAAGCCGCTCGCAAAGCTGTCGGCGTGATCAGCAAGTCCTGTGATGACTGTCACGGGGCTTATCGATAAGCGATTTAATCTCGCAGCAAATTACTGATCTTGCGCCCGGTTACGCTCAGTGGAAACGATTCCAGTTCACTGGGTAAGACCCAGCGCAGATCTTCCGACTGCGGTAGTGAGAACCGCTTTTTGTTGGCGACGAGCTGAGCGTCGAAGCAGTGCAAGGTGATGTTGAAGCGTGTGACGGCGTGTCGCAGTGTGGTGAGTCGCTCACGAGGTTTCACAGTCAGACCAACCAAGGCTTTGGTCTTCGTGGCAATCTCGTTGGTGAGCTGCTGGGGTTCGACAGCTTCCACGGGAAAACGTGGGAAATCCCAGAGTCCGGCCCAGCGTTCGCCCGCTCCACAGCGACGGATGAGCACGCGCTCGTCAGCTCGAATCACCACAGCAGCCTCGACCACTTCAGTTCGCACCATCTTCGGCGCGGCGGCTGGTATCTGCTGCTGAAGTCCTTCGCGATAGGTGGGACAAAACTGTGCGATGGGACAGTCGGTACAGCGTGGCGAGCGCGGAGTGCAGATGAGGCTGCCCAGTTCCATCGCTGCCTGATTAAACAGTCTGGCGTCACGTTCGGGGACCAGTTCTGTAGCGACAGCCCAGAGTCGATTGCGGGTAACAGGTGCGGTGATCGGACCACGTTCTAGCGACAGTCGACTGAAGAGTCGCACGGTATTGGCTTCTAGAATGGGCTCCGGGCGATCATAAGCGATCGATAAGATCGCTCCTGCTGTATAGCGACCGATTCCTGGTAAGCGGCGAACAGCCTCTGCGTCACTGGGAAACTGTCCACCATGTTCGCTGACGATGCAGCGCGCGGCGGCCTGCAGCTGCCGTGCTCGGCGGTAGTACCCGAGTCCCTCCCAGAGTCGCAGGACGAGTTCCTCGGGGGCTGCTGCCAGTTCCTGCACGGTGGGAAAGGCTTGCAGAAAGCGTTCGTAGTAGGGGATCACGGTCGCGACTTGTGTCTGCTGCAGCATTACTTCGCTGATCCACACGCGATAGGCATCACGAGTTTTGCGCCAGGGCAAATCGCGCGCGTGAACTCGAAACCAGTCGATCAATTGCCGCTGCAAATCACGCTTCGCCGTTATCAATGAACTTGCCATGAGCAGTTTCGATTACCGATTATCCGGCAAACGGGGAGCAAGTTCCGTGTATTCAATTTTGGTCTTCGATCGTTCTTGATCGGCCAGATATTGAAACAGGTATTGCGTCATCGCTGGTTCTAGTTCGGCACGTGCTTCCTGCCACGTTCGCTTACCAGGCTTTACTTCGAGTACCTGAATTAAATGCACTCCAAAGGCAGTCTGCACGGGCGAGCTGACCTGTTTTACATCAAGTTTGAACGCCGCCGCTGAGAAAGATTCGGGCATCGGCTCTTGCCGCTTAATCCAACCGATGTCGCCGCCCATGTCAGCGGTCGGGGCTTGGGAATGCTGCTTAACGGCCGCTGCAAATGTCAGCTTGCCAGCTTCAATTTCAGCGCGAATTTGCCGAGCTTTGGCGATTCGAGCCGCAACAGCTGCGGCATCGTCCTGCGGCTTGGCCTTGAGCAGCAAGTGAGCGACGCGCAATTCGCTGCCATCAAACTCCCGCGCATGCTGCTGAAAATATTTCTGCAGGTTTTCCTCGTTCATAAAGCGAGTGAGATAACGTTCCCAGCTAATCTGCCAAGCGATGAATCGTCGAAATGCCGGCTCGTCTAATTCCGCTTTCTGCAAATGTTCCACCAGTGAACTCTTGCGTTCATCGAGTTGTTTTTTCAAGCGATCAATCACGCGATCGATGTCCGCCGTGGTAGCGGCAATTTGGCTCGTCGCGAGCTGTCGCAGGATTAATTGTCGATCGACGAGTTGATCGAGAGCTTTGGCTTCAAGAATTTGACGAGCGGCGGCTGGCACTTCTCCTGCCGGTAACACTCGCCGCACTTCGCGCTGCAGCTCTCCTATCGTGACTGGAACACCTTGGACAGTTGCCGCCACGCGACCATCAAACTCGGCGGCCATGACCGTTGCTAATGGCATGGCCGAGATTCCCACGGTCATCAGGGCGATCCATGCCACCGTCAGCGCGGCGATCATCATCGCCTTAGTCGCCGATTTCACCACGGCAGCTAGGGCAGCCGTTTTTTGATCCTCAATCATGAGCACTTTCCTGTTTGAAATTCTTCCTCGGCCACTACGGCAATTCGATACCCTTCAACTCGTATTCCACCGGAATCTTGATCAGAGAAACAGGAGTACGGTAGACGAATTTGTATCCCTTGAGTCCTTCTTCCAACGCGAACAAATACGAGATTCCCACTTGATCGTTTTCCTGTAGAGTTGCTTCACTGCCCGAGGGATCGACGATCTGCCCTTGCGGATCAATCAGGTAAGCGGGGTTGCCGTAAATCCAACCGCGATGCGATTCGAGTGCATTGGAAGCAGAATCAAATTTCACTCGCATGCGAATCTCTTGTGCATCCTGATTCCGGCGCACTTGATCCAGATAGACCGTAACAGCCGCTTTCTTGACTTCCAGGTTTTTGGCTTTCTCTAAATCCGTGAACTCGAACGATTCATATTTCCCAGCCGCGAGAACATCGAAACGTCCCTTGAGCGAACCGATCTTTTCGACCGATCGACCGGGAAGTCGCAGGGGTATGACCACTTCGGCTCCGGGTGTTTCCCCATCTCCCTCTAATTCAATGGCTCCGCCCTGACCGTCAATCGAAAGTGCTCGCCCTTGTTCGTCGACAACCGAGATGCTGTCCAGCTCTTGAGTCATCACGATGGGGTTTAAACGCGGTTCCCAGCTGACGTCGATCGTCAATCGCAACGCGTCACTTTGTGGGTTGCGTAAGTCGCGCACGGCCTCGATCGTGGTGGGCTCAAAGCGAAACATCCCACTGTAGATACCGCGTTTAAATCGCTCTCGCTCCATCTCCGAACGAGCGACAATGCCGATCGCACCACGCTGGCCGGTGAATAAGTAGGTCGTCAAATCGGCTTGATCGAGCAAGCTATCCAGCGCATACCAAAAACTCTGCTTTTGAATGTCGAGCTTCACTGTTTTGTCGACCACTCGCTGACCAAATCGATCGCGCCAATCGAGTAGCTGGTTGCCCGATTGCTGGGCGAGCGATTCGAGGGCGGCGGACAATTTCATTTCACCTTGCAGAGTGACGAGCTGCGGTTTGGTCACCGATTCAGCGGCGGCCGATTCGAGTGCCCGACGAACTCGAGCGAGCCGATCTTTTACCTCCGCCGGTGTCTGCTTGGTGACAGCGGGCAGCAGCGTAAGAGCTTCAGCGCCGAGGGCGATGAGTTCTTTCTCGGCTGCTTCACGTCGAGCCAGCTGGGAATCGTCGAGTTGTTTGACGAGTCGCAGGACGGTCGCTTTGAGGTCAGCCGGTTTAGTTTCGCTGGACCGTTCCGAAGATTGGGACTTCGGTGGGGAGCTTTCGGTTGCTTGACCACATACGAGTGCCAGAGTTAGGAGCCATGAGGTCATCATGCGTCACCGTGCCTTTCACCATCAGATTAGCTGTCCAGTAGGAACGGACGGATTTTAACACGAAATCAACCGGTCACGCACTCTTGCCGCAACTCAATTGGTTTGCCACAGTACCCAACATGAATCTCGCTCCACCAGCCTTACATGATGCTATTAACGAGGCCCTTCACCAGCGTGCGTTCTTGATCGCGGATGGTTTACGGCCCGTGATAACCTATCAGCCACCATTGGACCTGCGCTGGGAGGTTTTTCGTGGCCATCTGCTCGATCCACGTCACACGAGGGAAGAGGCTCGCCTGGAGGCTTGGCACTGGTATCTGCTGGGACCGGCAGAGCATCCCTACTCGACCTGCCTGAGCAGTTACCACACCGCAGTTGCCGTTTGCGAAGAAGCCCCGGTAGCCGGATCGATTTCGCCGACCGATCATCCACTGCTGTCGCTGTTTTATGACGACTCGCAGCAGCTCCTGCATGTCGTGCGTTACCTGCTGTCGTACGACTGGAGTTCTGCTGGCGACGGACAGGCCGCTAGTGCCGACGGTTTGAAGAGCCAGCACTACTGGGCACGGGAACTGATCGTCACGATCCCGGTCCCCAGTACCGCTGCTGCAACTTCTGCCGCTGCAGCTGCTGCTACCACTGGCTCGGCGGAGTCGCGAGAGTCGCGAGAGTCGCCGGAGTTGTGGGCGGCTGATTTTCAGACGACGGTACAAGCGGCGGTGGCGGCCGCAGTTCATGGCACGAATCGGTTGCCGATCACGTCCTTAGAGACGCCGCTGCCCGCCTTCACATTCGGCTGCTGCTCGTATCTTCCGGGTGTCAGTCGTTGGCTCGGCAACCAATCCTCGCTCACACTACCGCAGCTGCAGCAGGCATTGGTACGTGCGGCACATGGCGACGAGGAAAATACGACGGTAACGCAGAGCGAATGGGCACGGGCACTGGAGATACTGTTGCGAGCTGAAGCCAGTGAGAACTGGGCATCGTCGCTCGCTGTTACTTCGCCCAGACGCTGGCTCGACTGGATGCGACAACTGTTCCACCAAGTCTCCCTAACACCGCTAACCGCTTGGATGGATCGAGCGTTCGTGTTGCTGGATGCCTTGGCGGGACAGTCCTGCGGAGCATCTTCCAGCAACGGAGCTGACAGAGCGCTCCAGGATGGCAACAGGGATCGAGTGGCAGCGGTGTGTGATTTAGTCGGTCACATGCTGCGGCATTTAGTGCGACATCTCACCGCTTATGACTTGGAAAAGTTTCATAGTTTTGGAGCCAACTATCCGGATGCGCCGTGGCTGGACCGCTTGCTGCAGTGGCTGATTGATTGTGCGGAAATGTATCCCGAGTTGTTTGTCGAACCGGCTGCTGCTGAGGCGTTGGCTGCTGCTGAGGTTGCGACGGCAGTAAACGTTTCCAGCTCCAGCTCCGGGGACCAAACGAAGCCGCAGCAACGACAGCGGCAATTACGACGCCGCGCACTCCGGCAAGGCTGGCTGATGCGGCAGCACTACGAAGGGTTGCTGGTACCAGATACGCCAACGTCGCAAGGTGAGCTTCGTCGAGTGCTACCGGCGGAGGTGCCTGTCGTGCCGGCGGAACAGATCACGCAGCCCCGTCATCGCAGCAATCGTCTGTTTGCACAGCGACCGCTGACCATCGACCACCAGCCGCAGGCGCAGCGCGTGCTGCGAGCGGCCGTGGCGGATCTGCAGCGGATCGAGGAGTATCACGAGCTGGGGATGGCGACGTTTCTGGATCGGCCGCTCGGCATCGGTCATGCACCCGGTGAAGTCGATCGCACTCCGCTGTTTTCCTATCAAGCCTTCAGTGCTCGGATTGCTCAGCAGCGACTGGCGTTTTGGATCAGCCGAGGTGCACAGGTCGATCCCCAAATCGCAGGCAAATGGCCAAGCCCGGAAGGACTTATCGTACGTGACTTGCCCGGTCGACCGCGCCCCGGCGTGACCACGCTCGAAGATGCTCAGTTAGCTGCTCCCGATTTTCGTATTGTGAGCATCACCCGCAGTTCTTGGTCTGAGTTTGTGGGCTGGCTGGAGATGAACGAGACCGGCTCAGCGGCCGATCTGCGGACACTAGGGGTAACCGATTCCCGCGAGCCGCGTCTGCTGGTGCGCACGGGCAGCAGCACACAAGCTGCGGCGGGAGAGCCCTGGCTGGCACTGCTCGACCAGCATCTACAGCCCGTCACGCAATGGCGACTCACCGCACCGCAATGGGCGGGTCGTTATGAGTGGTGTGCGCGAGCTGAATGGCCCGCAGGCGGACTCAGTCGCCTCGTCGAATCAGCGGCGGGAATCATTTTGTGTGGCGGCCAAAGTCGTCGAATGGGTGAACCCAAAGCGTGGCTGAAGCTGGGCGATGAAACCTTCTTGCAGCGGCTGGTACGAACGATGAGCGGTACAGTCGAGCGCGTGATTGTGGTGGCGGCTGTGGGACAAGACTTACCTCCGCTTCCCCCAGAGACCATCGTCGTCAGAGATCAACGTCCCGAACGTGGACCGCTGGAAGGATTTTTGGCCGGACTGGAAGCTGCCACTCAGTTCAGCCGTCGAGTGTTTGTGACGGGCTGCGACGCGCCACTCCTGCCAGCGGCAGTGATGCGGTATTTGCTTCGCCAACTGGCCACTCATGTCGACTCGCGTGCTGAGTGTGACAGCATGTGTCAGGCGGTCGTGGCAGCCGACGGACTACACGATCAGCCGCTGGTGGGAGCTTATGAAGTGGCAGTGAAAACGCTCGTGCGCGAAGGCTTGGAGCGCGAGCAGCTCAGTTTCCGCGCGCTACTGCAGCAGCCTGGCCTGCGAGTGCATCGAGTGGGACGAGAAGAGCTCATCCCGGTAGACCCGCAGCTCGACTGTCTGCGGAACGTCAACAGTCGCGAAGAGTACGAAGCGCTGAAAAGTCTACCGTGAAGTAGGGCGGTAGATTAGCAGTCCCGCAGATTGCACGTGTCGTAGATCGCCAGACCCGTAGATCGCCAGACCTGTAGATCGCCAGACCCGTGGATCGCAGAGCAAAAGCTGCTTTGGCTTTTGCTCTGCGACCTGATGCGAGGCGTTACTTAGCGGCTTGTTGCTTTTTGCGGTCGGCGACGATTTCTTCTTGGATGTTCCCAGGCACCTTGCTGTACCGCGAGAATTCCATGGAGAAGACACCTTGGCCTTGCGTCATGCTACGCAGGTCGGTGGCATAGCCGAACGTTTCCGCCAGCGGGACAAGGCAGGTGATCGTCGACGTCCCGTCGCGCATGTCTTGGCCTTGAATTTCACCACGACGCGAAATGACGTCACCGGTAACCGGACCTTGGAAGCTTTCAGGGACTTCGATTTCCAGCTTCATGATCGGTTCCAAGAGAGCTGGTTTGGCTTCGGGGAACGTCAAGCGGAAGCAGTCACGAGCACACGTCTGGAATGCTCGATCCGAGCTATCGACGTCGTGATAAGAACCGTCTTCGACGACCACTTTGGTCTTCACCACAGGGAACTCGGCGACCGGTCCCTTGATGATCGATTCGCGCAAGCCTTTTTCAATCGACGGGATGTATTCCTTAGGAATACGACCACCGACGATCTTTTCTTCAAAGATGAAGTCTTCCGCCGAGTCTTCGGGGAGCGGTTCGATACGTCCGACGATGTGACCGTACTGACCCGAACCACCCGTCTGCTTCTTGTGCTTGTAATTGAACTCGGCAATTCGCGTTGGAGCTTCGCGGTAGCTCACCTTTGGAGCACCGACTTGGAGTTCGACCTTGTATTCACGGCGAATACGTTCGACGTAAATCTCCAAGTGCAACTCACCCATACCGGCGATCAGAATTTCCTTGGTTTCCTCGTCGTTGAACACGCGGAACGTGGGATCTTCTTTGCGGAATCGCTGGAGTGCCTTAGCGAGTTTGTCAGCGTCGGCGCGGCTGGCTGGTTCGACGGCCACCTTAATAACGGGTTCGGGGACGAACATGCTTTCCAGCGTGCAGAACTTCTGTTCGCCGGCGTACGTATCACCGCTTGCCGCATCAATACCCATGATGGCGACGATATCGCCTGCTTCGGCGAAATCAATTTCCTCACGTTTATCGGCGTGCATTCTCACGATGCGGCTGAAACGTTCGACGCGGGTACTGCGCTGATTGACGTACATCTGGCCTTTCTCAACCTTGCCTTGATAGACACGCATGAACGTAAGTTGTCCGTACGGATCTTCGACGATTTTGAAGGCCATGCCGACGAACGGCTTGGTCGGGTCGGGGCTGAGCGGGAAGGCTTCGTCAGGGTTATCCCACTTCTTTGCCTTGATCGTGCGATCCAGTGGCGAGGGGAGGTAGCGGACGACGGCATCCAGCAGCAATTGCACGCCCTTGTTGCCCAACGCGGTGCCCAGGAACACGGGCGTTGCATTGGATTCGATTACGGCCGAGCGGATAACCTTGTGAATCAGATCTTCCGAAATGGCTTCCTCGGCCAGCAGCTTCTCCATCAGCTCGTCGCTGTACATGGCGAGTTGTTCGAGCATCTGCCCACGCGCGGTTTTGACATCGTCGAGGTATTCGGCAGGAATCTCTTCGATGCGAACGGTCTCACCTTTTTTGCCGTCGAAATAAGCGGCTTTGAGGGTGATCAGATCGATCACACCCTGGAAGGTTTCGCCAGCGCCCATGGGGTACTGCATCATGATGGCGTCGGCGCCGAGCTTCGTACGCAGCTCTTCGCACACCTTGAATGGCCGCGCGCCGATACGATCCATCTTATTGATGAAGGCCAATCGAGGCACATGGTAGCGCTTCATCTGGCGATCGACAGTCATCGATTGCGACTGCACACCACCGACGGCGCACAGCACGAGCACTGCTCCATCGAGCACGCGCAGACTGCGTTCGACTTCGACCGTAAAGTCCACGTGTCCGGGGGTGTCGATGAGGTTGATGTTGTGGTCGTTCCACTCGACGCTGGTGGCAGCGCTGGTGATCGTGATCCCGCGCTCCTTTTCCAGCTCCATGTGATCCATGGTGGCGCCGTCACCGTCACCCTTCACTTCGTTGATTTTGTGAATACGCCCTGTGTAGTAGAGGATGCGTTCACTGAGGGTCGTTTTTCCCGAGTCAATGTGAGCCGAGATACCAATATTGCGGACTTTCGAGAGATCCATAACACACCTGAACAGACGAACGAACGGACACGGTGAACGACGCTTCAGCGGGGCATCACTTGACGGTGCTACCCGGACAGAGAATCAAACATCTTACTAGAATTCCCTACGACGGGAAGGGCAAGTAAGCCGCTAAGCGTAAAATCGTGGTGGGGTGGAGTTTAGAGGTTTCCGATGACCGATTTAACGAGCGCGGAAAATGGCGCCCGTGAGGACAATCAGGAAGGAGCCCGTGAGGCTGACCACCCAGTAATTCGTGACGCCTGTCGCGGGCAGCAGGGCCGCCGGCAAGAGAATGGCGCCCACGAAAAAACCGATGACGACCCCGATGATGGCACCCCGCCCAGGTCGTGGTTGCATGATCCCGAGCAAGCCGCCGAGGATCATCGTTATCACGCCTCCTAAAAGGCTCGTAAGCAGCACCTGCGGAGGATTTATCTTACCGGTTCGCAGCGTTTCATAGATCGGTAGGAGATGACTGGCGATCACCGCGCAGACGGCGGTGAGCACAAACAGAGCACCCAGGGGAAAACCGCCTGGCCCACGGGCCGACCATTGTGGCGGTGTCGAGCTTTTCTGCACCATTTTTTCTCCTCCGGGTCTTCTCCTCCGGGTCTACTCCTCTGGCAACTCACCGTCGCGCCGATGGGCTAACCGTCGCAGAACCGGCAAGGCGATGGAATTGGCGACCAGCGAGACGTGCCCATCACCATACACAAACATCACTCCACCATGGTGATGTCCGGCGAAACCGCCGACGTACAGCGGCGAGCCGATGGTGGCAGCGGCAGAGCCCGATGCTCCCGTCGCATTTGCTGCTCCCGTGGCATTCTCGGCTCCTGCTGCGTTCGCGTTACCGGCGCCGGAGTCGTCGGGGGAGGTGGCTGCCGGCACGGGCTCACCAGGCGACTCGGTAGAAGTTTTAGTGCCACTCTCGCCCGTCTTGGCGGAACTGGTTTTGTTGGAGTAGTCGATTCCAGAGCCGAGGGGCGTGAAGCCGCGACCGCGCGCTCCTGCTGGTCCTGCCCCCCACACGGTATTGAGAGGTAATCCCATATTTCGCAGCGTGGCATTGGTACCTGACATCCAGCCCAGATCACTCGAATCGATCACCTTCTCGCCGATCAGCAGAGTATGGGATAAACCATCTTCCACATCCTCATAGGTCACTCGGCTGTTCAGAAAAAACATGCCCTGGTTCGTCGTATCAATCGGCGACTCAACGTCATGGTGAACTCCGGCATAACAGGATTGTCCCGCTGAAACGAACGGCGAGGAGGAACAGTGCAGTACGCGGATGTCATGAGCACGCACGGGCCCATTGGCGGGATGATAAACGCCTTGAGTCCAATCGATGCGACGAAAGGCGGCGGTCTGCTCCAAGTACGGCAGAATCTGCGTGATCCAGCTATGGTGATAACCACGCTGGACGCTGCGAATCGGCCCCGTCGGCTCCATCGTGCCGCTGGGAAACCGCCCGAACGCCAGTTCATAATTCTGAACGGCCAGCGAAAGCTGGACCAGGTTGTTGCCGCAGGCACTGCGCCGCGCCGCCTCACGAGCCGCCTGCACGGCCGGTAGCAAGAGCGCGACGAGTACACCGATGATGGCAATCACCACCAGCAGTTCCACCAGCGTGAAGCCCCGCACGTCAGCTCGCAGTTTACGACTCATCGTTTCCCTCCTTCGGTTGTGGCAAATTCTGCCCAAGTTTCACTCTTCGCGCTCGTCGCTCGACCACCAGGGGTCGAGTCTCCTCGCCCAGCCTGGCCGTGACCTGCAAATTCCAAGTACTCGATTCCCCCGGCACTTCGGTCAAGTCAATCGTCACGTACCATACTTCTCGCTCGCGAGCCGGCTGAATGCGAACTTCTTCGGCACTCGATTTTTCAGTCCCCGATTTGGTCTCGGGAGTTTTTTCACTGGCCGCTTTTTCACTGGCCGCTTTTTCACTGGCGCCGCTCGCACCAGGAATCGTATTGTCACTCGCGCCTGATCCACTGGGCGTGGTCGGGATGACCAGTCGCAGTGACTCGGCTGTTGGTTTCTTCTCCGCTCGCAACATTGCTCGTCGCATCATCGACTCCACCACCCAGCTGGCTTGCAACCGTTGATTTGCCAAACGAGTTTGCAGGCGAGCGAGGTAGGCGCGGCGAATGAGGATGGCGCTGAACATGGTGATGATCAGCAGCGCGACCAAGGCCGCTGCTAAGACCGCTCCGCGGCGCCGTCTCACCATCCGGCGCCGTGACAACATCCCGCGCCGCGTTTCCCCTCGTTGCCGCCGCCGTCGTGGCCTGCGGCGAGCGACTTCAGTTGGCATGGCCGTCAGGATCCGCCAGGAAACGCGACGCTCGCCCAGTTCCGTTGTATCTCCACCGGTAATCTCGGCCCACGTGCCCACTTGGTCGAACCGCTCGGAAGCAAGCGCTGAATTTCGCAGACGGAACTGCACCCAGTTTTTACTGCCGAGGAAATATCGCTCGCGATGGATCACTCGCTCACCGCGCCTCACAATGCGAACAACACCTGCCGGCGCTACGGAATATTCTGCTGTGCTGTCATCAGCGCGCAGGAAGCGCACTCCGGCATCTACGTCGCGGTTTCGTGCGGGTTGGGCGTCGACTTGTGCTTGAGCGTCTGCTTCCAGTTTTAATTCCACTGCCACTTGAGTAGTTGCGAGCTGCGCGTCGTGTGCATCGGCGCGAAAGTCGCGCGAGAGTCGGCGCCACGCTTCGTCCGCCAGTCGCTCCTCATTCATCGTGCGTTCGAGCCGCCCGAGCTGGAGCGTGACGCGGCCGATGAGCGTCAACGCCGCCGCAATCAACGTGATGGACAAAATCATCTCGACGAGTGAAATTCCGCGCGGGCGCGGTGATCGATGGAGTTTGCGCTGTGGTGTCATGGGGAACGCTCCCCGGCTTGGTATTTCCAAGCGACAAGTTGCGCCAGTAGAGTACGCGGCCGGTCGGGTGACTCTGAGGTTTCAATCACCACGGTGATTCGTTTAGCCGGCAGTTCACCCTCTTCGAAATCGACGATGACACGCGCGTGTCCGCGAGGCATGGTTTCCGCCAAGGTTGCTGCTGCCAGATCCTCCCAGCTTTCTTTCTCAGACGAAAGCGACTCCCAAGAGCGACTCAGTAGTTGCTCGAGCAGATTTCCGGCTTCCATCTGGGCGACAGCCTGAAGTCGAGCGGCTTTGTGCTGCGTGTAGGTAGTGGTAACTGCTTGTGCCAGAAAACCGATCGCGATGGCGACGATCGCCAAGGCCATCACGGATTCTGCCAGAGTTGCCGCTCGGCATCTGCTGCTGTTCATCACAGGGCCTCCAGCAACTGAATCAACGGACTGAAAATCGCATAAGCCGCAATCAGCACTAAGATCGCGAGGCCCACGATGGCGACTGGAAACAGAAACTGCGAGAGGGAGCGAATGCGAATGGCGATGCGGCGAGTGGTCGCATCGGCAGTTTCGCGCAGCGCCCACGTCAAATTGCCAACTCGCTGAGCGGCGGTCAGTAGCATGGCATCGGCGCGACGCACGAGTCCCACGTCGGCCAGCGCGAGCGACCAGGTGCCACCCTGTTCCGCTGCACCTTGTACGGACTGGACCGCTCGCCGCACTCGCCGCTTCGGAAAATAGGTGGCGATCAGTTTCAGTGCCTGCGGTACGGGGACCTCGCGACGAATCATCCAGGCGAGTCCACGGAGCACCCACGCTCCGTCATGCTTCATCGTCAGTCGCCCCAAAATCGGCAGGTCGGAAAACCAAAGTGGCATGCCGAGGATCGTGAGGAGCGGTCCGATGATTACAAAAAATGTTAGTCCAATAATCCAAGGAAACTGGCTGACGCAATCTAACGCCCAGCCGGTCGACGAGTTCAAGCGAATGCCGAAGTCGGCGAGCATCGTGCGGAAGACGGGAATGATACTGGTTGACAGGAAGAGGCTGGTCGCGCCGACCACGACAAAGACGAGTGCGAGGTAGGCGAGTTTTTCGTAGAGCCAGCGAAACGTTGTCCGCGAATCCTCTTCGGCTCGTAATGCTTCGCGCAAGGGACCACCCAGGTGACCTGTCTCCGTTCCGACCGCGACCGCTAACTGCTGGCCGACCGTCAATCGATAGCCTGCCAATCGCAAAGCGCCCAGCAAGGGCATACCATCGTCGAGTGCCTGAGCGAGTCGTTCGGCGCGGCGCTGGAAACGCTGCCCCTGCTCCAGGCCATAAGCGCGCGAGGCCAGTGACCAGGAGATGCCATGCTCGGCAGCGAGCGTTAAGTGCGCCAGTAGAGCGCGCCGTTCCGCCAAGCGAAAACTCAAGAATGATTCCACCATCCACGCGATCAGCAGGATGATGCAGAGCAACGACAACCAGGAAGCGAGCGAGAAGAGCATGGCGAACAGGCTGAGCACGCAGAGCGATCCGGCGATCATACTTAGTATTTGCTGCAGGATCGAAATCGTCTGTCGTCCGCGATGAGCGAAAACCAAGTTGGTAGCGATTTGAGTAGCGATGCCGACGAGCAACATGCCGGCCAGGTGCAGTGGATGTTGTAGATCGCCTCCACCCATGACGCCGCCACCGGCCACCATCCCACCGGCACTACTTAACATTGCGATCATGCGCACCAGCGGTAATGTCCAACTGCTGTAGATTGACAGTGTGACTTGACCAACGATTAAAAACACGAGCGACGGCAGGATCTTTCGTAGCCAACGAGTCCGCAGTTCCGCGCGCAGTTCATATAGCTCCGCCGCACCGCGCAACGTGGTAGGTACTTGCTGCAGCGACTCGCCACGCCGCGCGAAGAGACAAATCGATGAGGGCCAGTAATCGTGAGCGGCAAGCGCGTCACTAAGCGGCATCCCGCGTGACACGTCGCGCTGCAAGTCAACAAACTCACCGTGCGCGCGCCGGCGAGTGGGGTCATCGGCCAGCAACTGGAGCGCTTCCGGAAGTGGCAATCCTGAGTCGAGCAGGATCGCCAGTGAGCGACTCGTTCGAGCTAGAAACAGCCACTGCTGAATCCCGGAGACTCCCGGAATGATGCTCGACAAAAACGTGCCAATCGGCACGCCGCCGATCACTTGCAGGAGGATGAGCAGCAGCGGTCCGATGAGCAGCAAACTGAATAGAGTCCAGGCCGCCCAGTCACTCAGCGCTGACGGCATCAAGAAGCGAAATTCTTGCCAACTCTCGATTGTGTCCTGGTTGAATCTCGCGAGATCGCGAGCGACGACGAGATAGAGGAATAGAATTACGAGGCTGGTGAGCCAGAGCAGGAGCGTCGGGTAGTGCAGGGTTGTACGCAGTTGACGGAGCGACTGCTGTTCAATCCGCTGCTGCTCGGACCATTCCACCAGTAAGGCATTTCGCAAGGCGGCTGAGTCGAGTGACAAAATGCAACTCAGTTCCACCGGCATGTCGGCGCGTTCACGACGCAGCGCTTCGGGCAACGAAACACCTTGTTCGAGGAGATCAGCGAGTCGCTCGAGTAGTCGTGCTTGGCGGGTGGCTGTGATGTCAGCCGCAGCAGCTCGCAGGCCAGGTACCAGCGGCTGACCGGTAGCGAGGATATTGGCAATCGTCGCCACTTCGACAGGTGTGTCGCTCATGGAGAAACTCCTAAGCGAAACATCAATTCGTAGTAGGGCAGAAACAACGTGCCGGCATAACAGAACACAACCGCGCCACCGATCACACTCGTGCAGAACGCGGGGAGGTAGATGGCGAGTCGCTCGAGGGCCGTGGAGGCTTGCTCGCGATACGATTCGGCGACTCGCCGGAGGGCTCGAGCTGCCAGGGGTTCAGATGGCGTTGCAGATAAGCCTGGCCCAGCAGATTTGCCTGCGCCTTTTGCCTCGGTGATGTGAGATGAGGCGCCCCAGGCTAACCAGCCGGCGACTGCGGGAAACGTGGGTACCGCTCGAAACGCTGCCTCGGCGGTCTCACCGCGTTGCAGTCGCTGGGCGATGTCAAGTGCGGCCGTGATCCAGGTGTTGGAGCCGGTGGCTTGAGCTGCCAGCTGTACTGCTTGATCGAGCGGCACTTGATGCGCCACGAGTAAACCGAGTAGATCACTGAGTGTGGCGAGTTGACTTAGTCGCATGACGTACGTGGGCGACAGTTGCTGGAGCACTTTGCGCCAACGACTTGGTCGAGCGGAGATGCCCAACCCGGCATCGCGCGGGGTCACTCGCCCCAATCCCCAGACCGCCAGTGCGATGACCACTGGCGGCCAAGGAACCCACCAAGCGAGATGTTCGCGCAGCCAGTGCATGACGACGATGCTGGGTGTCCGTTCCAGCAGCAGCCCTTCGCTGACATCCGATAGCAGCGGAAAGAAATAAATCACCAGGAGCACAAGTGCCATGTAGGCTACGAGGGCGATGGTGACGGGATAAGCGATCGCGTAGCGGATGATGCGTCGAGTTTCTGCGGCGCGACGAGCGGCGGTGGCGACATCTTCCAATGCCGCTGTCAAGTTTCCACTCCGTATCCCCGCTTCCATCACCACTCGATAGGGTGCCGGAATTCCGATCGTCGGATCCTGGAAAATCTGATCCAGCGGCTCGCCCGCTTCTAACCGCTGACCGATTTGGGTGAGCGCCTGACCGATGCTGCCGGACAGATCGCGTCCTAAATCAGCGAGTGCGCGATCGAGTGGAACACCGGCGCGGATCAGCGCTGCCATCTCGGTGTGGAGCGCCGCGACATCTTCCATCGTCAATCGCAGGCGATCACTCACCATAGGGCTCCAGGTGCACGAGCACATCGCGTAGCATGTGAAATTGGTTTAGCAGATCATCTTTCACGGCGTGACCGATGCGATGTCCAGCGGCGACGGTCAATTGCGGATCCACTTCGATATGAATGTCGACGAAGTATTCTATCCCTGATTTTCGTACCCACAACTTTTCCACTCCGGCCACGCCCGGCACGCTGTTGGCCGCAGTGCGAATTTGATCGACGAGTGCTGAGTCGGCCTGTACATCCATGAGTTCGATGAGGCTTTGGTAGAACAGTCGTCCGGCGGACCAGACGATCGCTACGACGACGAAGAGCGCGGCCACCTCGTCGGCACTGATCCAGGCCGGACCACCCCAGCGCACCAGCAGCAGTCCAATCAGCACAGCGGCAGAACAGAAGGCATCACTGCGATGATCCCAGGCGTTGGCGAGCAGCGCGGCCGAGTTGATGCGGCGTCCCACGCGCACTTTGTATTGGTACAAACATTCTTTGATGAGGACGTTGGCGAGCGCGACGCCGATCGTCCAGAAAGGTGGTAAGGGATGCGGCATGCCCAGTCGCCGAATCGCTTCGTACCCGACGCCGAGCGCGGAGAGTAAGACGAGGAGTGCGACGTTGGACGCCGCGATCGCTTCCGCTCGACTATGCCCATAGGGATGTTCCTCATCGGGCGGGCGCTGCGCGAAGCGGAGTGCGAAGAGGATGACGATGGACGTGAAGACGTCGCCCCACGAGTTGATGGCATCGGACAGCAGTGCGAAAGAATTAGCCAGCCAACCCGCCAGCAGTTTACCGGCACCTAGGAACAGATTGACCACGAGCCCCAACCAAGCCGCGGCGATGGCTTCGTCATACGCCGCTCCTCGGCCCGCACGGGCGGTCATGGGTTGCCGCTCGCTGCCGCTGGATCACGCGGCAACAGATAAATGAAACTCTTCCCTAACCGTCCGCCATAATTGCCGGCAGTGATTTTGAATAAGCCTGGGGCTGTCACACTGGCGTCGATGGCAGCATGCGTGGCGCGTGTGATCGCTTCGAGATCGACGCCATTGATCACAATTTCCATGATCGACTGCACGCCATCGGGAACGCGCGACTGTTCACCAAGTTTCTCTTTCAGAGTTGGGCAGAATTCCGCGAACGTGCTGGCGATGAGAAACTTGTATTTACTGCCGGCCTTCGATGCGCTCCCCGCGATACCACCCGGAAAACTCATGATGACACCCGGCGTGGCAGCGACCGCTGCGACACCAAGTTCGGTGGCTGCCAGCGCGGAGTCCACGGAATCACCCATGAACCACAAATTGCCACCCATCACACCATCGCGAAATCCAAACCGGCGGTCACACACAAACTCGCCGCCCATAATCGGCACCACCCACACTCGCCGCCCATAGCGTTCGGCGCGAAATTGATGGCCATCGCCGAAGAAGGCAATCTTACGACCAAGTTTCAGGTAGGGGTCGGTATCGAGCAAGTTGAAGCAAGCGGCGGTGGGACAGGTGAGTACGTTTTGGCTCAGCCGGACCAGCAGCGAGCGTTCCAACCGCGCCTCACGATCCTTGTAAAACCGCGGCACATGAAACTGCACGATGGCGCCTGGGCGACCGTCGGGCGTGGCGAAGGATTCATCACCGCCCGGTCCGACGTAACGGTCGAGACCTGATTCGCAGTCACAAAGAATCGTACTCGACGAATTCCCCGTCGCGGCTTGGACGGCGTGATCCAGCCAACGTCGATCGCGAGCGGTAATCAAGACTTCGGCGTAGATACTGCGGAACCCTTCCGCGTATGTATCCTCGACCAGCGCGCGCGTGGCATTCATGAGCGACCTCGTCCCTCGTAAACTGCCGCCTCCGTCACCACTTTATCCATGAACACATCGTGCTCGGCAGTCGGCACTTCCTCGAACAACTGGCATTCGAAGGCGAGTGCGACGAGTGGGGTGTCGGGACGAGCGTGTTCGAGCAGCTTGTCGTAGTAGCCTTTGCCGTGACCGGAGCGGCCACCACGACGATCGAAGGCGACGCCCGGGACCATGATCAAATCCAACTCTTCGACCGCCACTTTCTTGGCCGCCACCGACCGCAGTTCTTCTTTCGGCTCCAGAATCTTGTACATGCCGAGCGACAGTTCATCCATCGACTCCAGATGAAACAGTTCGAGTTCGCCATCAACGCAGTACGGGATGACGATTTTTTTTCCGGAGGCGAGCGCGGCGGGGAAATGTTGCCGAGTGCGGACTTCGCTGCGCACATCCACGTAGAACAGCACAGCTTGGGCGCGGTCATATTCCGGTAGTGCCATGAAGCGATCAACGATTACCTGACTCAGCGAATCTTTGTCGGGTTGAGCGTTGCGAGCCGCATGGGCTTGTTCACGAATCTGTTGTTTACGAGCCTGCATTTCAGTGGGATTCGACACACTCATGGCGAACATCCTATACGAGGAGCAGAAGCTGGGCGACAGATGGAAAAACAAGAGCAACCGAGAAGGCACAAGAATACCGCATCCCCGCGCCGCTCACCACCCACTCAGCCCGCAGGAAATTGCCGACAATATTCGTACAACGCCATGTCGGTCGCGGAGGCAACATTGTAGGAGAGCGGTAGTCCGTAGACCGGAATCTCGATCACTTGATCCAGGAGCTGTAAGACGTCGGGTTCGAGTCCCAGGCGTTCATTGCCGACGATGAGGGCGGTGCGGCGAACGAAGCGGAATTCGTGCAGATTGACCGCCTGTGTGGTCTGTTCGAGTCCGACCAACTGGTAGCCCTGCTGGCGTAGTTCGCGGAGGACGGGCGGGAGGGTGCGATGTTTATCTAACTGTACGGAAGTCGCTCCATCGCGAGCGATTTCGGGGTCGACTTTGGCGTTCCCGCAGGCGATGACACGCGTCACTCCGCAGCAACCGGCGGTTCGCATGATGCGCGACAGGTTGACGTTACTGCGAAGTGGTGCGCAAGCCACGATCAGCTCGCGCGGCCGTTCCAGCACGGTTGGTGGTTTATGCCGCAAATGTTCGAAATCAGCCACAACGAGCAGCCCTTATCAAGCATCCACCACGATTATGACGTCGAGGTGCTTGGGGGGAAACCCTCGAAGACCCGCGACCACTCGGGGCGTTGTCGAGCGAAGCTCAGGAACTCCTCGAGCGTTCGACGATAGGTGACTACTCGATCAGGCATCAAGCGGTAGAAATTATGCTTACCGTCGCGACGCATATCGATCAGTTGTTTGCGACGCATGAGTGCCAAGTGGTGACTTACCGCCGGTTGACTCTGTCCCAATAAGTTACACAAATTGCCGACGTTAAGTTCCGCGACCTGCGTGAGATAGTAGAGGATTTGCAGACGGGTTTTATCGGCGAGTATGGCAAAGAGCCCCACCAGTTCGTCGGCAGTCGGGCCCGGAAAAGACTCGGGGAGCGGTGGGGGTTCCTCGGGCAACTCACTGGCTGGGGGATGTTCATTCATGACGCTGTTTACCATGGGTGCCTCGTAATCGCTCAGGCAATTGATTGAACCGAGTTCCCGGTGGGAGTTACTGGTTTTTCCATGCAAGGCTCAAATCACCAAGCCAACCGCCGAGGGTCGATCGCGATTTCATTGCCTCAACAACGAAATGACGACGGAGCGACAGCAATTAGCCGAGCGGTTTTGTGCGGACCAAGTTCGATGAGACAAGTCAATTCCGTTTTCGGGCCCTATCACCACTCCCTCACAGAACATGAGGCGTTCGGAAACGTAATGAATGGCGACAGATTCATCCTTGAGTGGAAATGATTCTACGTTTTCCGTGGATTTTTGGAATGGGTAGCTACGGGTTTCGGTGGGGGGGACACGGAGTTGGGTGGGGGACGCGGAGTTGTTTCGCACGGAGACGCGGAGACGCGGAGAGGATGAGCGGTAGGTGATGAGTGGGGGCTGATGAGTGGGGGCTTATGAGTGGGGGGCAGTGGTGCATTGACGGGCGGAGTTCGTCTGCTAGGCTAGCAGGCCTTACGTTGTAAAGTGCATGGGTCTGTAGTTGTTGTTTGTTTGATTTTTGTTGTCGACATCAGGTGCCTGCAGCCTCATTTGAGGTGTGGGAGAATAGGGAAAACGGTGTAAATCCGTTGCGGTCCCGCCGCTGTAACCGGGAACGAACGCTGATCAAATCCACTGTGACGAAGAGTAGTCGACGCGAGCTTTCAATGCTTGGTCGACTTTTCTGACCATGGGAAGGCGCAGCCAGTAGAGTGATCCGGAAGTCAGAAGACCTGCCTGCATGTCATCAGCACCGTGCGATTCCCGCGAAGAACGGAAGCCACGATTCCCAGTAGCAGCCTAGCGGTTCCTGCCAGCCTTCGTCGGTTGGCGGGATTTCCTCTACGCCAGTCTGCCGTCTGGGACGCACTTGGCGTCCTGCCGTCGCGTACGAGCCGTCCGGTGAGAACCGTCTCAAGCGATTGAGACTTCACCACGAGGAGCTGGTCGATGGATAGTGGCAGAAGGAATCGTTGTCGAGCGCGCGGTTTTACCCTGGTTGAACTGCTAGTCGTCATTGCGATCATCGGGATTTTAGTTGGTTTATTGATGCCGGCGGTGCAGGCGGCCCGCGAAGCTGCGCGGCGGATCACCTGTTCAAATTGTCTCAAGCAAAACACGCTGGCGGTCCTGCTCTATCACGACGCCTTCCAGGTGCTCCCGCCCGCCAATCTGCCCTCGGTTGGCAGTCAGCAAATCGCTTGGTTTGGCAAGATCGATTACGCCGCGAACACGGCGGTGACGGAAGAGGGACTGATCGCGCCGTTCATTGAACGCAGCAAAGCGGTGCTCAAGTGCCCTTCGACGAGTGCCATCGAGTTTTTGTATGGATCTGCGACGGGCGGTTACGGCTACAACATGAACCTGGGAAAGGTGGATTATTCCAACTGGCCGAATCCACCGACGATGATTACGACGAAGCTGGCCGATTATCGAGCCACTTCGCGCACGATGGTGTTCAGCGACTCCGCGCGGCTCAGCCTGCCATGGTCGGGTGATCCGGTTTTACGAGTCACCGAGAATTTTTATCTGCTTGGACCGCAAGATTCCTGGACTGAACCGGGCACTCAGTTCCGCCACACGGGCGGTGCTACGGTGTCATTTCTGGACGGACATGTCGAGAATCGAACGGAGGAGTTTGTGCCGTCCCCGTCTTGGTGGGATCAGACCACGATCAACCGACGCACCAAAGCACGCATCGGTTATGTGAGTGCCAACAGCATTGAACTCTATCGATCGTTCTGACGAGGATCCGCGTGGTCTAAACGAGGATCCGCGTGGTCTGACGAAGATCCGCGTGGTCTGACGAGGATCTTCGTTCACGCTCCGAGAACGCAACCTAGCGCTGGCGGCTGAGGACGCAGCGGAGGCCGACGGCGTCGTCGCGTTTGTCGGACGCAAGTGGTTGGCGGGCGCTGGAGGAGAGGGCGTCGGCCTGGTTCTTCCAACTGCCGCTGCGAACCACATGGCTGCCAGCTTCGCCGCCTGCCAGCCAAGCGGAACCATCGATGGGTGCTCCGTCGTAATTGGCATGCCAGGGGTCGGCACACCATTCCCAGAGATAGCCGTGCATGTCGTAGAGTCCCCAGGGGTTGGGCTTTTTCGCACCGACCGGTGGATCATTGCCAGCGGCATTACCCGTGAACCAAGCGTAGGCGCCGAGATCATTCACCGCGTCCCCGAAGGAATAGACCGTCGTCGTGCCCGCTCGAGCACAATATTCCCATTCCGCTTCTGTCGGCAGCCGGACGACTTGGTCGGCGTCGATCAACTTCGCGGCCCGCAGCAGCTCGGTGCTCTTCTTGCAGAACTCGGCCGCTTCCGCGTGGGAGAGCATTTCCACGGAATTGCGTGGCCCTTTCCAGCGGCTGGGATTACTTCCCATCACACTTTCCCAGAGATTCTGGGGCACTTCGTATTTGGCCATGAAGAACGAATCGCGCAAGGTTACTTCGTGAGCTGGCTGTTCGGCAGCGGACTTCGCCTGAGCTCGGCCCATCGTGAATTTCGCGGGAAACTGTCCCTTCCCCGGCGTAATCTCGACAAATTCCGCTCGAAACGTTTTCAGGAGAGCGGCTTGATCGCCGGCACCAGCGGCGGGCTTGGCCACCGCGGGCTCGGCCACCGCAGGCTCGGCCGACAATAACGCCATTCCCAGGAGAAGCTGCGTGAGCATGAGTTGAACGCCTTAGTTTAATAGAGCGAAACCAGGTTAGTTGCCGCCGACTTCATTGAGGTGGCGCAAGTTGCCCGAGCGAAAGGCATCGGCCATCGCGGCTGGCACTTGGGCTTCAGCAAGGACGAGTCGGGAGCGGTTTTCAGCGACTTTGGCCTTCATTTCCTGCTCGGCTGCAATCGCCTCGGATCGTCGCTGTTCGGCGCGAGCCCGAGCGACGCGAGTATCCGCTTCGGCTTGATCGGCCTGTAAGCGTGCTCCGATATTCTCGCCCACATCGATGTCGGCGATGTCAATCGACACAATCTTGAAGGCGGTATGAGCGTCCAGGCCGCGCTGCAGCACCGCCTTTGAAATGCGGTCGGGGTGTTCCAGTACGTCGAGATGAGTTTCCGAGGAACCGATCGACGTGATGATGCCCTCGCCTACGCGAGCGATGATCGTGTCCTCGGTAGCACCGCCGATGAGTTGTTCGAGGTTTGTGCGGACGGTCACCATGGCGCGTACTTTTAATTCCACACCATTTTTCGCGATAGCACTCAGAGCAGTTCCGCCCGACCGAGCGCTCGGACAATCGATCACTTTGGGATGCACACTGGTGCGTACGGCATCGACGACATCGCGACCGGCGAGATCGATGGCAGCGGCGCGATCAAAATCCAGGTCGATCATCGCGCGATGGGCGGCGATGATCGCTTGAATGACGGCGCGGACATTTCCACCAGCGAGGTAATGAGCTTCCAGTCGGGAGGTGCTAATGCCTTCACGACGATCGATGCTGAGCCCCGCTTGGGCAGCCATGATTTTTGCTTCGACGATCAAGCGAGGTGGCACCTGACGGAATCCCATATTCACCAAGCTGATCAAACTCACCTCGGCACTCGACATGTAGGCCTGAAACCAGATCGTGCCATAGGTTGCCACGACTACCATGACCACGAGCAGGAAAATGATCGCGAACAGCGTCAGGCCGGCTAGGAAGACAAACATGCCGTCGACGACCCCGAGCAGCGGTGCCATGCTGAGCGATGAAAATACAGGCCCAGCGGCTGTCGCCGATAATTCACTCGCCACTCCGACGAAATTTGCGGCCGTCATGAACGCGTCTCCCACGTGTGAGGATCAGAAAGATCGGCGTCAGTATAATCTTTCAAATGTCAAAACCTAGAGCGTCGCTGGAAGGTTCGTCAATTTTCAATCCAGCCACCACCGAGCACTCGATCGTCATCATAAAGCACGACCGCCTGGCCGGGGGCCACACCCAGTCGCGGCTCGTCAAATCGTACGCTTAAGCGGCCGTCGGCTAGCACCTGGGCCTCCGCCGAGCTGGACTGTCCGTTGTAGCGAATCTTGGCCTCGCAGCGGATCGGGCCAACCGGTGGCTCTACCAGCCAATTTAATTCGTTGGCATACAACTGGTCGCGCTCCAAATCCTCACTGCGCCCAATCACGACGCGGCGACTATCGCGTTCAATCCGCACCACAAAATAGGGCTCGCCCATGGCTACTCCGAGCCCCTTGCGCTGGCCAATCGTAAATCGTTCGATGCCGGGATGCTGACCTACCACTCGACCGTCGGTTGTCACGATGTCGCCCGAGAGATCTGTGGTTCGTCGAGCGCGTACGAATTCATCGTGTCGCCCCGAGGTGACGAAACAGATCTCCTGGCTGTCCCGTTTATCTGCTACTCGCAACCCCAGTTTAGTAGCGAGGTCCCGAATCTGCGGCTTGGTGAAGCCACCGACGGGGAGCATCATGCGCGGCAGGACGGCGGGATCGATACCAAACAGGGCATACGATTGATCCTTGTCATGATCGACTCCGCGACAGAGCGCCGGGCGACTATCCGTGTCACTGGGCATGAGCCGTGCGTAGTGACCAGTGGCGACGAACTGGGCGCCAATGCTGTCGGCGTAATCGAAGAGCTTGCCAAATTTCAACCAATGATTGCAGCGCACACAGGGATTTGGAGTTCGCCCTTCACTGTACTCATCAATGAAATAATCGATGATCCGCCGAAACTCGGCTTGCAGATCAAGTGCATAAAAAGGAATGGCCAGTCGATCCGCCACTCGTCGAGCATCTTCGGCATCACTGGCGCTGCAGCAGCCTTGTTTGTGATCAGGTCGACTGCGCAGGACGGGCAGCATGTACGTCTCATCGGGGCGTCCATCGACCTTACATGCTTCCACCGCCTCTTCACCATGTCGCATGAAGACGCCAACCACTTCATGCCCTTGTTCGAGCAGCAAATGAGCAGCCACGCTACTATCCACTCCGCCCGACATCGCTAATACAACGAGTGCCATAATGACTACAAAACCTACCAGGAAAAAATCTATAAGCCCAGATGGAACCGACTAATGAATGAAGAGGAACTGTTTGGAATTGAGCAGGGCCCAGAGCAGGTCATGATAGCATTCTTCTCGTGTCGGTGACTCGTCGAGAAACTCCACGGATGTCGCCAGTTCCGCCGCCGTAGGCACTCGACTTAACGTCCACAGATAAAGTTCAGTCACCACTTCCTCGTGCGACTTCTTGTCAGCGAGCAGCCGGGCGATGCGGCCGGTTTTATCGGCGATTTTCGTCGGTAAGGTATCACCGTTCAGTGTGTGTAGGGCTTGAGCCAAATTGGCATCCGGGCTGCGTTCACACTCGCAGACACTCGCGCGACGGGGCTTGGCAAACGTGTTCAGAAAATAATCGGGATACTCCGCGTCGGGTAACTCAATCGCACGCGTGCCCAGAGGCAAGCTTTTGTACTTCGTCTGCACTCCGGTCACGCGGTCCACCGCATCCGCCAGCGGTTCGGCCGTGAGTCGTTTGACCAGAAAATGACTATAGAAACGCTGGTCGCTGGCGTTCGCTGCGGTGGGCCGAGAGTCCAACTGATAGAGTCGACTATGCATGATCACGCGCATTAACTGCTTTAAGTTGAACTGCTGTTCGGTGAAATGCTTGGCGAGTGCATCGAGCAGGAGTGGGTTCGTGGGCGGGTTGGTTGCACGCATGTCGTCCACCGGTTCCACCAACCCGCGACCCAGTAAAAAGTCGACATAACGGTTGGCCACGTTGCGCGCAAAGTACGGGTTGTCTTTGGCGGTGAGCCACGTGGCGAGCGGGATGCGTCGATCGAGCGGATGGTCCAGCGTGGGTCCATCGAGGGCCTTCGGTTCCATCCGCTTACCTGTCCGCGGATTCGATACCTCACCCGCATCTTTCACCATCACCACCGTCTCACGACCAAACAAACCAAATTCCTCACTGTTCTTGGAGCCCACTCGAGCAAAGAACGAAGAGAGTTGGTAATAGTCGTCTTCACTATATTTCTCAAACGGATGATGATGGCATTTTGCGCATTCCAGTCGGATGCCGAGAAACGTTTGCGAAATCGCCTCGGTTAGTTCGGTCGGTGATTTGTTGACTCGAAAGAAATTTGCGGGACCGCTGCTGTAGATGGAGCCCTTGGCAGTCACTAGTTCGCGCACGAAGTGATCGAACGGTCGATTCTCGCGAAACGCATCGCGCACCCAGTTATGAAGCGACCACATCCCCTGCTCTCCCAGTTCGCGACTCGAATTGCGAATCAAGTCGGACCAGCGCAAGGACCAGTAAGCGGAATAGGCATCGTTGTAGATATCTTGAGTGGGGTTTCCGGTGAGTCCCAAGAGGCGATCCACGAGCAGAAAGCGTTTGTTGGGATCGGTGGACTGTGTGAACGCCAGCGCTTCCGCCGCCGTTGGCAAGGTGCCAATCGCATCTAAATAGGCGCGGCGCACAAACGTGGCATCATCGCACAGGCCGGACGGTTCAATTCCCAGTTCGCGAAACTTGGCCGCCGCTAATTCATCCACGAAATTATGATTCCGCCAGGTCGCTAAATCAGGCGACTCGGAATAGGGAACAACGAAGAGGGAAATCGAAGCTTGCCCTTCAAATCGCACCATAATCGGGGCTTGCCCTTGGCCCACCATCGTCACCAGGCCCTGGCGAGTGACCGCGACCACGCCGTCATCCAGTGAGTCGAAACGGGCCCAGGCGGTGACGTCGCGACGTGCTCCATCTGAGTACTCCGCTTCGACCCGTAACTGCTGACGATTTCCCGTCACGCCCCGAATTAGCGCGGGAGTGATTTCCAGACGGGTCACCTCAGCATCTTTCGCTTGCGGCCCCGGAGCACCTGTGCGCAACCAATGTGCGAAGATTTCGTAATCCACCGAGTCGCGATCGATCTTCCGTCCGCCGCCATGTGGCACGCTCATCGTTGGCTTGAGCAGCAGCAAACTCTCTTCCGGTCGAATCAAATCCACTCGCCGCTGAATCGCGTCCCGGACCATGGTGCGATGATCGGCAGTAGGTTCGGAACCGAAGACGGAGAGCTTAAAACCACCCTTGCCATGCTGAGCGGCATGACAGGCCGCCATCGCACAGCCACTCTTATTCAAAATCGGACGAATATCACGCGTGAACTGGACGGTGGGTGAACCATCGCAGCCTGTGACCTGCACGGGCACTTCCCAGCGACTGCCGCCCACCTCCACCGTAATCGTCGTTTGGCCGTTGTGACGAGCGAGCACGAGTCCCAATTCGCTAACGGTGGCGATGTTTGGATCGCGGCTGATGAAACGGGCTTCATGATTGAGACCGACGGACACCGATTGCTGGACCAGCAATTGGCCGTGGGCGAAATGGCCGACGAGTTTCAGTTCGGCGGGGGAGACTTCTGGCCTTGGGGCGGGTGCAGTTGGTGCTTCGGCCGCGGTGGCCATCGGCAGGTGGTAACCAGGGGCAGTCAGAGGCAGTCCGAGCAGCACGGCGGCGAGGAGCAGGATGGAGGCTGCTGCGCCCGGTTGCCTCTTTTCAGCCCCCTCTCCCCTGCCCCTCTCCCCGACCGCTGAGGAGAGTTTTGCGACAGGGCAAGGGCTTGTTGTCAGCGGTCGGGGCGAGGGGAAGAGAGCGCGAACGCTGGCGACGCGAGACAACTTCAGCGATGGGTGGCGAGCGAAATTATTTTGGGTGCGAATCAGCATGGAAGGCTCTCTTTCGGTTGCAACATCATCCGATAGCGTAATAAGATAAACAAACTTCGATTCGATTGCTGGAGGAGAATCAAAATGTTGCGTTTGGTCACGGGTCGGTCGCGTGGGTGCGATGGATTGAGTCGCCGGAGTTTCGTGCAGTTAGGCGCGTTATCGGGTCTCGGACTGTCGCTCCCCAGCTTTTTGCGTCAGCAGTCGACCTTGGCCGCCGAGGTGGCAGCGGGGCGAGCGGCGAGCGATGTGAACTGTATTTTGATTTGGTCGCAAGGTGGCGTGAGTCACCATGACACGCTGGATCCGAAGCCGCAAGCGGCGGCCAGTGTGCGTGGCGAGTTCAACCCGATCGCGACTTCAATCCCGGGTGTGTCGTTCACCGAAGTCTGTCCGACTCTGGCCAAGGAAGCGCAGCGTTTCGGTTTGCTCCGTGGCTGGAATCCGCACAACGGGAGCCATGGCACGGCTGACCAATGGGTGATGTCGGGACGCAATTTTAATGCGGCCATTGCCTATCCCACCTACGGCTCGGTGGTGAGTTACGTCAAGGGATTTCGCTCGGCGATGCCGCCTTTTATTCAGTTGGGTGCCAGTGTTGATAGGCGATTTGGTGGCGGTACGTCGGGCGTGCTGGGGCTGGAGCACAATCCGTTCGAGATTGTCGCGGATCCGAATGCGGACAAGTTCACCGTACGTGACATTACTCCGCCGGCTGGCATCACGAATGAGCGAGTGAATCGGCGGCAACGCATGCTCTCCGCGATCGATGCCCTGCAGCGGCAAGCTGACCTGCAGCCCTCTGCCTTCGAGGTACTGGACGAACAGTTCAAAACTGCATTTCAAATGATTACCGCTCCGGAAACCAAGCGCGCGTTTGCTTTGGATGAAGAGAAGACGGAGCTGCGTGAGGCGTATGGTCGCAATAAGTTTGGACAAAGCTGTTTGTTGGCGCGACGTTTGATCGAGGCGGGCGTGCGATTCGTGACCGTCACGGACGGTGGCTGGGATACGCATGCCAACAATTTCAAGTCACTCAAAGATTCGCGGATGCCGCCCGTCGATAAGGCTCTGCCGCAGCTACTCATCGATCTCCAGCAGCGCGGAATGCTCGCTAACACCTTGGTCTGTTGGCTGAGTGACTTTGGGCGCACTCCGAAAATCAACTCTGCCAGCGGACGTGATCACTGGGCGACGGCTGGGTTTGCCTTGTTGGCCGGTGCGGGCGTGCCCGGCGGACACGTTCTGGGGGCTACGGACGATGAAGGTGGCTTCGTGACCAAAGATGAGTATTCCAGCGAAGACTTGGCGGCGACGGTGTACACGAAACTGGGACTGCCCGTGGATCTCATTGCGCACTCTCCGGACGGTCGCCCGGTGCGGCTGATCGAAGGTCGACCGATCAAGGAGTGGTGCTAGTTGGAGACGCGATCGCAGCCGCCACTGATCTTAGCGAGCACGTCGGTTTATCGTCGCGAGCTGCTGCAACGTCTGCGGCTGCCGTTCACATGTGTCGCTCCTGAGGTGGACGAGTCGGAATGGAAGCGGCGGGGGTTATTGCCGCAGCGGCTGGCGATCGAACTTGCCAGCGCGAAAGCCGCCTCGGTTGGAGCGCGTGCCGAGGCGGACGCGGTTGTGATTGGCAGCGATCAGGTTTGCGTACTGGGTGAAGAGATTCTCAGCAAGCCTGGCGACCGCTTACGAGCGATCGAACAGCTGGGCCGCTTGAGCGGTCACCGTCATCAGCTGCTCACCGCCATCTGCATCTGGCAAAACGGTCGCACCTGGTCCCACATCGATGTGACCCATTTGACGATGCGACCATTGACCAGTGCGGAGATCGAGCGGTATGTCGACGCCGATCAGCCGTGGGACTGTGCCGGTTCTTACAAGCTGGAACAGCTTGGCGTGACGCTTTTCACGGCCATTCAATCTGCGGACCAAACCGCGATCACGGGCCTACCCTTGATTGCCGTTGCCGAGCTGCTGCGCCCGCTGGGGTATGCGTTGCCGTAGTGGGTGGCGGATAGCGGGTGGCGGGTGGTGGGTGGTGGGTGGTGGGTGATGGGTGATGGGTGATGGGTGGTGGGTGGTGGGTGGTGGGTGATGGGTAGTGGTTAGTGGGTTAGACATTAAGCGCGCGTTGGATGACGGCCGAGACGGAGCCAGCGTGGATATTCTTGGCTTTACAGTAACTCGATTCGAGCCAACTTTTCAGGTCCCGAGTGCCTTTGCTGGCATTACATGAAATACAGCATCGAGCGATGTTGTCGGAATGAATCAGACTCACATCATTCACGATGTGTTCCCACGATGGCGATTGTCCCCGTTTGGTTGGCTTACCATCGAATGTGATTCCGCAATAAACGCACTGCCGGTCTCGCGCAATCACTTCATCTTCAAGCCAGCGTGGAATGTTCCAGCGGTTCATGGATTGGTTTTGTCGGCTGGAGTTTCGTCGGCGGGAGTGTCAACGGCTAGCGAACGTTGTTTACGTTCGAGGCTATAGGCACCACCGAGCAGAGCGACGGTGGCGAGCGAGGCACCGAGGACCTGCCAGCGTGCATCCAGCGGATTGGCTGTTACTTCGATTTCATCGAGTTCTCGATCGGTGTTTTCCTGCGACGTCGGAGTGGCGGCGCTAGGCTGCCAGGCTGCCGCAGAAACGGCTTGGTCCGCGTGCGATTCTATTCGAGCTAACTGAGCCAATACCGTATCGGTGGCAGCATCATGTCGAGGAATCAGGCGTGGAAACGCCTCATCTCCGGCGGACTCCTCGGTCTCCATCCAGGCCGGATGGCGAGAGTTCTCGGTGGCAGTCGAGTCCGAGTTGGTGCGGTTGCTGTTGTCCGGATGGCTGGCTTGGTCGAGCGATGAACTGGGGGGCTTCGGGGCGAGTCGATTGAGAGCGGTGAAGGGAGACTGCGCAGTGGGGGACATCGACGTGGTGTGGCTGGTACCTAGGCGACCGATGCTGGCGAGAGAACCAGGCGAACCTGTCTGATCAGAATTGTCCGTATGGATCATCCGCGCGTCGTTGTGATCCTCTACCAACTCGCCTTCCGCGCCATGCACCGTGGAATCCCCGTGCGATCCTCCCGGCGATCCTCCAGTAGCCATTCCGCCATTCATCAGTCCAGCGATAGAGTTCGTGGCGGAAAGGCGATCGTCGAGCAGCGTACGGGGGAGGGCGGACCAGGCGGGTGAGGCCGCTGAGTCAGCCAGAGCCGCCGAGCTATTCGGAGCCGCCGAGGCGTTCTCCCATTCCTGCTGGAGTACTCGACTGCCGTCCTCGGTCAGTTGCAGACGTAGGAAGGCTGTCGGAGCGGTTGAGGCATCGTTGAGGCTGAGTCGGACAGTGCGCAAGTCGGTGGGCAGAGTAATCCGAACCATACCGGTTCGATCCGTCCACTCCCCTTCCCCACTCGGCAGGGAAACCAGCCAAGACTGCGGCGAATGGACATGGCAGATGAGGACGCTGCAATTATCTTGCTGCTGCACAACGAACGAGATGTTCGGCAGACTCAAATTGGAGATGTCCGCGGCGGTTTCTGCCGCTGGCATGACATATCCGTCGGGCAAGCCGGGACCAAGGGGCAGCGTGGTCAGCAGACAGCGACCTTCCAAATTCTCACAGCGCGGAATGAATTTATTTTTCATTGGATGGAATCACTTCAGGTCGGTGACGGGAGAGGCGAGTTGGTTCGTGGGCGAATCCAAGCGAACCTTTATGGGAATGCCGCAGAGCAGATGACGATCGGGGTTCGGAATTTCAAAAATCACGGGGACGAGTCCCGTGGAGCCTTCGGCCATGACGCCCACATGCACTAATTTAGCGGACCAGGTTTGTTCCTGGTCGGAGACCACGATGCGTGGCGGTGTCGCGTGCGGTTGTCGCAGCCATTGGGCTTGTCGAGGAGTGACGAGGCAGCGGCAGTTGAGGACGGTTGGGTCGAGAATCGTTACGCCGCGAAACGATTCGCTCGCTTGCCGTCGTTCCCCTTGAACCACGTTGACACTTACCACGATGCCATCGATCGGGGACGTTACGAACGCCTGTTTAAACTCGAAGTCAAGCGCCGTAAATCGGTTATCGGCCTCCTGCACACTGAGCTCTGCTGTTTCCGCTTCAGCGCGCCGGATGGCGACTAGCGTTTGGGCATCCTGGAGTTCTTGAGGGGTGACTTGGCCGGTGAGTTTTTCGAGTCGCACGAGGGATTGTTCGGCGGCGGCGACTCGAGTTTGGGCGATTTGGCTCTGTTTCTTGGTACGTTCGACGTCGTTCTTCACGGCTTGCAGGCGGTCGGGAGATTCCCAGTGGGAAAACAGTTGCCAACCTTTTTCCACCGTATCACCGGGTTTCACGTCGACGAAGGCGACGGGCTGATTGGTGGCCAGGGGGAGTTTTGCGAAACGTCCGTAACCGGGTTCGGTGATGCCCGTCAGCTCCAGCGGCCAGGAAACCGTGGTGGGAGGCGTCGCGGTAGTGTTGGGAGAGTCCTGAGAGGCGGGAGAGGCGAAGGAGTCGAGAGTGACTGGAGCAACCGTCGATCCGGGTAGGGTTGATACAGGAGGAGTTGAAACGGGTAGGGTTGATACAGGTGGAGTGCGGGTCGGCGGAGGTTGCCAGACACCACTGCTGCCCAGGATCGCGACGGCTACTGTTACGCCGGCGAGAAAGATGAGCAGCGATTGAAAAGTGCGGATCATGGCTAAATTTGCGGCTTAATAACGCCTGGTGGTTCGCAGATGATGTTCGGCAAAGTTCGGAGTCATCCCCCAGAACTCGACGCAACTAAAAACTTTCCCTAGGTTACGCTCGTAGTTAGCTTCGGTTCAACCTAAACCGATCCGTAACGGACATCAAAAAAATCGATGAAATCGCGGGAGTAGCAGATGCAACTAAATCGATGTCGACTCATTGGTGGAAAACGACGGGTGGTCTTCCTGGCGGGACTGTTCTGGGTGGCGGGACTGTTCTGGGTGGTGGGATTGACGTCTGGGGTGGTCGGTCGCGACTTGAACCAGTCTCCGGCGGCATTAGCCCGGGTGCCGAACTGGAAGGATTTACCCGGAGTGGACGGAAAACGCCATTCGTTGGCGGATCTCGAACCAGCCAAGGTAGTGGTGGTCGTGATCACGTGTAATCACTGTCCGATCGCCATTCAGTATTACGACCGGATGAAAGCTTTTGTGCGGCAGCAGGAGCAAGTGGCGGGACGAGTGGCCTTAGTCGCGATCAGTGTCAGTGATTTGGAGACGGACAAATTGCCACGCATGAAAGAGATGGCGCAGCGCCAACAGTTCAACTTTCCCTATCTTCAGGATGCCAGTAAGGGAATTGTTCGGCAGCTGCAGGCCACTGTGACGCCGCAATGTTTTGTACTCGATCAGCAGCGCGCGGTTGTTTATCGGGGTGCGTGGGATGACAGCGTGAATCCGGCGCGCGTGACTAATCGCTATGTGGAGGACGCAGTGACGGCCGTGCTGGCCGGCAAAAAACCACTCGTCGCTGAGACCAAAGCGCGTGGTTGCCTGATTGATTGAGGGCTTAGCTGCTCAAATTTCGATCTTTACACCGCTGGGCGGTTCGTGTTAGACAGCGCACTTGTTAAGGACCAGGATGGGTACTCCAAGGAGGGAGCAGAAGCGATGGAACGATCCCAGCTACGAGCCGTGTTAGCCGCGGCGCTTGAGAAGTGCGTGGATGAGAGTGTGGGGGAATTGTCGGACGAACAGAACCTGCGCGATGGCCTGAAATTGGATTCCATCGACCTGCTTTCCACGTCGATCGAAGTCCAAAATCAGCTCAATATCTCCCTGAATTCTGCAGATTTTGATGACCTAGAGACGGTCGGCGACCTGCTCGATCTGCTGGCGTCCAAAACCGTGCAGGAACGACGCCGGGCGGCGTAAGGGGGCGGTCGTGATCGGTGATCACCATACCCAGACAGTTGATTTGACGACCTGTGGCATTGCGGCCTGGGCCAGCGTGACGGCTGACCGGCGCGAGATTGCGGCGCTGCGGAAGAATCCGGGCGAGTTTCAGGGCGGTCGTTCACCCGCCTTGGCGGTCAAGCTAGCGGACGACCAAGCGGTACTGGCACTCGTTGCCGTCCTCCGCGCCATTCAATCTGCCGGCTGGACGGAACCCTCGTTTCGCGACTGGGGCGTAATCGCGGGACCGCGATATTTAGCTCGAGTTTCCACGGCTAATACGCTGGAGCGTTTTCAGCGGATGGGGCCGCGCGGCGTCTCGCCACTGGCGATTCCGCAGACGATGCTGAGTGCGATTTCGGGCACGATGAGCGTGGCGCTGGGTGCGCAGGGGTTGAACTGCGGCGTGGGCGGCGCTCCAGGACAACTCAGCGATGCCCTACTGGTCGGACTGACGCTGCTCGACACCCAAGTACTCGCGGGCCTCTGGGTCGTGCTGACAGAATGGTCGACGGAGCCGGTTCCTGATGGAGCGGGCGATACGCAGACGGAGTCGATGTGCCGAGCGCTGGCGCTGGCTTGCACGCCAGGATCGTCCGGTGGTTCTCAGCTGGTGCTGACTCGGGATTTGAACACTGGAATTCCAGATGCGGATGGGGCCGACTCGGACACGTCCCTGGTACGTCTGCTCGATTTCTGGAACAACAAACAAACGGTGCCGACAGTCAGGCTCGTTCCATGGCGACGGATTTACACGAGCCCAGTTGGTCGTTGTACCTGGGAGGGGCAATGCGAGTGGAGGTTCGTCGCGAAGTGGCAACCCTGGCCGACTCGCCGCTGGACCAAGCGCGGTTTATGGCGCGGGTGGCAGTGCCGGAAGTACAACGGCGCGCTGCCTAGCTGCTGGAAGGAAATACGATCGTCATGCGTGATCAGGATTCAATTTGGATAACGGGTGCTGGCGCGATCTGTTCGATTGGCACTTCACCCCAAGAGATCGGCGATCATCTGCTGGCGGGCAAGTCAGGGATCAAAGCGATCACACGGTTTCCGGTTACAGATCATCCCAGCCAGATGGCGGCTTGTTTGGAACACGTCCCCACTCCGGCGGATTGGGATGCTGCTGATTTCGCACAGCGTACACCCTGGCATCAGATTCTGATTTGGTGTGCGCGACAAGCCTTGGGTGAAGCGGGGATTTGGGAGCGTCGCGGGGAGCTGCGCATCGGAGTGGTATTGGGAATTGGTGCGGAATGGATTGTGAACTGGGAGCAGGATTTGCTGCGCGGTGGTCGACGCTTGTATGACCCCAACTGTGACAGTTTAGGATTGGGAGGCGAGATCCAAACGACCTTGGGTTTGGGTGGGCCGACCGTCATCGTGGGTGCGGCCTGTGCCAGCGCAAATATCGCTCTGGGAGTGGCTCGTCAGTGGCTACGCAAGGGCTGGGTGGATTATTGTCTGGCTGGTGGCGCCGAATGTTCGGTCACTCCCGGAGGCCTGGCAGGTTTTGGCAATCTCGGCGCACTCTCCAAGCGCAATCAGGCGCCGCAATTCGCTTCGCGGCCATTTGATCGCGGTCGTGATGGTTTTGTGATGGGTGAAGGCGGAGTGTTGTTTACGCTGGAGACGGAGCGCCAGGCGCGACGCCGGGGAGTGGTGCCACGAGCTGAGCTGGCCGGGTTTGGTGCTTCCAGCGACGCTCATCATCTGGTGATTCCGAGTAATGATCCGGTGCCCGCTTCACGAGCTATCGAGTCGGCGCTGGCCGATGCACGTCTTGCTCCCCAGGAAGTCAACTACATCAACGCGCATGCGACGAGCACACCGATTGGTGATATCTTCGAAGCAAAAGCGTTGCAGCTGGTCTTTAAGGAAGAGTTGGCGAATGTGCCAATCAGCAGTACGAAGAGCATGACGGGTCACATGCTGAGTGCCGCTTCGGGTATCGAAGCGCTCGCGTGCTTGACGAGTATTGAGCGGGGTGCGTTACCGCCGACGATCAACCTGGACGACCTGGATCCGGAATGTGCCATGCTCAATCATGTGCCCAATCAGGCGCGCGAGCATCGCGTGGACGTGGCGATTTCGAATTCATTTGGTTTTGGTGGCGCAAACACTTGTGCAGTTTTTCGTCGTGCCGCTTAGTCCTGCGGCGTGAGAGTCAATCGAAAAGTACACCGGTGCTCGCTGGGGGATCGATCAAGCTCGCACTGCAGCGCGAGCTTTAGTAATTGTTGGCGACGGCTGTCCCTCAAAAGTATAGATCTGGCCAATTCTGGCCGATGTAGAAGCCTCATTTTCTGGGGTTTTCTGTCATTTTTAGACGATGACACGCCCAGAATGGCGGATTCTTTGTTTGTTATTCGTGCTGCCGCTGTGCCGTGTCCGCTTTTTGCGGCGAATCGCAATATGTAGAGCAGTCGCTCAGGAATGGAGTCGCTGAGCAGCGGAAGTTGAAGTACTCATTCCTGACTGCTCTAGCGAGGGTTCACTTCGTCTGAGCAAGCCAATGATAGGTGGGAATTGATTATGTCCGAGTCTAGTCTAGGTAAGTGGTCGCTCAACGTGTCGCGCTGGATGGTGCTCGGCACGGTGCGCTGGGTTTCGCGAGGCAGTCGAATTCTTCCGCTGATGATAGCGACCGTGATGGGCGTTTTGTTGTTTGATAACAGCCATCAAGTGTTGGCGCAGATCCGCGTTATCCCGTTTGACGAACCCGATGATTTTGAATTGGCTCCACCGCCACCGCCTCCACCTCCCTATGAAACCGATGACAGTGTCCCATCGCCGCCGAAACCCAAGCCCACGACGGGTGTTGGCTATCAACCATTCAATCCGTACGCTCCGTTTTTTATTGATTTGAGCATTATGGTGAGCTACTGGGATGACGTGATGATCTACGGTCAGATCGGTGACATTGACGGACCGGTTGACGATTTGCTTGTTGATCTTGGTGGTGAGCTGGAGGGAAGTTTCACGTTCACGACGGAAGGCGGCTACTTTGCCATCTGGTTTCCACAGCCGGGACCGGGAATGCACACCTACACGGTTCGAGTGCAGGATGTGGACGGGAATTGGTCGTACGAGCGTCCTGTCACGTTCTTTCAGTGATCAGGTAGCTGGTGGCGATAATTCGGCTTCCGCTCGCGCTAGATGCTCATCTTGAATCTCATCCAGCCGTGTAACGAGCGAGACAAGGATGGAGGAGCGGCGATTGTAATGCAGCGCCAAGCGGAGACTGCGCGACGTTTCTTGAAAGCGAGCGGTTTGATTTTCCCTCAACGTGGACTCTGCTAGAAACTTTTCTAACAAGCGGAATTGGCTGAGAGCAGTCGATTCTGCTGCAGCGGCTAAGCAAGCACCGTCCTGGCTATCTTCGTTGAGAGCGAGCGACGACCAGTAGATTGCTTCTTCATATCTCCCTCGTTGTCGCAGAGAGACAGCGTAGTCGACCGCTGCTCGATCTAAGTCCACGATGAAAGCTGTCTCTTGTTCCGCCAGGGATTTTTCCCAGCACTCGAGGGCCTGTTGATGGCGACCTTGGTACGCGTGGCAAAAACCGATTAAGCCCTGAATGTCTGCTTGGAAGAGCAGCGACTGGGCGCCGAAGAATTCCAGTTGCTCGCGACATTGCTCGACGCTTTCACGAGCTGCTCGCGGTGATTCCACGGCGATTCGCAGCCGCTCTGCCAAAACCAGTAAATCCTGATACAAGCGGCGTTCGATGTTGGGCCGAGAGCGAGAGATTTCCAGGTAAGTGGACCGGGTGGGTAATAGGAGATTGGAAGTGGCGCTGGGCAGGAATATCGTCGGCTGGTGACCTGCTTTTCCGGCCCGCGGCAGCAGCGACGCGGGCCATAGAGCGATCACGATCGTAGCCACCACTGCCAAGTAACGTAGACCTGACTTCAGCGAGTTTGCAGTTTGGCTCGCAACACTTGAGAGTGACGTTCCGAGACGGGGTGAGGCGGTTCGTTCTGGCAGCGCAACGGCTGTGGCGAGGGGATCGATGAGTGGTCGCAGGGCATTTGCCAATTCATCGGCGTTCACAAAACGCGCTTCGGGATTCGGTGCCAGACAACGCTGGAGAATATCGGCCCAGGGAGTAGGCAGTTGCGATGAGCGGAGGCGATCGATGAGCTGTGTTTGGTGTTGCGACAACTCCATGGCCGCCGCTTGCTCGCCAACGGAGAGGTTGCGTCGAGGCTCGCCAAAGGGCAATTCACCGCACAACAGTTCGTAAAGAACCACTCCTAGTGAAAACAGATCAGAGCGGGGATCAGCCACGGAAATCGGGCTGGCGCTGAGCATGGTAGCCGAATCATCGGGGTGGGTCGTCTCGAATGCGCGGAGGGTTGAAATGCGAGCTGCGGGCTGGGATCGATCGGGTTGCGCCGCTGTGGTGGCACTACACCGGATGATGGACTGCAGCAGTTCGCAGGGCATGTAAGGAATGGTGCCACCGAGCACCAGTTCGGCTCCATCAACTCGAGCTGACAGATTGAAGTCCATCAACAAGGGGCGTCCATCGCTGGCAATCAAAATATTACTGGGCTTGATGTCCCGATGCAGAATCTGATGGGCGTGGGTGTGAGCGAGCGCTTCGGCGAGCTGTACACCGAGTCGAGCGACGGCGGGTAGAAACGCAGTTGCGGTAGTGCCGGGGTCAGCAACCTGAAGTAAGAGTGAGGGGGTGCCGAGCGGGGGCGTCGGCAGGGAAGAATCCGCCTGCCGTGACTTGGTGGATTGGGAGAGGGCTTGCTGAGCGACCGTGGTGAAGATTTCACTGGAGGCCACGTTCCAGTTGAGGATCCCAGGGAGTGATTGGTTACCGCCATGAGTGGCTGCTGCAGCTGAGCTGCTGGCAGGCGTTGCCGCCTGGCGTCGGCGACCTAGTTCGGTGAGCACGTCTTGCAAAGTCGCGCGCCCCAAGTAGGGCATCACGATACCGGTCAACCCAGTCGTCTCGTCGTGACGAACGGTGAGTACAGGGACGATGTGAGCATGCATTAACGGCGACTGCAGATGACCTTCACCCGTTTCAAATTGTGTGATCTTGACCACCACGGGACGTCCCCCCGCATGGACTTCGCGGGCGAGGTAGACGCGCGCTAGACCGCCATCGCCGAGTGGTTGATCGAGTGCAAAGCCTTGCCATTCCGTACCGCACTCGGGCCATGGATGTGAGGGCGGATCGAGTTGTTGTTCGAGCTTCTGGAACCAGGATGCGGATTGCTGGGAAACGGCCAAGTGGACGCTCAGGAACTGCCGCAGGAGTTCACGGCATGCGGCTGGCTGTTCCTGACAGAACTGGTCGGTGGCTAGCGTCTCCCCACGCATGGTTCGTTCGTGGAACTCATCATAAGCACGCTGGGCAAGTTCCAGTGGCGACAAGCTCGACTCTGACATTGCCGATCGATTCGACGGCGGAGCGGCGGAAGAATCCTGGCAGCTGGTCGTGTGCATTACGGAAGACATAAACCACTAAGGGTGGAGGTAAATCTGAGTTGCCCGTCGGGTTCAAGGTGAACTTGAAGGGAAGATTTTTAAATTTGTTGGAAGTTCTTTGTCCGCTTTTGGAGATGAATCGCAATATCGAAAAGAGTGATTCTAGGTTCAGGACAACTTGGAGCAGCGGCCCACGAGCGTGAATGGATCCAAAAACGATTTCCCGATCGTGCCCCTTGGCGATGTTTTCCTTCCACCGGATGAATTTGCATACCTGTCGTGAGTTGGCGACTGTAGGGTCGTCGTCGCGACGTGGAGCTGGCGGAAATTCATCAATGCAATCGCGGCTGGAGGAGCAGTCGGAGAGGAAGAGTCAGCTTCACACCACTTTGGGCAGCAAAAGTGTTCCCCGACTGCTCCTCTCGCCGCGATTCGGATCCCAAGTATGAGGGGTCTCGAGACGCGACGCAAGACTTTTTTAAAATTTTTTAGGGCGTGGTTCGGCGATTCAAGATGCGGTCGATGATGCGTCTTGCTTGACGTTCATGAATCCCTAATTTCGCGGCGATTTCGTCATAGGTCATCGCTTGAAATCGCAGCTCCACCACCGCTCGTTCTTGTTCGGGCAAGCGATTTACCATCCGCTCCCAGGTTTCGCGCGCGATCGCAATTTGGCTGGGTGAAGGCTGTCGAGCGTCGGCGGGTTCGGCCGTGGTGGCTGCCGTTGAACCGGGCAGGGCTGCGTTGGACGATTGTTCACGCGCCACATTGTACTTCTCGGTTTGCAGGCGTCTTCGAGCTTCCATGCCGACTTTGTTTTGGGTCATCGAGCAGAGGAAATTGATTAGGTCCTTGGGTTCGGCAAAGGACCGAATTTCGTCCGGAGCCCGAAAGAACGACGCCCACACGACTTGATAAAAGTCCATCGAATCAAATTTGGAGCGCAGGCTACTGCTTAAATGACGTCGCACCACATGCAAAACGATGTTGCCATAGCGATCGATGAGTTCCCAGGCCGCATCTTTGTCGCCGGCGCGCACACGCTCCATCAACTCGTGAAACGAGCCTTCGGGCTGGGATATGGGAACGCTACTCATGCCATGTATCGGCCAGGATTGATGAGAAGGTGACGAACCTGACGTACCAGTAAACACTAAATCAGTGCCTCGATCATCATTTCCGACAAATTCTTTTTTCTTTGGGGCCGGTTTTTTGCCCCGCTTACGATTTAGTGGTCTGTTGGCGGCACCCACTGCGGTGAGTAGTTGCCAGCCCTGCCTCGAAGGTGGCCGAGGGACGCTCTGCCCCACAAGCGGTGCGCGACCATGTGTTTTCGCTTTGTCCTCGGTTACTTTCGCCGGGACCTTGGGGGCACGGGGACGAATGGATTGGGAAGATGAGAGGTGCAGAAGAGAGTTGAGGGAGGTTAGTAGGCTGGGACTGTGCCGGATGTCACGGTTCGAGCTGCGAACCCGGAGGGCGGCGGAAAAGATTTCGCACTTTTCCCCGACCGGGGTTGATTCGATTTTTATTTTGGTATAACAAACCTTCGATGCGATTGAGGGATTGGCCAGGGGACACTTTTGCTGCCCCATTGTGGTGTGGTTTACCGCTTTATCTCTGGCCAATCCTTCGATCGCATCTTTTTTGGACTCGTCTCCGAGTCCTGATGATGCGTCAGGTATGTACGACCAACCGCCTGAATCTGCGCTTAGCCAGCCCCTCTGCCGATCGGTGGATGAAGCTCGACTTATGCAGGTGCTGGACGACTTTGAGGCTCGTTGGCGAGCGGGCGAAACGTTGGACTCGCGGCTGCTACTGGACCGCGAACCGGGTTTTCACGACTACCCGTTGTTGTTGGCCGAGCTGGCTTTCAGTGAATTCGAGCAGCGTTGGTTGCGGGGCGAAGCGATCGAGGAGCAGGAGTTCTGTGCGCGGTTTCCGCTGACTTGTCAGCCGGCCCTGGGAAAGCTGATGGAAGCTCACAAAGAATGGGCCCGACTGCAACCCTCGCAGTTGCGAGGTGGCGACGGGGTGCCTGCGGAATCGACTGCTGGGTGGCCGCGAGTGGGTGAGTGGTGGTTGGGGTATAAGTTACTCGGTGAACTGGGGCGTGGTGGTTCGGCACGCGTCTATTTGGCGCTCGAACCAGGAACCGACGATCGCCGAGTCGTGATTAAGATCACGCGGCACCAAACTGGAGAAGGACAACTGCAAGCCCGTTTAGTCCACGAATGCCTCATGCCGGTTCTTGCGGTACAACGAGATGCCAGCACAGGTTTCTGTGGGATCGTCATGCCTTACTGGGGCCAAGCCACCGTCTACGATCTGGCGATTACTCGTAGTGCTCTAGGCCGGCATCACTCCACGATCACTCCTCATCTGCTGGTGGCAGTCGCTATTGATAAATGCGGGCGGGAATTGCCGACGGTCCCTCACAATGAAGTTCCACGCTTATTTCATAGCTATTTAGACGCGCTTACGCATTTTGCCATTCAACTTGTGGACGGGTTGAACTACATGCATCTCCAGGGGGTATTACATCGTGATTTGAAGCCTGCGAATATTCTGCTGAGCCCTGGTGGTCGCCCCTTCATCATCGACTTTCAATTCGCGACTGTAGCGGAGCGGTCGGTGATACCGCTGGGAGGGACGATTCCGTACATGTCGCCGGAAGCTCTCGGCGCAACCATTCCTCTGTTAGAAAACCTAGATAGTGTTACGCCGAGTGATCCCTCTGTCACTTCCGAGACAGCAGACGATGCGACTGCTGATGGAATGAGATTTAGCCAACCCGGGGTGTCCGCGCGGCCGCTAGCCGACGAGCGACTGGATATTTTTGCGATCGGCGTCATTCTCTTTGAGCTCCTGCTGGGGCGTTTACCCTATGGAGCGCCGGCGCTGAACGCCCATCTCCGGCAGCAAGTGCGTGACATGCTGGCGCTGCAAGCCGGAAGGTCGGAGTTGTTCACTGCGGATGAAGCCGATCTTCCGGAGGCCTGGAAGATTCTGCTTTGTCGTTGCTTGGCGCTACGGCCCGAAGAACGTTTCGGTAGCGCGGCGGAGTTGCTGGTGGCGTTGCAAGCTACCAAAAAAATGCCACCTCCAGCGAAAAACTAGAGGTGGCAAAAACAGTAGTGCCAGGCGCATCGGCAATGGTCGGCAAGCCGTTGCTGAAACCTGACCAGAGGGCCCAGACCAACGTGGACCATTCAGGACCAGCCAGGACCAGCCAGGACTATTCAGGCTGATCTTCGCCTTCCTGCTGCGGTTTTGATTCCGTGGGAGCTGGGACAGCGGGAGTTTCCTTGGGTGGCTCCTCAGTTTTCTTTTCAGGAGCAGCTGGGGTAGGGAGCGCGGCCTTGATTTGACCCTGTACGGCATCCGCCAGTTCCGTTTTGACTTTGGCGAGTTCGGCTTTGAAGGATTTGTCGAGTTCTGCGGAGGCTGTTTTGACTTGGGAGTCCAATGTTGTTTTGATCGACGACTCGTTGGCCGCAATCAACTTCTTCAGTTCAGCCGCATATTGTTCGTTGAGCTTCGCGACATTGGAGTTCACGCGCTGATCGCTCTCGGCGCGGATTTTGGAGATTTGATCGGCCAACTGTTTGGCCGATTCGGCGCGAATGGCAGCGATCTCGGCGGCTGACTGTTCGCGCAGTTTCTTGGCTTCGGCGGCCACGTGATCGGTGACCTGCTGCTTCAACTTGGACAATTCGCTATCGACCTGACCATGAAGTTTTTCGGAATCCGACTGTACTTGTGCTTGCAATCGCTGATCCGCCGCTTGGATGTCAGCGTCGATTTTCGCTGAAAGCTCTGAACTGAGAGCCCCACCGATCTCGGTTTTCAATTCGGCCTTTCGCCGATCCCAAACTTTGCGAAATGGACCTGCAAAGGCGTTGGGAGCAATGACTAGAACGAGCGTCAAGCTCAGGATCCAGCATGAAATGCGACGCATAGCGATTCCCCTCTTTTTCACAAACAGGCAGCAAACTCAAGCCCACCGATTTAGAATACTTCGGCAGAAATGTTTCCGCAAAGCTGAGATTTTACCTTCGTTCTTCACGGCAATCCAGGAAGGTGTTCGGATAAAACGAACAACTCCGATCATGCATCCCACTTTATTTCAGTTGAATACCCGCGTTCACCTCACACGACTAGCTCGGCAGCTGAATCGTCCCACAACATTGGACGATCTACCGGATTCACTGTGGGTGGGATTAGCCGAACGTGGCTTTGAATGGGTCTGGCTATTGAGTGTCTGGGGGACGGGCGAGGTCGCTCGAGCAGTTTCTCGATCTCGAGCGGATTGGCGGTCCGAGTTTGAGCATACATTGCCGGACTTGGAGGAAGCGGACATTGGCGGTTCGGGGTTCGCCATTACGGATTATGCCGTTCATCCGCAGTTGGGTGGTGCCGAGGCACTTGCGCGTCTGCGGTTGAGGCTACGCAATCATGGTTTGAAGTTACTGCTCGATTTTGTCCCCAATCACCTGGCTCCTGATCATCCTTGGGTGGCTGCCCGTCCCGATTTATTTGTTCCTGGTTCAAATCACGATTTGGAAACCGCTCCACATAATTACTTTCGTGTCGCAACGGCTCAGGGCGAGCGCATCGTGGCACATGGTCGAGATCCCTTTTTTGATGGTTGGCCCGATACGGTTCAGCTCGACTACTCCAATTTGGCAGTTGTGGAGTTGATGACGCGCGAGTTGCTGCGGATTGCTGAGCAGTGTGATGGCGTGCGTTGTGACATGGCGATGCTGTTATTGCCCGACATTTTTGAGCGAACATGGGGGAGGTTGGCGGCGGAGTTTTGGCCCGAGGCAATTGGTCGCGTTCGCGAACGGTTTCCGCAGTTCATGCTATTGGCTGAAGTCTATTGGAATCGCGAGTGGGATCTGCAGCAGCGGGGTTTTGATTTTACGTATGACAAGCAGCTCTACGATCGCTTGCGATCCGGCGTCGCCCGAACAACTCGCGAACATTTGCGGGCGGAATTTGCCTATCAAAATCGGCTAGCTCGTTTTTTGGAAAACCATGATGAGCCACGAGTGGCGGCGGGGATGACGGACGAGCAGCACCAGGCGGCGGCGATTGTCACCTACTTTGTTCCCGGGCTGCGATTTTTTCATGAGGGTCAAATCGAAGGATATCGAGTGCGAATTTCACCGCATTTGGTTCGTGGACCTGATGAAGTAATAAATCAGCAGTTGTTCGGGTTCTACCAGCGTCTACTGCGGGTGTTACAGGATCCTGTGTTTCATCAACCGACTTGGAAACAACTTGAATGCCGGCCCGCCTGGGATGGAAACGAATCTTGTGATCATTACATCTGTTTTGCGTGGTCAGAAGCAGATCGTGGGGCTGTTGAGGCGCCTGCCGGGCAAATGATCGTGGTGAATTATGGTCCGCATCGAGCACAATGCTTCGTCAATTGGCCGGACTTCAATGTAGCAGAGCGATTGATACTGAGTGATCGAATGAGTGATGCGAAGTATGAACGCGAATTATCCGACTTGCGCACGAGAGGGCTATATCTAGATTTGCCAGCTTGGGGCTATCACATCTTTTCCGTTGCGTCTGTCGCTACAACCGGCTTGTCGAGTGTGGATGATATGGTCGTGTCAAACTGACTGGGTTGGGTAAGAGTTTTGGTTTCTAGCGAGATTGTGGGTAAGGGTTGAGGGGTAAGAGTACGATCACAATAGTACGCGAGTCAGTAAGGACGCTGAAACGTGGACTACCGATACTCGAGGCGTTTAATCAGGCGCTCAACATTCGAGTAGTTTTTTGTGACTGGTTCGGTAGGTGACGGGGCTGAGTTGGTTCGAGAGTGGCGCGGCGGTGTATCAGTTACTCCAACAAGAGTAGTTGGATCGTAAGGTTGATACACCTGAGTGGGGCCGTATAAAGCACATCTCGCTCGTGCCACTCAGCCCCTTACCGAACCATTGATTGTCTAGTCTTTCGCTTGCTGACGGCGATGGTGGTGGTGGCGTGCCTCTTTCCGTTTGACTCATGGCGATTACGCCTTGCCTAAGGAACGGAACCTGATATTTTGTTCATCATTAACCGTGGGGCATTATCTAGCTTGTGTTGCAAGGAGATAACCATGGCTAGGCGTAATCGGCGGGATGTGATTGATGAGTCTCAACCGGGTTTGTATCACGTTTACACTCGGATTAATCGGCGTCATTTTTTACTGGGACGGGATCCGGCGACGGGGGCGGACTGGTCGGCGCGGAAGGGCTGGATTCGGCGGCG
>JBJSXJ010000016.1:0-13232 GCA_046086325.1 Planctomycetota bacterium | reverse complement strand
CCGAAGGCAAACCCAGCGAAGGCAAACCCAGCGAAGGTAAGCCAAACGAAGGTAAGCCAAACGAAGGTAAGCCAAACGAAGGTAAGCCAAACGAAGGCAAACCAAACGAAGGCAAACCAAACGAAGGTAAGCCAAACGAAGGGAAGCCGAGTGAAGGGAAGCCGAGCGAAGGGAAGACGAGTGAAGGTAAGCCGAGTGAAGGTAAGCCGAGTGAAGGCAAGCCGAGCGAAGGGAAGCCGAGCGAAGGTAAGCCGAGCGAAGGGAAGCCGAGCGAAGGGAAGCCGAGCGAAGGGAAGCCGAGTGACAGTAACAGCAAGCCCTCACCGCAGTCCAAGCAGCCCCCGAATCCCGCTCGCGAACGCATCCAAGCCGCCGAAGAGCGGATGAAAGAGGCGGAACGAAAGCTGGCTGAAGCCAAGCGCAAGGATGCCATTGAGGAGCAGGAGAAGGCGAAGGAAGAACTCGAAAAAGCAAAGGCCGCTCTCGAAGAAATCCTGCGACAAATGCGCGAGGAAGAAAAAGAGCGAACGCTCGCCGCACTCGAAGGGCGTTTCCGCAAGATGCTCGAAATGCAACTCAAGGTCTACGAAGGCACCAAGCGACTCGACCAGATTCCTCTAGCCGACCGCGGGGATGATGTTCGAGTGCTGTCGGGGCGTTTGGGATTCGACGAACGGAAGATCGTGATTGAAGCTGACCGCGCGCTTGCGCTGCTCCGCGAGGAAGGCTCGTCTGTCGCCTTCCCTGAAACGGTCGATCAGATGCGCGATGACATGGACCAAGTTGCTCATCAACTCGGTCAAACCGAAGTCGGACAACTCACTCAAGGGCTCGAAGAGGACATCATCGCGGCCCTCGAAGAAATCATTGAAGCGCTCCAGAAAGCTCAAAAGGACATGGAGCAGAAGAAACAGCAGCAACAACAGCAGCAACAACAACAGCAACAGCAGCAGGATGATCCGCTGGTGGATAAGATTGCGGAGCTGAAAATGATTCGAGCGCTGCAGATGCGAGTGAATGGACGCACCAAACGCTATTCCAAAATGCTCGAAGATGACAACGATCCGGTCGGAGTGGCGAAGGATAACGAGCTCCGTGATGCCATCATGAAGCTGGGCGACAAACAAGAACAGATTCAGCGGATCACGCGCGACATCGTCACCGGTAAAAACAAGTAAAGGAAACGAATCATGAAGACTCGTTCAATACTCCTGGCTCCGCTGGTGTTGATCCTCAGCATCGCCGTCTGTTCTCCTTGGGCCTGGGCACAAGATGAATTCGCGAAGCGCTCCTCGTGGGCCACGCCCACGCCAGCCCAGGTGCGCAGTTTGCTGGATGGCTGGCTAGCGAGTCAGAAGCTAGATGAGCCCGCGAAGAAACAACTCGCCGCACTCTGGCCAGCCGATGAGTCGCCCGTGGAGGGCGCGGTGCTGCTGGAACGACTGGTGGAAACGGTGGCGACCGTCCTGCCACCGGCTCGTCAGTTGCAAAAGACCGTGCAATCTCAGCTACCCAAGGAAGGCATCCCAGCGTTGCCTCTTTTGGAAGACGCCGCGCTGGCCCCGCTGATTCGTAACAACTTAAAACTTTACACCGGCCGCTGGCTCGCTCAGCAGGCATTGTACGACGAGGCACTCGAACAATTCGGAGCGTTACAGCCTGCCGATGTTGTTGATCCCGCCTCACTGCTGTTCTACCAAAGCGTTTCACATCATCGGCTGCTGGCGAAGGAAAAGTGCCTGCCGGTGATCACGAAGCTGATGGAGAACGAGAAAGAAATTCCTCGACGCTATCTGACGCTAGCCAAACTGATGGAAGCCGATCTGGCTCCGCTCAAGCCCGATTCGCTCGATGAAATCGCGCGCTTGATGGATGACATTCATCGGCGGCTGGATTTGGGTCGTGCCGGCACCAAGGTGCGTCAGGAGGAAGATGACGTCATCGCGAAGCTCGACAAAATGATCGAGGATCTGGAACAACAGCAGCAGCAACAGCAACAACAGCAGCAAAGCGGTAGTGGTGGCAGTTCCAGTCCATCGTCGCCCAAACAAGAGAGCACGCCTGGTGGAGTGCAGGGGCCGGGCAATGTTGATCCGAAGAATATCGGCAGCCGCTCGGGCTGGGGTGACTTGCCACCCAAGCAGCGTCTGGAGGCGTTGCAGCAGATCAGCAAGGACCTGCCCGCTCACTATCGGGAAACGATCGAAGAGTATTTCCGCAAACTCGCCCGCGATGGCGGTAAGAAATGACGAGGGTTGGCGATATGACTCGACGCTCTTTTTCCCGGGTTGCCACTGCCGTCTTGGCCATGCTTGTGCTGGCGACGCTCGGGCTGTTTTTTGGTGGTGGCAAGCTGGTCGCTGCGCCCGTCGAGGTGACTCGGCTGGCCGGACCGCCCATCACAGGTGAACTGCAGGAATTATCTGCCGAGCGGATCACGGTGACGACGGCGACGGGGCCGATGACGATTGATATTCGTCAGGTCTTGCAACTCAAGCTCACGGGAACCAGCGCGCCGGCCCCCGCCGACGTCACGCTGGAACTCGCCGATGGCTCACGGATCGGCGCTGCGTCGTTCGCGCTTAAGTCTGGCAAAGCGACGGTTGGGCTGGGCTCCGGTGAACCCCTCAGCGTCCGCTCGCGATCACTGCGCGCCGTGCGGCTGCGCAAAGCTCAAGCCGAAGTCGATCCGTTGTGGCGCACCCAGTTGGAGACTCCCGCGACCGGTGACCTGCTGATTATTCGCAAGCAAGGCAAGGGTGCGACCGACAGTCCCACCGGCATCGTCCTCGACCGCCAAGCGGGCATCATTCAAGAAGTCACCGATGCGGTTGTGCAGTTTGAACTGGATGGCGATCGGATTCCCGTCAAACGTGAGAAACTGGAAGGGATCGTTTTCTTTCAGAATGAAGAACGGGAGTGGCCGGATACATGGTGCCGCCTGGAAGACTCCACCGGTTCGATTTGGGTTCTCAAGGCCTTGCGTCTGCGTGGCGAGAGCTGCGAGGTGGATACGGTATCAGGGCTGACGGCCACACTGCCGCTTGCCAGTCTCAGGAAACTAGATTTCTCGGTCGGCAACACGTCCTACCTAAGCGACCTGGAACCGGATTCCGTGGAATGGATTCCGTTTTTTGAATCGGCGATTGCTGGGGAGAATCTGGCACGGCGGAATCAGCCGCGTCGAGACCGCGGGTTCGACGGAGGACGCTTGCAACTAGGTGGCCAGTCGTTTGATAAAGGGCTCGCGCTGCGTAGTCGTTCAACAATGGTGTTTCGCATTCCCAAAGGTTTTAATCGCTTGGTAGCGACGGTGGGGATCGACGACCGAGTGCGGGAGAATGGACATGTGCAACTGGTGATCCAGGGCGACAGCAAAGTGATCTTCAACGAGCCGATCACCGGGCGAGATCGTCCTCGGGAACTCGACCTGGACCTCACCGGGGCCAAGCGTGTCACCGTGCTGGTCGATTTCGGCGAAGAGTTAGATGTGGCCGACTTTTTAAATCTGTGCAATGCGAGGTTTACGAAATGAGCCGACAGAACGGGTTAACTCGACTGGCACTGGTATTGATGCTAGTCGCGCTCCGCGGTTCGTTTCCCGCCGCTCTCGTCGCTCAAAATGACGCGGTGCCGGATGTGGTGCGGCAGGCGGAGCAAAATCGTATTGCGGCGGTAGCCAAGGCTTCGCAGCCCACGATTGCGGTGTTCGAGCCGAGTGGCCAAGGCGGTGGCTCGGGAGTCGTCATTTCGAAAGATGGCTTTGCGCTTACCAATTTTCACGTGGTGCAGCCCTGCGGCGACTACATGAAATGCGGGATGAACGATGGACGTCTGTATGATGCGGTGATCGTGAGCATCGATCCGACGGGTGATGTGGCGCTGATTAAACTGCTGGGCCGCGATGATTTTCCTGTCGCCGAAATTGCCGATAGCGATCTAGTGAAAGTTGGCGACTGGTGCTTTGCGATTGGCAATCCACTGCTGTTAGCCACCGATTTTCGGCCCACGGTGAGTTATGGAATTGTGTCGGGCGTGCATCGTTACCAATATCCGGCCGGCACGCTGCTGGAATATGCCGACTGCATCCAAACCGACGCCGCCATCAATCCTGGAAACTCGGGCGGACCCCTGTTCAACGCCGCTGGACAACTGATCGGCATCAACGGTCGCGGCTCGTTCGAGAAGCGTGGACGCGTGAATGTGGGAGTTGGTTATGCCATCTCGATCAATCAGATCCAGCATTTCCTCGGACACCTGCAGAGCGGTCGCATTGTCGATCACGCCACGCTGGGTGCTACGGTGGCGACGGATGATCAAGGGCGAGTGCTTGTGACGAACATCATTGAGTCGTCGGACGCCTATCGCCGCGGACTTCGTTATGGCGATGAAATCGTCTCGTTTGGTGGCCGGGCGATCGGCACGACCAACGCGTTTAAGAATGTGCTGGGCATTTTTCCGAAGGGCTGGCGAGTGCCGCTGGTCTATCGGCGCGACGGGCAGCGGCAAGAGATTTATGTGCGACTGTCCGGCGTCCACACCGACACGGAGCTGCAGCAACTGCTCACTCGCCGACCACCTCAGCCGCCACGTCCCCGTGGCAAGGAGGACGGTCCCGCGCCCAAACCGACAGAAAAGCCAAGTGAAAAACCGGCTGAAAAACCGGCTGCGAAACCCGAAGAAAAGCCTGGTGAGAAACCGGGGGAAAAGCCGGTGCCTCCGAAGCCGGTGCCGGGCGGCCCGCCAGGCGCTAATCGTCCCGCTCCCAAACCGATTCCGGCCGAAGCCGCCAAGCTCATCAAAAAGCGCGAAGGCTACGTCAACTATTACTTCAACGAATTGAAGCGTGATCAGGTTTGGAACGCGCACCTCAAGCAGGGTGATTTCACGGGCACTTCGGCCACCTGGAAGATCACAGGGGAAGTGGAGAATGAGGGCGAGTTTGAAATTGTGCTGGGTGAAAAGCTAGTGACTGCCAAGTTGCCCAGTGGCACGTTTCAGGTGGATTTGAGCAAGGATCTGGATGAGCAGCTTTCGCCGCCGAAATCGGGTGGACTATTGGTGGCTCTGCATTTGTGGCAACGCATGCTGCGACTCGGGCCCGGAAAATTCGGCGAAGTGTATTACCTGGGACGCTTGCCGACGGCCCAGCGCCCGGTTCCCTCCGAAGTACTCGTCGGCACCCATCAAGTCATGGAAGCTCGATTGCTGTTTGAATCTCAAACCGGCCAACTCGGCACCCTGGAATCCTACTCAGACGTGCAGGGTGATCCGTGCGAGCTGATCTTCGCCGACTATCAGGCCATTCAGGGTTTGTCATTCCCGCATCGCTGGGAATGTCGCTTTGCGGGCCAGACGTTTGGAGTTTTGAAGGTGAAGAGTGTTGATTGGATGACCGCGAAGGAGAAACCATAATGGCGCTGAGCAATCCTTCTTCGCCGTCAAGCGATTCGCCGTCAAGCGATTCGCTACTAAGCAAACTACTGCGAAACCCATCGCCGCCGCTGGTGCAGCGACTGCTAGAGATCAGGCGGCTGGGGATCAGGCGGCTGGGTGTCAGGCAGATGGCGCTGGGGCTGCTGGCCTGCCTGCTGCTGTGCGGCGGCTGGAAGGTAGCGGCTGCTGCCGACCCGACTTTTGCACAGATTGTGGCGAGCGTGCAGCCGAAGGTGGTGAAGATTTACGGAGCGGGCGGAATCAAAGGCCTGGAAGCCTATCAGAGTGGTTTTTTGATTTCGGCTGAAGGGCATGTACTGACGGCTTGGAGTTATGTGCTGGACACCGGCGACGATGCGGTCACGGTGATTCTTGATGATGGGCGGCGTTTTAGCGCCAAGCTGGTCGGGGCCGATCCGCGACTCGAAGTGGCGGTGCTGAAATGCGAAGCGACCGATCTGCCGCACTTCAAACTAGACAATGCCGTGGTGGTGGAGCCTGGTGCACGGGTGCTGGCGTTCTCCAATCTCTTTAACGTGGCGACGGGAAACGAGCCGGCCAGTGTGCTGAAGGGTGTCGTGTCGGCCAAAACGCCGCTCACCGCGCGCCGCGGTGCTTACCAAACAACCTACAACGGTCCGGTCTATGTGCTGGATGCGATGACGAATAATCCCGGTGCTCCCGGTGGACTGCTCACCGATCGACGCGGTCGCCTGGTGGGCCTCATCGGGAAGGAACTACGGAACGCTCAAAACAGCACGTGGCTGAACTATGCTGTGCCGATCGGAGAGCTTGTCGGCGCCGTCGATGATATTCTCGCTGGCAAAGTGCGTCCTCGCTCGGCGGGCGATCAAGCGAAGGCGAAGAAGCCGAAAGAACCTGTGACGCTCAACCTGCTCGGACTCACGCTGGTCCCCGACGTCCTGACGAAGACGCCGCCGTATTTGGATCGAGTGGCGGTCGGGTCTGTCGCGGCGAAGGCTGGATTGCGGGCCGACGATCTGGTGCTGTTCGTCAACGAGCGTGCTGTTTCGTCCTGCAAAGTACTTCTGGAAGAACTTACCTTTATCGATCGCTTGGACGACGTACGACTCATCGTGCAGCGTGGCCAGGAATTGGTCGAAGTCACCTTAACGGCTGAGTAATTGCCGTCGGCGGCCCCGGTCGCTCAGGAACCTATGCCATGTCGTCTGTTCGCTCGCTACTGCTAACGCCCTTTCGTTACCCGTCCGTGTCGCGCCGGCAGACGCCCGCTGCTCACTCGGGGCTGCCGATTCCGCGACGCATGTCGTCGCCCGCGATCGTCGTGCGTGCCCTGCTGATGCTCGCCACTCTTGTTGCGTTTGGCTCAAAAGCTGAGGCGCAGGATGATTTGGAAGAGGCGGAGGAGCGAGCGATGCGTGCTGCGGTGCAGCGTGTGGCCAGTTCGGTCGTGCGCATTGAAACGCTCGGGGGACTCGAAGTGGTCGGTGGTCAACTCGCCAATACCGGTCCCACCACGGGATTGATTGTGGGCGAGGATGGCTGGGTATTGTCGAGTGCTTTTAACTTTGCTCAACAGCCATCGTCGATTCTCGTCACCTTGCCGAATGGTAAACGCGCGGCGGCCGAAATTGCCGCTCGAGATCTCAGCCGCATGCTCGTGCTGCTCAAGCTCAACACGACCGAAAAACTGCCGGTACCGATGATCATGCCGCGGGAAGAAATCACGGTTGGGCAGTGGTCGATCGCGGTGGGTCGCACGTTCGATCAGCCGGAACCGAATTCTTCGGTGGGCATCATCAGTGCCACAAATCGAGTCTGGGGAAAGGCGATTCAAACGGATGCCAAGATTTCACCGAGCAATTACGGCGGGCCGTTGGTGGATATTCGTGGTCGCGTGATGGGGATTCTCGTACCGCTGTCGCCCTCGCCAGCCGGTGAACAAGCGGAGACGGCGGGCGCCGAACTCTATGATTCGGGAATCGGCTTTGCAATTCCGCTCGCGGATGTGATGAAGCGCATCGATCGACTCAAGCAACGCGAAAATCTTTATCCGGGTAAACTCGGTGTGTCGCTCAAAGGTCAAGACAACAATTCCGATGAAGCGATTATCGGCTATGTGCAAGTCAAAGGTCCCGCCAGTGCCGTGGGACTCAAGGTCGACGACAAGATCGTCGAACTGGCTGGTTCCAAAGTAGCTCGACTGGGCGAACTGCGACTGGCTCTGGGTCGCTACTATGCGGGCGAAAAAGTGAAGCTGGTAGCGCAGCGTGGCGAGCAGCGTATCGAGACCGAACTGGAACTGGCGGCAAAAATCGATCCCTATCAGAATCCGTTCTTGGGTATCCTGCCGCAGCGCACCGTGAGTGATCGACCCGGTGTGGTGGTGCGCTACGTCTATCCGGGAAGTGGAGCGGAGAAGGCTGGAATTCAGGTCAATGATCGCCTGTTGGCACTGGGAGATAAGCCTGCGACGGACTTGGCGACTATCCATAATCTGCTCGCCGGTTATGAGCCCGGTCAGAAGATCAAATTAGAGATTCAGCGTGGCGAGAAGAATCAAACGGTCGAAGTCACACCGACCGCTTTGCCTACAGCCTTACCGGCGACGATTCCCACGGCACATCCGGCAGGTGCCGCGACAGGCGATAAGCCAGCTCTGGGTGTGGTACCGATCAAGCTGCCTGAAGAAACGAACGAATGCATCGCGTATGTGCCCGAAAATTATGATCCGCGAACCAATTATTCGCTGGTCGTGTGGCTGCATGCACCGGGTGGTTATGAGCAGCAGGAACTGGTCAATCGCTGGAAGAGTTTGTGCGAGGAGCAGGATTTGATTCTGCTCGCTCCCAAATCCGCCGACCCGAGCCGCTGGCAGGCGACGGAGTTGGAGTTCATTCGCAAGGTGATGGAAGAAGTAGTTGGCCGTTATCGAATTGATCGTGCGCGGGTTGTAGCGCACGGATTTGAAGGTGGTGGAGCGCTGGCGTATGCCCTGGGGTTCGGTCGTCGCGAGCTGGTACGAGCGGTAGCGGCGGTCGATGCGCCGATGCCTCTGCGAACTCCGCCGCCCGAAAATGATCCGCTACAACGCCTCTCGTTTTTCATCACGCAAGCAGACGGTTCAAAACTGACTGCGCCGATTCAAGCCACAGTCAAGAAACTGGAAGAGATGAAGTATTCCGTTCAGCTGAAAAAGCTCCCTGCCGCGCGCTATCTCAATGCCGAGGAGCTGAAGGAGCTCGCCAGCTGGATTAATACGCTGGACCGGATCTAGCTCCGCAGTCCCCTCTCCCCTGCTCCTCTCCCCAACCGCTGATTCCCGTTTCGTGGAGACGCAGCGGGTAGTGGTCAGTGGTTGGGGAGAGGGGACTCGTGCGTCATCGCGATTGAACGCCCAGAATCCACGGACCGACCAGGAAGATCGTGACCGTGATCAGCGCAATGCCGATCAGGTTCAGCCACCAACCGGCGCGGATCATATCGCGAATCGAAACTTTGCCGGTGGCGAATACGATGGCGTTGGGCGGAGTGCCGACGGGCAGCATAAAAGCACAGCTCGCGGCCCACGTCGCCGGCACGAGCAGCAGCAGCGGGTCCATTTGCAGCCCCGCCGCGAGACTGTAAAGAATCGGCAAAAAAGCCAGAATCGTGGGCGTATTACTGGTGAGTTCGGTGGTGTAAATCACCAGCGCGACGCTCAGCAGCACCACGAGCCAGGCGGGCAGCGACTGCAGCACCACCAGTTGTTGTCCGAGCCATTCGGTAAGTCCGCTCTTGGTCATAGCGCTGGTCAGAGAAAATCCACCGCCGAACAGGAGCAAAATTCCCCAGGGCATTTTTTCTGCGACAGACCAGTCGAGTGCGTAGGTTTTTCGCGCGCGATCGACCGGAATAAAAAACAACGACAGCGCGCCCACCATGGCGATGACCGTATCGTCGACACGATTACCCCAGAGCGGCTCGCGGAGCACCCACGCCAAGGCGGTCGCGGCAAAAACAAATAAGCAGATCCATTCGGCACGTGTCGGTGGTCCCAGCTGCTGGAGTTCCTGACGAATGAGTTGCCTGCCGCCGGGTAAGTCGGTGACCTGCAGCGGATTAATCCAGCGCGTCAGTAGCCACCACGTAGCAGCGATATAGACGAGTACCAGGGGAATACTGATGAGCGTCCAAGTGGAGAAGCTGAGCGCGATTTTCTGTTCGGTGAGGAAACCAAACAGGGCAATATTCGTGGGTGTTCCAACCGGAGTTCCCAATCCTCCGATGCTGGCGGCATAAGCAATTCCCAGCAGCACGTTCGTGGCGAAGGCTCGCTGTTCGCGCGCCGCAGCGACCGGATCAAGTCGATGTACCAAATGATCGCTCAAGAGCGTGGTTAAGCTCATCCCTATCGGCAGCATCATGGCCGCGGTCGCCGTATTGCTGATCCACATGCTGGTGAGTGCAGTGGCGAGCATCATGCCGCCGATGAGTCGGTCGGGACGCGTACCGACAGCGAGCACCGTGAGCAGCGCCAGTCGACGATGCAAATTCCACCGCTCCACTGCCAGCGCGATGAGAAACCCACCAAAAAATAGATAGATATTTTTGTCGGCATACGGAGCGGCCGCTTCCGTCATCGTCAAAACGCCCGTCAGTGGAAACAAGATTAGTGGCAAGAGTGCGGTGACGGGTAAGGGTAAAGCTTCCGTCATCCACCAGATGGCCATGAGCGTGCCGCTCGCCGCCGTCAGTCGTCCCGCTCGTTTCAAATCAGGAGCCAGCCACGTCAGCAGCCAGAACACGAGCAGTGCCGCGACCGGTCCCGACCAGCGACCAACGGCCTGGATCAGTCGTGCCGTATCGCTGCCGGACGGTTCCTCGGGGAGTGGTTCCACAAAAGAGGAGGCGGACTGGTCCTGCATGATTGTTCTCAAGAGCCGTTGGCGGATCAGGTTGGCAGTTTTAAACTAACGGATATGTCTGACGGCGATCATGATACAAAAACCTGGGCTTTACCCGCTGCGGGCACATCCCCGACGAAGATTTCTTCGAGTTCGGCCACCCCGGGTGCGGAGTTTGAGACTCTGCAATTGCCTCAGCCTGGGAATGGGCCCAGTGGACTTACAGTTCGCTGCACGCTCTGCCGACAGGAAATTGAAATTCCAGTCGATGCCGATTTGGTGAAAATTACCTGTTCACGCTGCGACCGTGTTTTCAGCTTGGTAGGCTTGCCACTGGAGAATGGCCAATTGGCGGTGGTCTGCCGCATCGCTCATTTCGAACTGCTCGAGCGCGTCGGCATGGGTGGCTTCGGGACAGTTTGGAAAGCCCGTGACACGCGCCTCGATCGACTCGTCGCTCTCAAGATTCCTCGTCAGGGTCGTCTGGCGAGTGAGGCGATAGACGAGTTCATGAACGAGGCGCGGATCGCGGCCAAACTGACGCATCCCAACATTGTCGGTATTTACGAAATCGGTCGCGATGCGAATCGCACCTACGTCGTAACGGAATTCATGGCTGGTATGTCGCTCGCGGATTGGGCTGAGGCCCACGACTTGAACTATCGTCAAATCGCTTCTTTAGCTGCGAAAATTTTACAGGCCCTGCACTATGCTCATCTCACAGGCGTTGTGCATCGCGATTTGAAGCCACACAACGTGTTGATGGACGAGCATGGTGAACCCCACATCACCGACTTTGGTTTAGCCAAACAGGGCAAACTCGATTTTGCCTCGGCGCGCGAAGGCTGGATTCTGGGAACCCCCGCTTACATTTCACCGGAGCAAGCCTCGGGAGCTGCCCATACGGCGGATGCCCGCGCGGATGTCTATTCATTCGGAGTGATGCTGTTTCAACTCCTCACCGACTCCTTGCCGTTTCAAGGTGCGCCGCGCGTGCTACTGGAGAAAGCCCAGTATGAGGAACCGCCGCGACCACGGACTCTGGATCGCACCATTCCCGCAGACCTGGAAACGATCTGCCTCAAGTGCCTCGAAAAAAGTCCGCTGCGTCGTTATCAGTCGGCGGGGGAAGTGGCCGAGGAGCTGCTGCGTTTCGTGCGCAGTGAGCCGATTAAAGCTCGACCGATTCGCCCCGCCGCTCGATTTGGTCGTTGGTGTCGTCGCAATCCTGTCATCCCCGCGCTCTTTTTCTCCCTCGTCGCCGTGGTGCTCATCGTCTACATCGGCGGCTATCTGCTTTTTGAACGCGGTTATCGCCGAGCCGAACGTGCACTCACTCGTCAGTCACTACGCGGCATCGAGTTTGCGACGGAATCGGTCGCCAATACCGCCACGCGCGAACTGGAGAGCTGGTTTGATCGCTTAGAGCAGATGGGGCGCGATGAGCGTCTGCAGAGTGCACTGCGCGAAATGAACAGCGATGATGCGGTACGCGCGATTGTGGATGAGCTGAATCAGATCGAGCTGCCCGAGGAGCGTCGTCAGGAACTGCGCACGCTGCTGGTCGCCAGTCCCGCTCACCAGCGTCTGCAAACGCTGCTTCAAGATGAACATGATCGAACGGCGGGAGTCTTTGGTTGGTTTATCCTGGATCGGCATGGTCTGCAGGTGGCCCGTTGGCCCAAGAACGATACGATCGCCGTGAACTACGCCTGGCGCACTTACTTTCATGGTGAAGAACGCGACTATCCAGACTGGGCCTCCTACTTAAGTTCTCCGCAAGCACGTCTCCAGCAAACGCATCTGTCAGCGGCATTCATCAGTCAAGTCACCGACCGCTGGGTGATTAGCGTATCGACACCCATCTTTGCTCCGGTAGCGGCGGAGTCGACCGACAAGGCGGATGGGATAGGTGCGGGGACCAGCGCGAATCGCAAGTCAGCAGCTGCGACGCTGGAAGGTGCGAATCGTCCGCAAGGAGAATTCCTCGGCGTCGTCGCCCTGCTCTTTGAACTGGGCCAGATCACGAATCTCCCCGGTGAATCCTCCGCTTCCGAGTTTGCGACGATGATGGAAACTCGAGCTGATCGAGCCGGTGCAATTCTCCAGCATCCGCTGTATGAACGCCTGCGTTCGCCCCAGAATCGGCTACCGGATCGCTTGCAGCAACTGCGAGTGGATTTAACTCAGTGGAAATCGATACCGGGTAGTCGAGTGGAGACGTCGGCTTTCTATCACGATCCGATGGCCGACGATGAACTTGGTAAGGCTTATGATCATCGCTGGCTGGCGGGTCGAGCACCGGTTTATGTACGCGGGAATGAGACGGGCCTGTGGATCGTCGTGCAGGAACGTTACGACTTGAGTATCGGGGATGCGTTGTATCAACTGCGTTCCAACGCGCGCCTGGTGGGGCTCGCTTCCATGTGCTTGATTATTACTCTGGTGATCCCACTGTGGACCATCGCCTTACGCCGGTTGTAAGTGGCCGAAGCGGTGTGAGTGCATCGCGTGCGTGCGTATGTACGACGGACTTCTAGTCCGTCGTGGAGTCGGTTGTGGTTTAGGAACGACGGACTGAAAGTCCATCGCACGGGCCGTCGTACGGGCCGTCGTACGGGCCGTCGTCGCGTGCGTACGTACGACGGACTTCTAGTCCGTCGTGGAGTCGGTCGTGGTTTAGGAACGACGGACTGGAAGTCCATCGCACTGGCCATCGTACCGGCCGTCGCACCGGCCGTCGTCGAGTTCGTTCGTACGTCGGACTTCTAGTCCGTCGTGCTGACGGTCGTGGTTTCGGGAACGACGGACTGGAAGTCCATCGCACCGGCCGTCGCACGGGCCGTCGTACTGGCCGTCGTCGCGTTCGTTCGTACGACGGACTTCTAGTCCGTCGTGGAGTCGGTCGTGGTTTAGGAACGACGGACT
>JBJSXJ010000015.1:0-21369 GCA_046086325.1 Planctomycetota bacterium | reverse complement strand
CACCAGCCGACGACGATGCAGCGTCGTCTTATTACTGGCAGGAGTACCTCCCGGGGGAATCCTATGGAGCCGTGTTTCTCGCCGCCGGTGGCCAAGCTGATCTGTGGGGCATCACCGCACAGCTGGTCGGTCGCAACTGGCCCCACGACAGCCCACCCGCAACGATCCTCGCAACCAACCCCGCAACGAACCCCGCAACGAACCTCGCAATGAACCTCGCAACGAACCCCGCGACCGCCGCTGAACTCCTCACGCGAGCCAACTTTGATTACGCCGGTTCGATCGGTCCCCTGAGTTTTTCCGCAGAACTGGAAACCGAGATCCAGCGGATCGGAAAAACGATCGCACGGTTGGGGAATCTAAGCGGCATCTTCGGCGTTGACCTCTTGATCCCCTCGTCCTCGCTGGCCACTCCCCAGCCAACCACGACCGCGCAAATCTTCGTGCTCGAAGTTAACCCGCGCTGGACGGCATCCGTGGAGATCCTCGAACGCGCCACTGGTCAGAATGCCTTTCAGTTGCATCAGGCCGCCTGCACTCAAGGCCAGCTCCTACCACCCCGCGCCCGAGCCGCAGCCAGTTTTCATGGCAAACTGGTCGTCTATGCCGAAAAGCAATTAGAAGTTTCCAGCGCGCTGAGTGATCGTTGGCTCGATCGAGCTCAAGGGCAGACCTGGCCCACGCTCGCCGATATCCCCCGCGCCGGCGAAATGATCCCCGCCGGAGCTCCGATCTGCACCCTCTTCGCCTCAGCACTCACCCCCGCCAACGTCGCCACTCAACTGCAAACCGCCCGCGCCGAATTGAGGCGGGGCTAGTTGCTAGTTGCTAGTTGCTAGTTGCTAGTTGCTAGTGGTGACGAAATCCTATTCAGCCAGTTTCCACTTCTCCCCTCACCGCTCTTCAATTCCCTCTTCTTCGTGCCTCCGCGTCTCCGTGCGAAACCCACCCGTGTCGCCGTGCGCAACCGCTCGCCCGCAACCGCTCTGCCCGGAACCGTGCGGCTCGCTCACGCCAGTTTCCAGCCATCTGGAATGACAGCATCTTTGAGCACGATGGGGATGCCGTCGCGAATCAGGCAATCGTCGGCATCGCCTGGACTATTCTCCGTACCCGCCCGATTCACAATCTCCACTCGTCGCCCCACGCGGCAGTTTTTGTCGAGAATACTGCCGACGATGAGTGAGCCTTCGCCGATGCCGATGGGGGGCAAACTGCGGGCCCGAGCCGCCGACAATTCGCCCTCGGACTCATACGCATCCGCTCCCAGCACAATCGAATCGCGAATGGTCACGTTGGGACCAATCAACCAGCGCAGACCAATAATGCTGTTCTCGATCACAGCACCCTCACTGATGCGACAACCATCCGCAATCAAACTTTGTCGCACCGTCGCACCTTGAATTTGCGTCGGCGGTAAAAACTCGGGACGCGAATAAATCGGCGCCTCCGCCGAGGCCAGATCAAACGGCGGTTGCGCACTGGCCAAACTCAAACTGGAATCATAGTAGGACTTGATCGTACCGACGTCTTCCCAGTAGCCGTCGAACAGATGCACCTGCACGCGCTTGGACCGAATGGCCGTCGGAAAAATCTCCTTGCCGAAATCACGATAATCCGTCTTCAGTAGTAACTCTTCCAGCACATCGCGATTGAAGATGTAGACGCCCATGTTGGCGAGGCAATCGCGTCCACGGGAATCGATGCCGCGAGCGTCAATCCATTCGGGTTCCATGCGCACGAGATTCAGATCATCGGCCGTCTGCGGCTTCTCCACAAATCCGACCACGCGCCCATCTTGGTCGATGCGCATGATGCCAAACGAGCGCGCCGCATCCCGTGTGACGGGCAGTGCTGCGATCGTCGCATCCGCCTTGGAATCGCGATGCGTTTGCAACAGCTCGCGATAGTTCATGCGATAGAGCTGATCGCCCGACAGAATCAAGACATACTCAACCCCCGGCTGCTGAATGTAGCGCAGCTGTTTGCGCACGGCATCGGCGGTGCCCTGATACCAATCGGTCGCACCTTCATCCATCGTCTGCTGTGCAGCGAGGATTTCGACGAAGCCACCGCTGAAATGGTCAAACCGATAAGTCTGCCGAATATGTCGATGCAAACTCACCGACAAAAACTGCGTCAGCACGTAGATATGGTTGAGGCCGCTATTGAGGCAGTTCGACAACGGAATGTCGATCAGTCGATAGTTGGCGGTGAGTGGCACCGCGGGCTTGGAACGATATTTGGTGAGCGGATAAAGGCGAGTACCTCGACCACCACCCAGGACGATACAGATGACGTTGCGCATGATCGCTTTCTAACGGTCCCTACCCACGGACCACGAAGTTGACCAATCTTCCAGGAACGACCACTACTTTCACAATTTGTTTATCCGCCAGTAATTCCGCAATGCGCGGCTCGGCCCGCGCGGCCGCTTCCAAGTCGCTGGTGGAGCAGTCGGTCGGCACATTCACCTTGGCTCGTACCTTCCCGCTAATCTGCACCGGCACTTCCACCGACTCGTCACGCAAATATTCCTCGTTTACCGCTGGCCAAGTTTCGTAGGCCAGCGTGTCGCGATGCCCCAGCACTTCCCAGAGCTCTTCTGCCAAGTGCGGCGCGTAAGGTGCAATCAGCAGCACAAAACGTTCCAGCACGGAGCGAGGACGCACCGTTTCCTTCGTAAAGAAGTTCACGAACTCCATCATGCGGGCAATCGCCGTGTTGAATTCCAGATTCGCGGTGTCCCGAGTGACGGCGTGAATCGTCCGGTGCAGCACTCGATTCTGCTCCAACGTCGGCTCAACATCCTGCACCGCTGCATTCAAGTGATATTCCTCGACGCGCTCTTCCATGATCAGTCGCCAGACTCGATCGAGGAACGTGCGCACGCCACTCACTCCGGACATGCTCCAGGGTTTCACCGCTTCCAAGGGCCCCATGAACATTTCGTAGAGGCGTAACGAGTCCGCACCATACTCGGCGACAATCGCATCGGGATTCACCACATTGCCGCGACTCTTCGACATCTTGTGAGCGCGACTATCGACGCGCATCGTCGGCTGATCTTTCCAGACAAACAGATCACCCTGCTTCTCGACTTGATCCGCACGAAGCTTGACTGCTGTTACCGCTTCCCGCGTGCGTTTGACGATCGGCGATCCGTTTTCATCCTCACTCACTTCCGCCGCACTCACCGCCGTACCCGACGGCGATTGATACCCCGTGAATTCAATCTCGCCCAGGATCATGCCTTGATGCACCAGTTTTCGGAACGGCTCCGGTGTGCTGACATAACCGCGATCAAACAGCACCTTGTGCCAGAAGCGGGCGTACAAGAGATGCAGCACCGCATGTTCGGCTCCGCCCACGTACAGATCAATTGGCATCCAAGCACGTTCCAGTTCGCGATCCACAAACACGCCGCTATTGCGCGGATCGATGAAGCGCAGATAGTACCAGCAGGAACCTGCCCATTGCGGCATCGTATTCGTTTCGCGGCGATACTTCACTCCCTCAATGACCGGATAGAGCCAGTCGTCGTCGGCCTTGGCCAGCAGCGGTTCGGGGCGGCCATGCGGTTTGTAATCTTCCAAATCCGGTAGACGGACTGGAAGCTGTTCCACCGGCACCGCTCGCACCACGCCAGTAGGTTGTCCCGCCGAGTTCAATTCGTGTAGCAGCGGGAATGGTTCGCCCCAAAACCGTTGGCGACTGAACAGCCAGTCGCGCAGCTTGTAGTTAACCGCCTCTCGAGCTAGCCCCTGCTGCGCAAGATCGGCGGTGATACGCGGCTTGAGCTCGTCGGTGGTCACTCCATCGTAAGCACCGGAATTGATCGCTCGCCCCACTTCCGCAAAGCAGACCTCGCCGGCCATCACGGCTGCCACATCGACGCCCGCATGACCGGCGGGATCGACCACGGGAATGATCGGTAGTTGGAATTGTCGAGCGAACTCGAAGTCGCGCGTGTCATGGGCGGGCACGGCCATGATCGCACCGGTGCCGTAGCTGATGAGCACATAGTCGGCGATCCAAATCGGAATCGGCTGCCCGTTTACCGGATTGATCGCATAGGAACCGGTGAAGACACCCGTCTTCGACTTGGCATCTTCCTGCCGCTCACGATCGCTCTTCCCCGCCGCCTTCTTGCAGTAGGCTTCCACCACCGACTGCTGCTCACGCGTCGTCAAGCGACTCACTAGCGGATGTTCGGGAGCAATCACCATGTAGGTGGCGCCATAGAGCGTATCGGGGCGAGTGGTGTAGATGCGCAGGACATCGTCGCCAGCGGAGCGTGGAAAACCGCTGGCAGTGCGCAAGGCTTTCCACGCCGGAAATTCCGAGCTCTGCCCCAACAAGAAATCCACCTCGGCACCGCTGCTTCGGCCAATCCAGTCCGACTGCAGCTTCTTCGTGCTATCGGGCCACTGAACCAGATCCAGGTCGCGCTCTAAACGCTCGGCATACGAGGTGATGCGCAGCATCCATTGACGTAGCGGTAAGCGCTGCACGGGATGATTGCCACGCTCGCTCTTGCCGTCGATTACTTCTTCATTGGCCAGCACCGTTCCCAAAGCCTGGCACCAGTTCACGAGCGCCTCGGTTTGAAACGCCAAGCGACGGTCGTCTTGATAGCGTCGCACCGCCTCCGCTCCTGCCGACGTTACCTCAGCGGGAATTGGCAGCTCCGCAATCGGACGGCCGCGCTGCGCCGATTCGTCAAACCAAGTGTCGAACAGAATCAAAAAGATCCACTGCGTCCAGCGCACATACTCCATGTCGGTCGTCGCCAGTTCACGATCCCAGTCGTAACTGAAACCGAGCATCTTGAGTTGCCGACGGAAGTTGGCGATGTTTTTATCCGTCTGCACTCGCGGTGGAGTGTTCGTCTTGATGGCATGCTCTTCCGCCGGTAGTCCGAACGAATCGAACCCCATGGGATGCAAGACGCTTTGACCGCGCATCCGCGCAAATCGGCAGACAATATCGGTCGCCGTGTAGCCCTCGGGATGTCCGACATGCAACCCGTCGCCGCTCGGATAGGGGAACATATCGAGCACATAAAGTTTGGGGCCGGTCGGTAAACGCGGTGCGCGAAACGTGGCGCGCGATTCCCAAAACTGCTGCCACTTCGGTTCAATTACGGCGGGATTATAACGAGGCATGACAACCTACATCGGCTCGCAGTGAACGAGCGATGCCAAACAGGGTGCAAGAAACAAGATGCGAGTGAAACGAGACTGCGGCATGCAAGTGAAAAATGCATTCCCCGTGCGAAACGCAACTTTTCACCAGGTTACCGCAGCGGTGCGATTCTAGAACTGTTCGCCAGCAGGAACAAGGCGAGCGGCAGTGCCAGCTTGAACTCGCGACTGAAAATCGAGCGGATCGCGGCGGCACTTGGGTTTATCCAGTCGAATTTGCACGACTCCCACATGCCGCTCCGCAAACACCGCCTCACAGTAGGCGAGATAATAACGCCACAAGCGAATGAAACGTTCGGAATATCCCTGAGCACGCACAACATCCAGCCGCTGCTCAAACGTTTCTCGCCAGAGCTTCAGCGTGCAGGAATAATGCGGTGCCATATCTTCCACATGGGCCAGCCGGAAGTCGGTCGTTCGTCCCACCGCTCCCAGAATCGAGGCGACCGACGGCAAGCAGCCACCCGGAAAAACATAGCGCTGAATGAAGTCCACGCACTTCAAATAAGTTCCATGCACGCGTTCCGGCATCACGATCGCTTGCAGCACGAATGACCCGGTCGGTTTCAGCAGACGTCCGCATTGACGGAAATAGTCATCGAGGTACCGGTGCCCGACCGCCTCAATCATTTCAATCGAGACTAAGTGATCGTATTGTCCGGTGAGGTCGCGGTAATCATCTTGTCGTAGCGCGATGAGATGCTGTAGACCGGCGTTTTCGACGCGTTCCCGCGCGTATTCCAGTTGCCGCTGCGAGATCGTGGTGGTCGTCACTTGGCAGCCATACTGTCCCGCTGCATGCAGCGCCATGCCGCCCCAGCCCGTGCCGATTTCTAGCAGATGATCCTGCGGCGTTAGTTCCAGCTTGCGACAGACTCGATCAAATTTCTCGATCGACGCCTCTTGCAGCGACGCGTCGGCATGACCGAACACGCCCGACGAATAGGCCATCGTGTCGTCCAGCCACAAGCGAAAGAAGTCATTCCCGAGATCGTAATGCGCTTCAATGTTCTTCCGACTGCCCTGCTTGCTGTTGGCGTGCCACCAGTGATAGAGCCGATGACTCCACTGTGCCACTCGGGATACTCCCCGGTCAATCTGATCCGCTGCATTCATGTTGCGCACGAAAAGCCGGAAGAGTGCGGTCAGGTCATCGCAGTCCCAATCGCCGTTGAGGTAGGATTCGGCGACGGACAGCGTTCCGCCCAGCACTGCATGACGAAAGAACCGCGGCTCACGCACTCGCATCGTTACCAGCAGATCAGCCGGTTCCCCATACATCGTCGTCCCGGACGCATCGATGACCTGCAGTTGTCCCTCTTTTAAATCGCGCAGTTGCCCCGTGATCACTTGCTTCGCTGTACGATCGAAAAATCCCAGCGCGCTGCCCGCGCTACCACTCATTGTTGCCACACTACTCATCGATGAACCTCGGGGATCGAACCCGTTACGGACGGAAAGTTAGGACAAAGGGAATCAGTCGCGGAGCCCACCGCCTGTAGGGCTGCACGCGACGCACTATCTTGATCAACCGGCAAATTTTTATCACATAAATTTTCTGCCGACAAAGTTTTCTGGGAATCGGTCGCGATTTCGCGTTCCGGGGAACTGGCCGTGGGCACTGAGCTTGCGGCGCTAGACGCGCCGGTGGAACGCACCGAGCCGACCGACCCGGGATGCGGCACATAGGGAACTCCCTTGAGCCACAACCGCAGCGCATGCCAATAAATTCCCGCTGCTACTTTCATGGTGAGCAGTGGATATTGAAGCAAGACCCGCAGCATGTTCCAGCGGGTGAGCGGTTGTCGGCGAGCGACCAGTGTGGCGTCGAAGGGCTTGCCATCGGCCGCTTGATGCTCAATGTGAACCAGCAACTTGTCACTCGGAGCTGTCACGCGCCAGAAGTATTCCATCGCCATATCAAAGAAGGGCGAAACATGAAATTCTTTGTCATGGCGTGCCGACCAGCGTGGTTCCAGCTCCCCGCGCGCCTCAGGACGTAAATCCAGCACGTAGTAATGACGTTCGTCCCACGGAGTGTTTGTCACTTCCGCGACCAGCGTTTCTAACTGCTCACCAGCGGCATCGAAGCAGTAATAAAAACTCACCGGATTCATGCGAAACCCGGCATAGCGAAAACTGGTGAGTAACCGTATTGGTCCTGTTGGCGTCCGGCCCAAACGTGCGGTCACGAGCTGCCGCACGGACTGGTCGAGTGGTTCGTGGGCCGCACCCAGATAGTCCGCGCGACGAAACCAAGCGAGTGCGGGCCAGCGCATCGACCAGAGTCCGCGGCGACCAAACAGCCGCGTCAGTTCGGCCAAATCCACGTAGACCAGGAAGAGCCGGTAATGCAGCGAGTGAAAGACGTCAGTAGGTCGACCCGAGCTCTGCTCTACCCCCGGCGCTCGCCAACGGCGATGTCGCACCGATCCTTCGTAGAGACAACTATGGATTACGCTCGACGACATGACGCTCCCTCCAGGGATCGACAGACCGCCTGTGCACTCACCACACCATCCTCGTGAAAACCATTGCGCCAGTAGGCTCCGCAGTAGGACGTGCGATTCACATTGCACAGCTCGAGATGGCGGGCCTGCACGGCAGCGCGACGAGTGGTGAAAATGGGATGAGCGTACTGGTAGCGGCCGAGGATCTTCGCGGGATCGATCGAGCCTTCATCGTTGAGCGTCACGTTATAGACGTGCGGCGACTGCAGCCCTTGGAGGATATTCATATTGTAGGTGAGTGTGGCTCGTGCTTCATTCGCCGGATCAATTCGGTAATTCCAACTCGACCAGGCGCGCCGTCGCCGCGGCAAGATCGACGTGTCGGTGTGCAGCACTGCCACATTTCGTTCGTAGGGAAATGCTCCGAGAAGCTCCTGTTCGAGCGCCGTGGGATCGGCGAGCATGCTCAGGGCCTGATCACTGTGGCAGGCTAGCACCACATGGTCATACTGCTCCACCGGGCCACCTCGCGGCACCACGGCCACTCGATCCGCAAATCGCTGCACGCGTTCAATCGGAGTGGCCAGCCGCACGCGACCTCGAAACCGCTCCATCATCTTCCGCACGTAACTGCGCGAACCACCCTGAATCACGCGCCACTGGGGTCGCTTCCAAATATTCAGCAGCCCATGATTGCGGTAGAACTCGAAAATAAACTCGAGCGGAAAATTCTCGAAGGTGCCTGTCGGACACGACCAGATGGCCGCTCCCATCGGTAGTAAGTAACGATCACAGAAGACTTGAGAATAGCGTCCTTCGCGCAGAAACTTTCCCACCGTCATCGGCTCTGGCAGGCTGGCAGTGGAGCCACGAGTCGCCGCAGGATGAGTCGCCGCAGTACGGGTCGCCGCAGGATGAGTCGCCGCAGTAGAGCCTGGCGTGCCGGCCGCCGCTGCCACTCGCTGACCATCCCGATGTCCGGCTCGATTGAACCGCAGAATGTCGGCCAGCAGCCGGTAGAAGCGAGGGCTGACCAAGTTCCGCCGCTGGGCGAACAAACCATTGAGCGACGAACCGCTGTATTCGAGGCCCGTGCGATCACAGCGCACGCTGAAACTCATCTCCGTCGGCTGCGAGGCGACGCCGAGCTGGTCGAGTAGCGCGATGAAATTCGAGTAGGTCCAGTCGTTGTAAACAATGAAACCGGTGTCGATTGACTGCCGATCCCCTTGGTACTCCACATCCACCGTGTGCGTGTGACCGCCCAGATAATCATTCGCCTCGAATAAGGTCACATCATGGCTGCGAGCCAATTGAAGAGCGGCGGTGAGTCCCGAGATACCAGCTCCGATTACTGCCACATTCACAACGTGCGTTCCTCAGCGTCAACGAAATTCCACACCCAAATCAGTCCCCCCGCTCGTCCGATTAACCTCCGCGCTTTCGACTGCCTGGCGAAAAGCGTCGGAGCGACAACTGAAAATCGCTCAAATCGTGCAGGTTTTGCCTAGGTAAAGTACCGCTCACCCAGTCTCCCAACAAGATCACCCGGCCCTGTTCATCAAAATATTCGGCCCAAAATCCTGGGTATGACTTGCCAATTCCAGGTTGTGTCTCCTAGCATGCTTGCGGGTAAATCATTCAAATCGTTCACGTAGTTTGGTCAAAACGTTCATTCGCCAAGCGGATGGCAGCTTAGAAGAGAAGGTCATTTATGACGAGTCAGACAGCGGTTCGGGGTGGGCAGTGTGAGGTGATTTCAGCACGCTGGCGACGATTGCTGCCGAGACTGGCGACTGCCAGTCTGCTGGCTGCTGCTGCCGTCACTCTGGGGCTAGATCGTGCAGCGGCGGTGAGCACTGCCGCCGAGCCGACGGGCACGGTGGCGACGTGGCCCCAGTGGCGTGGCCCGCAGCGCGACGGACAGATTAGCGGTCAACCCGCCTGGCCCGATCAGATCGGTGACTCGGCACTCGTCAAAAACTGGTCCGTGCCCCTGGCCCCCAGTTACTCCGGTCCGATCGTTTCCGAAGATCAAGTCTTCGTGACGGAAACAAAAGAGAAAAAGATCGAGGTCATCCGCGCACTCGATCGCAAAACCGGAAAACAAAACTGGGAAGTATCGTGGGAAGGTGCGATCTCCGTGCCGTTCTTTGCCAAAGCAAACGGCGACTGGATTCGGGCGACACCCGCCTACGACGGTCAAACTCTGTACGTCGGCGGCATCAAGGATCTGCTGGTCGCTATCGATGGGAAGTCGGGACAAGTGAAATGGAAAATTGATTTCCCGCAGGAGCTCAAGTCATCGCTACCCACCTTCGGCTTTGTCTCCTCGCCACTCGTTGTCGGCGATGCACTCTTCGTGCAAGCGGGTGGCGGCTGCGTGCGAGTTGATAAGGCGACCGGAAAGGTGATCTGGCAATCGCTGAAAGATGGCGGTGGGATGATGGGCAGTGCGTTCTCGTCGCCCTTCCTGGCAACCATCGCGGGACGCGAACAATTACTCGTGCAAACTCGCGAACGACTCGCCGGCGTCGATCCGCAGTCGGGCACCGAACTTTGGTCCCGTGAAATTCCTGCTTTCCGTGGTATGAACATCCTGACGCCCACCGTTTACAACGGCAATATTTTCACCAGTTCCTATGGGGGCAAATCGTTCATGATTTCAGTGGCCAATGAGAACGGTACGTTCGCTACCAAGGAAGCTTGGACGAATAAAGTTACCGGTTATATGTCCACTCCCGTGGTGATTAACGGCCATGCTTATTTGCACTTGCAAAACCAGCGTTTCACCTGCATCAACTTGGCGACCGGTGAGACCTGCTGGACTACGACCCCGTTCGGCAAATACTGGAGCTTGGTCGCTAATGGTGACAAAATTCTCGCTCTGGATGAACGCGGCGAACTGCTGCTCATCAAAGCTAATCCGGAAAAGTTTGAAAAGCTTGATAGCCGCAAACTCGGCTCCGACGACACCTGGGCGCACTTGGCTGTCTGCGGAAATGAAATTTTCATTCGCGAGTTGAATGCGATGACGGCTTACAGCTGGAAAGCTGCCAGCACCACGAACGCTCAAGCGGCTCGCTAATCGGGTCGTCGCCGCCGCTCCTCCGCCGCTCACTCGTGTTACCTTTTTCCCACCCGCGACGCGGATTTCAGATCCGCAGTTCGCGGAGGTGGGAAAGAGACACTGGGTGGTTGAAGGAAGGACACTGGGTGGTTTCGCGCGGAGGCGCGAAGTCACGGAGGCAGTCACTGGGCAGATTACTTTCGGGCTGAAATTGCCTACAATCCGTCGCGTGGAAATGAATTACCCACGTCGACCGACCGATCTCTTCTGTTTTCTCTTGCGGGAGCTTCATCGATGATTGTGTTACGATTTCTAGGGCTGCGCCAGGTGCTGGTGGTGGCTATGCTTGGGCTGGGAATGGTGGCTGGAGTTCCTAGCTGGGCTCAGACCGGTGGCGGTACTGCCGAAGCAACGAAGCCTTTCGATGCAGCGGCTCGCGTGGCCGCAGTGGCGTCCCTCATCGATGACCAAACGCTAGCGATCGCTCACGCTGATGTGCGTAAAGTGGATCTCACCGCACTGCTGAAGTTCGTGCAGACAAACGTTCCGAAAGCCGTCCTCGACGAGAATCGCACGCAAGCGATGCAGCAGGGCTTTGCAATTGCGGGACCGATCCGCGAGCAGTTGCTGGCGACGGGTGCTTCGGAGTGGTATGCGGTGGCTCGCATGAATACGGCTGCTGCGGCTCCAGCCCCAGGTGGGCCTCCCGCGAATCCAGCTCTGCTGGCAATTGTGGCCGTGATTGAAAAGGGGAAGGATCCGCAAGCGGCCGCAGCGCTGCTGGGACAACTCATCCCGCTTCCCGCACGCGTCCAGGGCCAGATGCTGATTTTCACACCACCAAACGAAGCTGACGCCTGGAAGGGAATCAAGCCGCGGGCCAACGAGGCCTACGAAGCGGGCTTTCAAGCGGCCGGCAATACCGCGCTGCAGCTCGTCTTCGTGCCGAATCAATTCATCAAGGAAGCAGAGCTGCCGCTACCACCCGGAGGCGAACTGATTGCTCCCGTCGTGCGTTCCATGCAGCAGAAACTGCAATGGGCGGCACTCACCATGAACGCTCCCGCCGACACCGCACTCGCCCTCTTGGTCAAAATGGCCGACAAGGAATCGGCGGAACTGATTCAGTCGACTGCCAAGCTGGGACTCGACACGCTCCGCAAACAGCCGCAGCTGCGTTCCCAATTCCCTAACCTCGATGAAATCGTGGAGGTCTTCACACCGAAGCTGCGTGGCGAGGATCTGCTGCGAGTGGTGTTGACGGAGAAAAACGGTGGCCTGAAAGTGATCATTGATGGTTTGTCACAGGGCATGGTCGGGGCTCAAGGTGCAGCAAATCGCGTTCAAGGCATCAACAACCTGAAACAACTCGCACTGGCCATGCACAACTTCCATGACGCATATCGCACGTTTCCCGGCCAGGCGACCATCGCTGCAGACGGCAAAAAACTGCTGAGCTGGCGTGTGCACTTGCTGCCATTCTTGGAGCAGGGTGAGCTCTACAAACAGTTCCGCCTCAACGAACCGTGGGATAGCGAGCACAACAAATCGCTCATCGGCAAAATGCCGGCGACGTTCAAATCACCAAGGTCGACCGCTGAGATGGCTGCTCAAGGACTCACCACCTACGTCGCGCCAATTGCCAAAGGCACCATCATGGGCGACGACAAGCCAAATTCGATGTCCGCTATCTTGGATGGCACCAGCAACACGATCTTGTTCGTGGACGCCTTACCGGAGAAAGCCGTTATCTGGACCAAGCCCGATGATTTACCCGTTGATGAGAAGGCTCCTTTTGCGGGCCTCATCGGCAAAGACGACGTTGGTTTCACAGCCGCCCTCGCGGATGGTTCGGTTCTAGAACTCAAAGCTCAACTTGATCCGGTTATCCTCTGGAACCTGTTCATCATGGCCGACGGTCGAAACGTCGGTAATTTTCGCGCCCAATAGTGGTTTCCTCCCAGCCGTTTTTCGTGGTCACGTCCGCGATCATCACTCCAGGAACTATCATGAGACCGCTCTGGTTAATTCTGATCTTGATTCCGATCGTGCTGATCGTGGACATGCTTTGGCTGGGAGTGCTGATGACCGGTTTTTATGACCGGGAAATTGGTGACTTGATGCGGCGGAACGAAGCGGGACTCAACCCGCGCTGGGGTGCCGCCGCATTCGTTTATATCCTGATCCCAATCGGGCTCGTCTGTTTCGTCCGCCCCTTGCTGGGACCGGAAAGCACGTTGGCTCAAGCATTTCTCTGGGGCGCTCTCCTTGGCCTCGTCACCTACGGCATTTACGACATGACAAATCTTGCCGTGCTCGAAAAGTGGACGCTCACCGTTTCGCTAGCCGACATCGCCTGGGGTGGAGTGCTCAACGGCATGATGGCGGTCGTGATGCGACTCATCGATCAGTGGCTGGGAAAATCCTGAGCGACGTCCGTTCAGTCACTGGCTCGATCCGCTTCTCGCGAATCAGCCTGGAGCAAGCGAGCCAGCACCGGCTCGTTGGCGGGCGGGAAGATGAGCGTCTGCAGTTCGCTTTTTGTCACCCAGCGGAACGGCGGCCTTAGTTCAGCAGTTGCCGCATGGGGCTGCCGCGGTTCGCATTCCCAGAACGTCACCTGCACGCGTCCGTGCGGATAGTCGTGGTGGCATTCGTAAAGCAGTTGCACGGCACGAATTTCCAGTGCCGCTTCTTCCCAGCATTCACGCTCGGCCGCTGCTGCAGACGTTTCCCCGGCTTCGATTTTGCCACCGGGAAACTCCGCATAACCAGCCAATACCACTCCGGCTGGCCGTTCACCCACGAGCACTCGATCGCCCTGTCGCACCACGGCGACGGCGATCTGCACACTCGACCTCTCTCCGTCCGGTTCAGCACGTTTCATTAGGGCTGCAGTCGACGGTATTTCTCTTCATATTTTTTGAAGAGCCGTTTGTGTCGGTCGTTTAGTTCCACAGGTCGCCCCTGCACGTAAGCCGCCTCAATCTGAGTTTCAGTTTCCAGTGGATTCCCGGAAGCGACAAACAGCGTTGCATCTTTACCTTTATCCAATGAACCAACTCGATCTGCCACTCCGAGGATTTCTGCTGGATAGAGCGTAATTGCCTTAAGTGCTTCATCGACCGGCAAGCCGTAGGCCGCTGCGTTCGCCGCTTGATAAGGCAGATTGCGCACGTTGGACGCTCCGAAGCGACCGGCGGAAGCGATGCAATATTTCACCCCACCGCGATGCAACTGCTCGGGAACCGTATAAGCCGCGTCGTAAGCATCCGATCGCCGCAAGGGTAAACGATAGGTGCCTTCAATCACGACTGGAATCTGCTGCTGTTTGAGCAGCGGAATCAATCGCGGGGCATCATAACCACCGTGCAAAATCATTTTCAGATTCTGCTGTTGAGCAAACGCGACTGCGGCTTGGATCTGCTGCGAATCATCCGCCTGAATCATGAGCGGCATTTTTCCATCCAGCACGGGCAGCATCGACTCCCAGCGCACATCGAGCGGCTGACGACTTCCTGGTGCTCGTCGCGCCGCAGCATACAGCTTGGCCTTTTCAAAAGCGCCGCGCAGCGCGTCGAGTTGCTCACGACCAGCTCCGCCGCCCGGTTCGCCATTAGCCGCCATATCGGGCCAGCGAATATGCAGAGCCACATCCGAGCGCACGGTCATGTCTTCCCACGTCCAGCCATCGAGCTGTAGGAGTGACGAGCGACCGGTGATCAGCGATCCCGAGGGGGCTGTCAGCGTGAGTAAGACACCGTTACTGCGCGTCGTTGGAATAATCTCGCTGTCGGGATTCACCGCCACTTGTGCCCGCACATTGGGATTGATGAGCCCGGTTTCGGTGTCATCAACCGTGGCTCGAACTGAATTGATTTCTACCAAGCCCATATTGGTGTGAGCGTCGATCAGGCCGGGATAGACATGCTTGCCCGCCACGTCGATGACTTTCGCCGTCGGTGGCACCATCACATCTTTACCCACAGCCACGATCTTGCCACCTTCCATCAACACCGTACCGCCCGGGATCGAAGGTCCAGACAGCGGATGTACCGTGCCGCCCACGAGTGCCACGGGCTGCTTCGACAACTCACCTGGAATCTCGGGAGCGGCCTGCGAAGTGATCGTCACCGCTGACGCCAGCAACCAGCAAGCAGCACTCACCAACCAGCGCACATACCAATGTTTTCTCATATTCAGCCCAACCATCATCTCGATATTTGTATGAATGTATTTAGCGTATGAAAATCTGATCTGGGACACCGGATTTAACGATGCGTCTTTTCATGGTGAATGCAAAATTCATCATCTCGCGTCCATTGCTCGCGTTCGAGCATGAGGACTTCACCGGCGTCGCGCATCGGTTCGCCCGCTGTCAGAATCTTCTGCACTAAGGCGGCCCGCCGAGTCTGCAAATCCAGACGCAGTTGCCGATCTTCTTCCCGATCAAAGTACTTGCCGCCGTCGACCCAGGTTTGTTCGCAGCGACTGAGTGTTGAGAGTGGTGGTCCATTCCAAACCACGAAATCAGCATGTTTACCGACTTCCAGCGATCCCACGTATTGATCGACCATCAGTTGTCGAGCGGGATTGAGCGTGACGAACTTCAGCGCCTCGGCTGCCGGTACGCCGCCATACTTCACCGCCTTAGCCGCTTCATGGTTGAGATGACGAGCTAGTTCGCGATCATCCGAGTTGAATGACACGACCACACCCGCACGATGCATCAGCGCACCGTTGAACGGAATCGCATCGAGCACCTCGAATTTATAGGCCCACCAATCGGAGAAACTGGAGCCGCCAGCACCATGCCGAGCCATCGCATCGGCCACTTTGTAGCCTTCCAAAATGTGCTGCAAAACCTGGACTTTCACCTGATGTAATTCCATCACTCGCAGGAACGCCAGAATCTCATCTTGGCGATAACTGTGACAATGAATCCAGCGTCGTTTCTCTAGGATCTCGACGATGGCGTCGAGTTCCAGGTCGCGTCGTGGCGGCAGACCTTGTCGCTCGCGTTGCCACTGCTGCCAGCGCTGCTGGTAGGCTCGTGCGGTGGAAAACTCGTCATGCAGGATCTGCTCGACACCCATGCGCGATTGCGGATAACGACCTGTGGCTTGTGGGCCCCAGTTGCTTTGCTTGACGTTTTCACCCAGTGCAAACTTGATCGTCGCTGGTGCTTCGACAAACTTCAGCGCCTCCGGGACTTCACCCCAGCGCAACTTAATCAACTGACTCTGACCACCAATCGTGTTAGCGGAACCATGCAGTACATGAGCTGCCGTCACACCACCGGCCAATTGCCGATAAATGTTGACATCGGTGGCATCAATGAAATCGCCGATGCGCACTTCCGCCGTCACCGATTGACTCGACTCATTAATGCCGCCGTCGGTCGCCATGTGCGAATGGCAATCAATGATGCCGGGCGAGAGATGGCGTCCGCGAGCGTCGATCACGGTGGCGCCCGCTGGCACCGCCAAATCGCGTCCCACAGCTAGGATTTTTCCGTCGCGCACGATCAAGCTCGCATCTTCCAGCACACCTGCGGGGCCACAGGTCCAAATCGTCGCATGCTGAAACACGATCGTTGTGGAACGATCGGGAGCAGCCAGACGGCCGAATGGACCAAGCGGATAATTAACGGGATAGAGCGCACTCGCCACGCTCTTCGCAGGTTTCTTGTCTCCCTTGTCACCGGGCTTGGCAGTCGGTCCAGCCGTGCGCTGCAATTTGATTTCCACTTGCTGACCGTTCGGCCAAGTCCAAATTCCCGTGGCGGTCGCGGCGGGAGCGGAACTGCCCGTCGGCAGCACCGTCACCCACGACAGCAGCGACTTGCCGGCCAGTCCAAGTTTCTCGCTATCAACGGTGGCCGTGAGGCGATAATCGCGTACCGCTAACTGCTGTAACCCCAACTTCTCCGGCACCGGTTTTGCTTCCGGTTTTGCTTCCGGTTTGGCTTCTGCCGGTTTCTCTTCGGCAGGCTTCTCGGCAGGCTTCTCAGCAGGTTTCTCAGCAGGTTTCTCAGCAGGTTTCTCAGCAGGTTTTTCGGCTGGCTTCTCGGCGGCAGGCTTTTCCGCAGGAACGGGTAACAGCAATTCACCTTGATACTCGCCGTTCTCGTTCCGGCGTAGTTCGAGCGAGACGTTTACGGGCTGGCCATTGGGACCCGCAGCCTCCACCGACCAGCTTCCCGACAGATCAACTCCAAGCGGCTTGATCCACTCGTATGGTCGCCCCGCGACCCAGGTGGTTTGAATCTTGGTACCAGCACTGAAAATCTCACCATCGGTGACGACGAGGTTCGCCAGCTTACCCGCTTCGACCGAGCCGAGCCGATCGCGCACTCCAAACAATTCCGCGGGCATCGTCGTTAAGGCTCGCAGTGCACCGTCGGCCGACAGACCGCGATCGACCGCCTTACGCACCGCACCGAGAAACTCGCCGGCATCTTTCAGCCCCTGAGTCGTCAGCGCCAAACGCACACCCGCCTTCTCGAGCCGACCGGGATTTTCCGGAGCGTAATCCCAGTGCAGGAGATCATCGTAAGCGGCATTGTGAGCGGCATCGACGGTCGCGACGTTGGGGGCCTTGGGAAAATCAACCGGCAGGATCAAGGTTCGATCGAGCGCCCGAATCGCCTCCAACCGGCGATACTCTCGACCCGAACCACGAATCGCCAGTCGTAATTGAAACTCCCGGGCAAACTGATCGGCGCGTAGCACAAATTGTTCATCCGAGGCGTCGGCGATTGTCAGCAGTTCACCACTCACCACGGCTTGCAACGCGTCGAGCGCGTCGTTGCGTTCCGGTGCCGGTAGACTGGGCTGAGTGGCATAGACTTTCCAGGCATCGCGATACCACTGAGTGTCGAGCAGCGTTTGTCGGGCCAGCGCCACGGCACCCATCGGCGAATTGGGAAATCCACCGCGACCGCCGCCACGCGAGAGTGTGAGTCGTAGATGCTGCGCTACATGTGGTTGCAGGATCGCGCGCGAGGCATCGTCATCGCCTGTCGAAACCAGCGCACTCACGCCTTTGATAATTCCGGCGGACGGTGCCACTAGTCGAGCTCCGAAGCCTTGACGGCGCAGTTTATCGAGTGCGCCGCCATCAACTTTATAGTGCTCCGCGACCTGCAGCTGCGGCACGACTTGTGAATTCCAGTGTGGAGCACCCGCACGCAAATCGACATCCGCGAATTCCGCTTCACCATAGGCATCAATGAAGCCGGCGTAGATGGTCTTGCCAGCCAGGTCCCATACGCGCGCTCCCGGTGGAACCGTGACTTTCGGTCCCACTTCCACAATCACTCCCTCGCGAATGATGACCGTGGCAGAATCGAGCACTTGTCCGGGAGCGACCACGACGCGGGCGCCGACGAGTGCATGCAGGGTGGGATTGTTTTGACGGAGTCCATCGACGGGCCGAGTGTTGGGGACTTCTTGAGCCTCAGCCACTCCCGCCCCACCGGCCAAGAACGCCAGCAGGCCGACCAGCGTCACCGCCGCTCGCCACGCATTCCTACCTCGCATCCACCACGTCGACCGTGCCAGTCCTGAACTCGTCTTCACATACCGCTGCATGAAAACCACCCTTATCGTCAGTCGCTCGGGAAAACGCGAAACCGTCTTGCACACCTGAAAACACAAGCCGGCCAACACAAGCCTGCCCAAGAAAGCCGTTTGCTAGTCGCCAGTCGCCGCGCCGTCATCGAGCATGAATTTTGTAAACCGCAATGTCTCAGAATAGTTCCACGACAGCCGGATGCCACCTATTTTCAGCACGAATCGCGACGTTATTTCGAGCTCCGCCAGGCGGCACCCCGCGTGCTTCGTCAAGACGCCGACCGACTGGCCCAGCGATGACGAGCAATTTCCCAGACGGCGGGCAGCAGCGAGACCACGATGATGCCGAGCGTCACGAGGCTAAAGTTTTTCTTGACCCAAGGATGACTGCCAAAGAGGTATCCCAAGGTCACAAATCCGCCGACCCAGACGAGTGCGCCCGTCACGTTGTAGACCAGGAAGCGGCGATAGCGCATCGTGCCGACACCCGCCACAAACGGTGCAAAGGTGCGAATGATGGGCACGAACCTCGCCAAAATAATCGCCTTGCCACCATAGTGTTCAAAGAAAGCGTGCGTCCGCTCCAAGTGCTTCTTGTTCCACAACCAGGATTCTTCGCCCCGCAGCACGCGCGGTCCCACAAACCGGCCGATGTGATAATTCACCGCATCGCCCAGCACGGCGGCCACGAACAGCAGCACCCCGAGTAACCAAGGGTTGAGCGTCCCCAGCGACGCAATCGCTCCTGCGGCAAACAGCAGCGAGTCACCCGGCAGAAACGGCGTTACGATTAACCCTGTCTCACAAAACACAATCACGAACAAAATCACATAGGTCCACGCACCATAATCGGTCGTCACCTTGGCTAAATGTTCGTCCAGATGCCGAAACCACGACCACAACTCACCCATGCCCCACCACCATCACCTTCTGCACTCCACGGTCAAGCGTGGCTCGTGAGCTTCAGCCTCATCGCATGATCAATCCATCATCAACGAATCACACCGACTAATTTCAATACCGCCATCGTTCCCAGGAACGTAAAGAAGAGCCCGCCTAGGACCAGTCCCACGCGGATGAGCAGGTGAGGTCGCAGTGGACGGGGCAGCAACGTGGAGTTGATCGCCAGCGTATGCCAGCAACTGAAGGCCAGAGCAAAGTTATAGCCCGTCGTTGCCAGTTCAAATACTTTACGCGCATCGATCGGCGTCCAAATTACGATGAGCCCGCCCGAGATGTAGGCCATCAGCACAACGAAGTAGACATACTTGATGTAACTCACATCCAGTTCGCGCAGCTTGGCACTCGCCGTCCAGAACACATCCACCCAGCGACGAATAAAACCATCCATCGTCGAGATCATGCTGGTGATGAGCACCAGAAAACCGCACAGCAGTGTGCCGGCGCGGAACGCATTGGCCAGTTTCTCTCCCGACATCCAGGGCTTCACGGCGGGATGATGAGCCAGCACGCCCTCCGGTGGATCTTGAATGATACTCACCACCCCGGTCGAAGTGACGGTCGCAATCTTGCTGTTGGCCACGTCGGTCCCACGCGGTAGAAAACCGACAGACAAAATACTGGGTAAAGCCACGCCAATAAAACAGGCACCCATCCACACAAAAACCTGATCACGGACAATATGCTGATACCACCGTTTCCAGCGCGGTAGCGATTCCTCGTTCACTTCAAACACACAGCCTTCGTGCGACAGCGAAATTCCAGTTCCACCCACCATGCTCGGAATTGCTCCCACATGATGGCCCATTCCCCAGCCCTGATCGCGGGTGAAATTGCTGATCGGAGTGTTCGTGAGACCGCCGTTTCCAGCGATCGCCGCCAAGCCCGCAATCATCGCAATCAGAGACAGATCAACCGCTGGAAAACGCCCTTCCTGAAAGAGCGTCTGAAAAAGATTTTCGACGTTCGCCCCATCACGTTTGCCATCTCCATCCAGATCCTCGAACGTAATGTCTTTGCCCTGGGCATCTTTCTCCCAAGCGTCCGGCTGGCCATCGCCATCGGTGTCGACCGTCTTGGTTAGTTTTTTCTCCACGACATCCAGTTGCCCGTCGAAGTCATAGTCTTCGCCCGGATCCAGCACACCGTTGCCATTAAGATCCTCACCCTTTTCAACCGGCAAATTACCCACTTTGAAAAACCCGCTGGCAATCTCGACCCAGTGCGAAGGCTTCGAGAAAAATAGTCCCACGGTGAGCAGGAAGCCAAAGACAATGATGAGTTTTAGCGACATCACAACTTTGAGCGAGTTATAAATCTTGCCGCCAAAGACCAGCGGCACGGCGACGGCAAAGTAAAGCATCGATGAGACGACACGATGCAAAACCCAGTGCGCTTTATCGGGCTGAAAATCGGTGATGAATAGTTCTTCGAGCGTGGTGGCGGCATTCACGATGAGATAGGGGAAGACCGATCCCCAATCCAAGAGCAAGTAAAAGAACAGCCAGAACATCGGCCCCGGCAACATGCGGAACTTTCCCGTGAAAATCGGTTCGCCGCAGTACAAGGTGTAGCGACAGATTTCGATGTTGTAGAGCACCTGGATGAGGATGCTGAAGGCCGCGACCCACAGCAGCGCGCCACCATACTTGGCCGAAACTACCGGCCCCGACAGCCACTCCCCACCACCAATCGCGGCCGCTCCCATCACCAAGCCCGGCCCAATCATCGCCAGCCAAGCACGCCAGTTGCGCGCCGCGAAAAACGGCGCTTCAATCAGCTCGCCCGTCGTCCACTGCGGCATGGATTTCGAACCAGGATGGGGAGCCTGAAAGTCGTTGGAATTCGCCATGGCGATCAAGATCCTTGGGATCAGCTGGCACGATTGCCGCGCGTGGCCAGACCATTCCGCTCTGAACAAGCCATCCGCCGGGGTCGTGTCGAGCCCAACATAATGCGTTGTCGGCGCGCGCCAGTAAAGTCCCCCCGGAACATTTGCCGCCAACTTGACCGGCTCCGCTACCAAACCTTAAACTGGACAACGTTGTCCAGTACGGCTCGGCAGATACCCCAAGCGTTCGCTCGCCCCACCACCCACCACCCAC
>JBJSXJ010000014.1:0-13922 GCA_046086325.1 Planctomycetota bacterium | reverse complement strand
TTTGAACGATCACTCCATGCTGCTCGGCGAAGCCACGACTACCGAGTTGCTGACCTGAGTAACCAACTGGCGGATTCGGGAGCAAGCCGGCTTGCTGCCAGCGACCGCGAGCGGCTTCGACTTTGCCTTGGTATTCGGAGAGTGACGGGTGGTTGCCGAGTGCCAACTGTTCGAATTGCGATAGGGTCCAAGATCCTGGCTGAGTCGCTTTCGCCGGAACCACTCGCCCGGGCGCATCCGAGCTGATCGACGCAGACACTCGACGCACCATTCCCCGGTTGGCACTCGTGACCCGCTCCGTTGTCTGTCCACACGCCAGTCCGGGCAGACCGAGCCCCACGATGGCCAGGCCGGTCCAAAGCGGTTTCCCCGCGACCGCTCGAAGACAACTTCGCAACCTCAGATGACGCCGGTGCTGAGTGTCCATAACCAATACTCGTTTCCCATCTCCGTGCGGGTCCGGTAAAGATGCGCTGCTCTGGAAAGAATGTCGGAGATTCCAGTTCGTCGGCGTGAATCGGTTGTAAGGGCCTAGGAAAGCCGCTGGTGTTTGCCTGTGCTGTGTAGTTTGCCTGGATTGACAGGCAGTCGTCGTGAAACAGTCGTCGCGAAACAGTCGTCGCCAAACAGTCGTCGCCTAGCACCGTTTCCCTATGTCAGCGGCCGACTACGATTTCCCTGGCACAAGCTGCTGCGGATCGCACGGCCTGGAATAGAATGACGCGGAGCGATTGAGAACTGGATGAGGTTCATTTGGGGGAAGGTGGGCGGTGATGAAAGCGGTGATTTTGGCTGGAGGCATGGGCACTCGGTTGCGTCCTTACACGATTACGATTCCCAAGCCGCTACTGCCGATCGGCAATTACTCGGCACTGGAAATCCTGGTCCGCCAGCTCGTTCGCGACGGCATTCAGGAGCTGCGGATTACACTCGCTTACCAGGCCAGCTTGGTGCAGGCGATGTTTGGAGATGGTGGGCGGTGGCACGCGAAGATTGATTATTTTGTGGAGCCGCGACCGCTGGGAACTGCGGGCTGTCTGGCGCACCTGGGTGACTGGTTCGACCAACCGCTAGTGGTTTGCAACGGTGACCTGCTCACTAACATCAACTTGGCGCAGCTGGTTCACGAGCACCAGCAGCGCTCTGCGGATATCACCATCGCCGTTCGTCCGCAGGAAGTGAAAGTACCGTATGGGGTCGTGGAGTTCAGTGCTGAGGGATTACTGGCCGAGTACCGCGAAAAACCGACGCTCTCGTATTGGGTGAGCACGGGAATCTATGTGGTCAGTCCGACGGCCTTACCCCTGATTCCGCTCGATCAGCCGCTGGATATGCCGACGCTGCATCTGCGAGCGCGCGATGCCGGGCTCCGGGTGCTCTGTGTGCCGCGGCACGATAGCTGGTTCGATATTGGTGCGGTGGAGGATTACGATCGAGCTTGTCAGGCGTTTGCAGCTTCCCCGGAACAATACCTGGTGCCGCTCAAGTCATGAACCGGCAGTCGTTTTTCCATCCATCGCCCCCCGCCACTCGTGCGACAGCGGCTGCTGGCCCAGAGCATGAGGAACGCGACCAGTGCCGCGAGCCCGTTGAGCGCCGCGAGCGGCTGCTGGTGACTGGCAGTACGGGCTATCTGGGGCACTATGTCACGGCTCAGCTGCGAGCCGCCGGACGCTCGTTCCTGGAGCTCCGTTCCGCCCCGCAGTCACCGCGCCTTGATCTGCGCGACGCGGCCGCCGTGCGCTGGTTTCTCACCGCGGCGCGACCGAGCACGATTCTTCATCTGGCCGGTTTCACCGGTCGCACGAGACGGGGCGCTGCTCAGGCGCGCGACCCTGGTGCGGCGGAGCGAGAGACGCGGATGTTTGACGAGGTGAATGTCGAGGGGACTCGGAATCTGCTGGCGGTGGCCGGCGAGCTGGGAGTCGAGCGCGTGGTATCGATTGGCTCGGCGGCGGAGTATGGAGTGCGGGGAACCGCTGAGCCGGTCGATGTGCAGGAGGGCGTGCAGCCGACGACGGTGTACGGTCGTTCCAAGTGGCGACAGACCGAGGTCGTCTGGGAGCAGGCGCAGCGGTGGGGGTTCAGTGCCTGTGTGCTGCGTGTGTTCAATCTATTTGGACCGCAGCAGCCGCTGGGACTGGTCGTTCCAGACCTGCTGGCGCGGTTGCAGGCTGCGCCGAATTCTGACGCCACACCTCTCATGCTGCCGGCCGCTCATGATGTGCGAGACTTTGTGCCGGTGGAGCTGGTGGCGCGCGCGATCGTGTCCCTGGCGAATCGTCCGTCGGTGAGCGGAATTCAGCATGCCTGTTCGGGTGCGGGAGTGACGATTCTGCAGGTCGCCAACTGGTTAGCGGCGGAGTATGATCGCGAGCAGGTGTGGCGGGTGCCGGACGATGCGCGTCGGCCGACGTTTTCCGTCGGCGTGCCGTCGCCGATCATGAGGGAACTGGCGATGGCGGAGCCTGTGCCTTCGACGTTCGATCTACCGCTCGCCTGGCCTTTGCCACTGGAACAATTGATTCGCCGAGTGGCGCGGCTGGCGCGGCAATCCGCACCGCAACAAAGGTAGTGAGCAACATGACCGAGCAACGTGGAATTCGAGCTTTGGTGACGGGAGCCGGTGGGTTTATCGGTAGTCACTTGGTGGAGGCTTTGGTGCGCGCCGGCGTAACCACTCGAGCTCTGCTCAAATACAACGGACGCGGGGAGTCGGGCAAGTTCGCGGAGTTACCGCGAGAGATTCAGGCGGCGGTGGAGTGTCGCTGGGGCGATGTACGCGATCCCTATTTTGTTGATGAAGCGGTTGCTGGCTGTGACTGGGTCTTTCACCTCGCAGCACTCATCGGCATTCCCTACTCCTATGCCGCGCCGGCCGATTACCTCGCCACGAACCTCAACGGCACACTGCATGTGCTGCAAGCGTGTCGGCGGCACTCGGTCCAGCGGCTGCTGCAAACCTCCACCAGTGAAGTCTACGGGACGGCTCAGCAGACACCGATGACCGAACAGCATCCGTTGTCACCACAGTCACCGTATGCCGCGAGTAAAGTTGCGGCTGACGCGCTGGCTCTGTCCTTTCATCGTTCGTTTGGAACTCCGGTGGTCATCGTGCGTCCGTTCAACACGTACGGTCCGCGGCAAAGCATGCGAGCGATTTTGCCGACCATCCTGGGGCAGCTCTTATTTGCCGACCGGTTGGAACTGGGAGCAGTGCATCCGCGGCGTGATTTGACGTTTGTCACGGACACCGCCGCGGGGTTCGTGCAAATTGCGCAGGCTGCGGCAGTCGAGGGACGAACGATTCACTTGGGGTCGCAGCAGTCGATTTCGATGGGCGAATTGGCGGAGCTTTGTCAGCGCCGGCTGGGAACTCAGAAGCCGCTGGTGGTGCAGTCCGAGCGGCTGCGTCCGGAGGCAAGCGAGGTGGACGAGCTGTTAGCGAGTCGTCAGTTGGCGCGGGAACTGGTCGGCTGGTCACCGACCGTGTCGCTGGACGAGGGAATCAGTCGGACGGCAGAATACCTGCGTCAACATCCGCCCGAGCGGCCATCTTCGTACGCGATTTAGGCAGCCCTTCACGATGACTCGACCCCTGCGAATCGTCTGCGCCATTCATGGACTTAGCGGCGGCGGTGCGGAGCATTTGCTGGCGGGGCTGGCGAGTCGTTTGGCGGAGCGGCATGAGGTGACGCTGCTGACGCTGGCGGCAGTGGAGTCGGATCGGTATGCCGTGGGGCCACGCGTGCACCGCCGGGGACTCGATTTAATCAGCGAGAGTCATTCGCTGTGGCAAGCGGTGAGAGCGAATGGGCTGCGAGTGCGGGCGCTGCGGCGTGCGGTGAGGGAATTGCAGCCCGATGTGGTGATCTCGTTTTGTGATCAGTTCAATATCGTCATGTCCCTGGCGCTGGTAGGCCTGCAGATACCGCTCATCGTGTCCGAGATGACCGATCCACGTTTTCATCCCTTGCCCCGGATCTGGCGTGGGCTACGACCGTGGGCCTATCGACGAGCGACAGCGGCTGTGGCGATTAGTGCGGCGTCGCAGCCGACCGTGAGCGGTTTCCACGGGCGAGGGGCGCGGCTGATTCCGCCGGCGGTGGATGAGCCGCCGCCGGAACTGGCGGTGGATCGGCCACCAGCAGGACGTTTTCGTCTGGCAGCACTGGGACGCTTGGCACGCGAAAAACGCTGGGACTGGCTGCTGCGCGCGTTTGCGGAGCTGGCAGATGAATTTCCCGAGTGGGATTTGGAGATTGCAGGTGATGGTCCGCTGCGCGGCGAACTGCAGCAGCTCATCGAGGATCTTGGTTTGTGCGCCCGGGCGCGGCTGCGGGGACGAATACCGGAGATCTGGAGTTTCTTGCAGGGTGCCAGTGCCTGGGCGCTGACGAGTGAATATGAGGGCACACCGGTGGCGCTGCTGGAGGCTCTGCGCATGGGCTTACCGACGATTTCCGTACGTAGCGACAGTGGAATTGGTGAAGTGATTCGAGCGGATGAGAACGGATTGCTGGTCGCTGCGGACCTGGGTAGTTTCGTGGCGGGTTTGCGGCGACTGCTGGCAAGTACCGATTTACGCGAGCGATTGTCGGCGGCCGGACCGCTCACTGCCGCTCAGTACGACTGGGACACCTTTGTGCGGCGCTACGAGGAACTGGCTTACGAGTGCGTGGCGGATCGGTGATGCGTGAGGGACTGTTGGTTTGAAACACAGAGGGTGCAGAGAGCACGGAGGTATTGAAACACAGAGGCACAGAGGGCACAGAGGTATTAAAACACAGAGGCACAGAGAGCACAGAGAAGGGATCTTTCCGGACACAATCTTGCGAGCATTTTTTTCCCTGCATCCTCTGTGTCCTCTGTGCCTCTGTGTTTCAAATACAAAACCGTGTTTCAAAAAAACTGTGTGCTCTCTTTCCCGGAATCTGTGCAGCGTCACTCGACCCGACGCGGCGGGGTTTCTAGGATAACGGCGCTGGGAAGAGGGTGTGCAGGGAACTGAAGGTGACCAGAGGGAGGCGATCGCGATGCTGCGTTTATCTTGGCTGATGGGACTGCTGCCCGTGCTACTGCTGAGCACGGGGACCGTCGGAGCGGTGGATCTGGATGTGGGTGATGCGGTGGTTACGGTGGATGCGGAGGTCGAATTTGGTTTTAAGGAACGCACGCTGGCGACGCTCAAGCGTGGCACGCCGCTCACGATAACCGCTCGTCGTGATCCCTGGTTGCAGGCGGAGCTCCGGATTGATGGTCAGCCGCAGAAGGCATGGCTGCATAAATATGAAGTGCGCCGAGCGGCGATCGATTTGCAGTCGCGGAAGGATTTGCCGGCGGTGACCGATGAGGCGACTGCGCTGGCGGCTTTGCGGTCGCTCAAGGTGGAAGCGGAAGTGGATGCCGACGGTCACGTGCAAGTGCTCAACGCCAGCGACACGGGCATTCCCGACGCGGCACTCGACTGGCTCACTCATTTCCCGAAACTATTCGAGCTGCAACTGGGGGGCTGTGCGATCAGTGATGCGGGTGTGAAGAAGCTGGCGTCGCTCAAGACGCTCGAGATGCTCTATCTGGATCGGACCGACATCACGGATGCGGCGCTGGAGTCGGTGGCAGAGCTACCGGAGCTGGTGCTGTTGGTGCTGGAGCGTACGCGAGTGACGGGTAAAGGGGTGGCTCAGCTGCGGAAGCTGTCCGAGCTGCGGACGCTGAATCTGAGTCGCTGCGTGGTCAAAGATGCGGATCTGGAAATGGTCGGCACGATGCGCAACCTGGAAGTGCTCACGCTGAGTCATGCGCAGATCACGGGCGGTGGTTTAAAGCATCTCCAGCCGCTCCCGAAGCTGCGCGTGCTGAATATCAGCCATAATCCAGTGGAGGAAGAAAAACTGCTCCTGCTGCAGAACGCGCCGACGCTGAAGATGCTGTATGTGCGGGGGATCGAGCTGCGAGAGAGCACGGTCAGTGAGCTGAAGGATACGTTGTCGAGCTGTGCGATTTATCGCTGGTAGTGGTGCGTGGTGCATGGTGCGTGGATTGAACTGGTAAGAAAGTTGGTGAGAGGGATGGGGTCGTCAGCAGCGGGTTCTTCCGAGTCGCACCAGCCGCATTTAAGTCCGGCGGATGGCATCAGCATCATTGTGGGCATTGTGGTCGGAGTGTCGATTTTCAAATCGCCGCCGCTGATTTTTGGCAACGTGACCGGTCCCTGGGGGCTGATTGGTGCCTGGGTGCTGGGCGGCGTTTTGTCGCTCGCTGGTGCTTTGTGCTATGCCGAAATGGCGACCACCTATCATGACTTGGGCGGTGATTACTCCTATTTAAAGCGAGCGTTTGGGGGCTGGTTTGCTTTTCTCTTTGGCTGGTCGCAGTTGGCGGCGACGCTGACGGGGAGCATTGGTTCGCTGGCCTATGTGTTTTCCGACTATGCCCTGCGCCTGTGGGGCTTGGAACCGGGAAAGCCGGCGTCGGCGACGCTGGGAGTGGGCTTTGCGCTGGCGTCGGTCGGAGTGCTCACGGTGGCCAATTTGATTGGAGCTCGAGTGGGTAAAACGCTGCAGAATCTGCTTACCCTCGGCAAGCTCGTCGGACTCGGCGCCATCGTCCTCGCGGCACTTGTGGCGGGCGGTCAGCAGCCGCTCGCCCCGACCCAAGAAATGCAGGGACCGGGATTTGGCTTGGCGATGATCTTCGTGCTGTATGCCTTTGGAGGCTGGAACGATGCGGCCTTCGTGGCGGCCGAAGTGCGGGATGGCCAGAAGAATATTCCGCGCGTCCTGATACTCGGCACCGGTCTCGTGCTGGTGGTCTACCTGCTGGTGAATCTGGCTTACTGGTATGCCTTGGGTTTTGATGGCGTGCGCCGATCATCGGCGCCAGCAGCGGACGTGCTGGTGGCGGCCGTGCGTCACTGGGGTAGCGGGGACGCGGTCGCGCGCGGCATGGAGCGAGCGGTGATCTTGATGGTGATGGTCTCTTCGCTGGGAGCGATCAATGGCCTCTTGTTTACCGGTTCGCGCGTCTACGCATCGATGGGGTACGATCACCGCGTATTCGCCTTTTTACGGCGGTGGGATCCGCGGCTGAACGGACCCGTCTGGTCGCTCTTGGCCAGCGGTGTCACCGCTATGCTGATGATTGTCTTGATTGGCACGGAGAGTGGGCGTGCGGTCTTGGATAGTGGTTTTCGCGGAGTGGGCCTGACGCCGCCGAACTGGAGTAAATTTGGTGGCGGATTTGACACGTTGGTCGCGGTCACGTCCCCAATTTTCTGGGGGTTCTTCCTGCTCACCGGCCTAGCGCTGTTCGTGCTGCGTAAAGTTGATCCCGATCGACCGCGGCCGTTTCGAGTGCCCTTCTTTCCGCTTACACCTACGCTGTTTTGTTTGGCGAGTGTGTACATGTTGCATGAGAGTTTGTCGTATGCCGGCGAGCTGGCACTGTTGGGCTTAATGCCCGTCGCACTCGGCGCCCCGCTCTACTATCTCGATCGTCGCGCGTATGCCGATGATCAGCCCCAGGCAACTCGCCCCAGCCCGGCGGCGAGCAAACAACGCGAGGCGGATTGATCGCACTGGTTGGACGGATCGCGGTGGGGGGACCGATCGCGGTGGGCGCGTAATGGAAGTTGTTTTGGTCATCAAATTCATTATTTCAATCTTATTCAGGGACTTAGTACGAGGAGCTGAAATCATGACGGTAACACGAGCTCGACGGATGACGACAGGTTGGCGTTGGCTGGGCCTGGCACTGTTGGCGGCCCTGGGGTCTGGTGGGGCGTCGCGAGCGGCGTTGGCCGAGGTGCGGACGAAGGTGGTGAAGTATCAGCATGGCGACCTGGAGTGTCGTGGTTATCTGGCTTGGGACGACAAGCGGGAGGGGAATCGCCCGGGGATCTTACTGGTCCATGAATGGTGGGGCTTAAACGATTACGCTCGGCAACGCGCCGAGCAGCTCGCGGCACTCGGCTATGTCGCCTTTGCGGCCGATATGTACGGCGAGGGAAAGATTGCGCAGCATCCGCAGGAAGCCGGGCAGATGGCGGCCAAGGTACGTGAGAACGTCGCCGACTGGCGTAAGCGAGCCGCCACGGCTCTGGAAGTGCTCAAGACACAGCCCCACGTCGACGCTCGACGCCTGGGCGTCATCGGCTACTGCTTTGGCGGTTCCACCGCGTTGCAGTTAGCTTACACCGGAGCGGATGTGCAAGCGGTGGCAACCTTTCACGCCGCTTTGCCCGCCGCAACCGCTCCCGAAGCAAAACAAGTGAAAGCCAAAATTCTGGTCTGCCACGGAGCGGATGATAGTTTCATTCCGCCCGCTGCCATTCAAGCGTTTCGTGGAGCCTTGGATGAAGCGAAGGTGAGCTATGAATTTGTCGCCTATCCCGGAGCTCGCCACAGCTTCACCGTCAAAGATGCCGACAAACACGGCATCGAAGGCTTAAAGTACAACGCCGCCGCCGACGAACAGTCGTGGCGCCAAATGCAGCAGCTCTTCAAATCCGTCTGGGGCTTGTGAGACACGGTGGGGATGTTGCGCACGGAGACGCTTTGGTTTATTGCGCACGGAGACGCTCTTTTTTTGCGCACGGAGAACACGGGAATTTGTTTCGCACGGAGAACACGGGAATTTGTTTCGCACGGAGAACACGGGAATTTGTTTCGCACGGAGACACAAAGACTCGGAGGAATGAAGGATGAAGGATGAAGGATGAAGGATGAAGGATGAAGGATGAAGGATGAAGGATGAAGGATGAAGGATGAAGGATGAAGAGTCGGTTCGAATTTGTATTCCAACGATTTCTTCTAATCTCAACTAGAACACAAAATCACTCACTCACCCACTCACTCAATCAGTCTTCTCCGTGCCCCCCGTGTCTCCGTGCGAAACAATCTCCGTGATCTCCGTGCGAAAAAAAGAGCGTCTCCGTGCGCAAAAAAGAGCGACGCTGTGCGCAACGGGTGGCCGGTGAGTGAGAAAGGGTCACCGAGAGAGAAAAAAGAGAGTGCGGGAAACAGGACTTGAACCTGCACGGTATTACTACCACAAGGCCCTCAACCTTGCGCGTCTGCCAATTCCGCCATTCCCGCGAACTTACGACCAGGGGCCGTAGGATGTAATTGGTAGGACAGAGTCTAGGGCATTCGCGGAAGTCGTCAAGGTGCCAATCGTGGTTGTGGGGTCAGTTCTGGCGGAGCTCGTGGTTTAGGTGGTTGAGCTGCGGCGGCGGACGACGATGAGCTGGGGTTCATCCACGCAGAAGTCATCCGCTTCCAGCACGGCGGCTTGGATCGCTTCGACGATCTGGGCAGCGGAGGCGGTCGCGGCGAGTGGGGTGAGCAGTCGGACGAGGGTTTCCCAGGGCAGCGCGAACAGGGCCGGTGGGGAAGCGGCGTTCTCGGTTGCCGCGGGTTCGGCGGGTGCTGCCAAACGGCCGCAGCCGAGGATCAGCAGGTCACCGACTTCGAGCTGCTGCTGGTGAATGCGGAAAAAGGTTTCGGGAGTTTCGCCCAATTTTCGCCGCTGGGGCTTGATGGTCGTCATCTGCTCGCCGCGGATGAGGAGGCCGGTGACATCGCCGACGGCGAGCAGTCGCGCGGCACCGGTGTCGGGGCTGATACTGGCATGGATGAGGGAGCTGGTGGCACCACCGGCGGATGAGCGATAGCAGGTTTCGTTCAGGCGACGGAGCAGTTGACGCGGGTCGTGGCAGATGGGGTTAAGTGTTTTCAGAGCGGCGTGCAGGGCGGCGGTGGTCAGGCTGCCCTCGAGGGAGTTTCCGTCGGCGCGGGCGACGGTGAGTGCGAGTTGGCCGGTGGGGAGCATTTCCCAGTCGTAGAATTCGTTGGTGAGTCGGCCGCTGGAGCCAGCCGAACCGGCGATCTGCCAATCATCACTCAGCGGTTCCGGGCTAGGCAGTCGCTGTCGCTGCCAGCGAACCGCGCTTTGCCATTGGCGTCGAACGTGCTGCAATGAGTGGATTTCGCGGGCCAGCGTATCGCGTTCCAGTTCCACGGCAATGCGGCCGGCCAGGAATTCTAGCAGTGCGATCTGTTCACCGGAAAAGCTCCGCGGTTCATCCCCGAAGAGCCAGATGGTACCGAGCGGCACGGATTGGCTGGCGATCGCGACACACATCGCCGCAGCGCACGGTTCCGGTGGATTCCAAGCTTGCTGTTCGCGCGTGTCGGGAATGGCGAGCGTGTGGCCTAGGAGTGCTTCGAGGTCGCCCAGTTGTCCGCGCAGTGACCGCGGTGGCTCGCAGTGACGCTCGGGAGGCAAGCCCCAGCCAGCTCGAAGTTTTAGAACGCTGGTGGCGTCATCGAGCAGATACAGTCCGGCGGCACGCATCTGCGTGGCGGCGGTGATGGAGCGGAGCAGGTCTTCTAGGCGGAGGGCGAGCTGTCGTCCGCTGGGACGCTGCTGGCCGACCGGGATCGCCGCCGCCAGTTCCGCCTCTCGATGTTTCAGCGCGCCGCGGGCTCCGGTGAGCTGTAGTAGCAGATGGTTGAGCGACTGTACGAGCGGCTGCAGGAGTGCTTTGGGAATGGCGGGGCTGGAGTGCGAACTGGCGGGGCTGGTACCAGAGCTGGTGGGACTAGCGCTGGAGCTGGTGGGACTAGCGCTGGAGCTGGTGTTGGTGGGAGGAGCCGTGTCGGCGGTCCATGCACCCAGATGCAGGCCGGCCAGCGAGTTGCCGGTGGGGCGCAGCCAGGGTTCTTGGCGTGCGGAGGGGTCGAAACGCCGGCCGGGACCGCGAGCGGGTCGTTCGTCCCAGTCGAGTGTCCAGCCGGTGGCGGCGGCGAAGCTCCGTCGCAGGTCAGCCAGCCAGGCGGCGTCGAGCGTGTTGGGGACGGGCGTCGCCGGCTCCTCCACATGTAAACGTAAATGCGGATTTTTATGCGAATTTTGCTTGGGAGTCTTCGTGGACACGGAGCCTTCATTCCCGAGAAAAGAGCTGCACGGACGAAAATCAACAATCCATGTCCCTATGCCTTTTGTCCTCCGTGATCGGCAAGGGTTACATCGTCCGCAGAGTTTGCCAGGTTTCAGCGTTTTCCCTATTTCGCCGAGTAATTTTTTGCGCTCGAGGCTGGCACAAGCGATACAGCCGAGCTACCTGGTACGCGAGACAGCGGCGGGCAGCAAGAATCGTCTTTTTCTGGAATTTGCTTCAGAGAAGTAAATTTTGGAATGTACACGGACCGCCCTTTGCGTCTATTCTTCGCCCCAACGCCAGGACGCGTTCATTAAATCGACGTACAGGGAGGTACTCGAACCCGTGGCCACCGAGATTCATCCAACGGCAATCGTCAGTCCCGAGGCTCAATTAGGCGCCAATGTCGCCATCGGGCCTTATAGCGTCATTGAAGATGGAGTGGTCATTGGCGACGACTGCCAGCTTGGTTGTCGAGTGGTGATTAAACGCCGCACGACGCTGGGAGTGGCGAATGAAGTGGGCGACGGCGCGGTGCTCGGTGGCAAGCCACAGCACGCCAAAGTCACAACGGAATATGGTGGAGTTTCGATTGGTGATCGGAACTGTTTTCGCGAAAATACCACGGTCCATGCCGCGATGGAGCCGGGTCAGCTGACCAGGGTCGGCCACCAGAATCTGCTGATGGTCAACGCACACGTCGGTCATGATGTGGTCGTCGGTAATCATGCCATCATTGTGAATAACGTGATGCTGGGCGGTCACGTGATCGTGGAAGATCGAGCGTATCTCGGGGGAGCCGTGGCGGTCCATCAGTTCTGCCGGATCGGGACGCTGGCGATGGTGGGTGGTCAAGCTCGCATCGTGCAGGATGTGCCGCCGTATGTCACGGTCGATGGCGCGACCAATCGTGTCGTGGGGCTGAACCGCATTGGCTTACGGCGGTCGGGAGTCGCCGACGAACAAATGCTGCAGCTCAAAGAGGCCTATCGCATCATGTATCGCTACGGCTTTACCTGGCCGGAAGCGATTGCCGAGCTGACGAAAAACTATCCCACCGGCCCCGCTGCTCGACTCGCTCCCTTTCTCTCCGCTGGCCGACGTGGTTATGTGCCGGAGCGACGAGTGCCACGAGGGGTGACCTTGCGACTGCCCGACGATCTGCCCTGCGACGACAACGAAAAACAGCTCCGCCGCTTCGGCTAAGAACGACGGTCCTTGCGACTCAGTCAGTTATTTCCGCGAGCCACTCGATCGCGCTTTCCCCGACGGACGCTCCGCCGGTGCCCGGGACGCTGACGATCGCTGTCCCGCTGATCGCTGTCCTCCCGATCGCAGAGCTGGTAAACGCCGCGCGTAGACATGGGCCAGCAGCACGATACCCAGTGCCAGGATGGCCCAGCCGATCCCGTTGGCGGGCGGCACGGTTTGACGCACCGGAGCGCCCTCGGGAAAAACTCGGTTCCACAAACTTGGTGATTTTCCCTGAGCCGACCGTAGCCAGCGGTCCAGCCACTGAGAAAACTCCAGGCGCAGCACATAAGACTCCACCAGCCGCAGCTGCAGACCCAAGGCGACGCAAAACCAGCCCAGGGCGGGTTCGAGCCGCTGCCACCAGCGCTTGATCATCGCTCTGAGACTCCCGCTGCGAGTGAAGGGATTTGCTATTCGGCGGCGACGAGTGTCACGGGCACGACGACTTCGCGACCATCGCGCAAGATCGTCAGTTCGATCGTGTCGCCGGGGCGATTCGATTCCACCAGCGATAACAGATCGTCCGCCGAGCGGACATTTTGACCTGCCACTCCAATAATCGTATCCGCTTGCGAGCGGTCAATTTTCTGCTCTTCATAGGTGAACGGGCCGCGACGTTTTTTCTCACGGACCAATTTGAAGCCGCGGAGTCCCGCTTGTTCGGCCGGTCCACCCGCGCTCAGCGACACCAGCACCACTCCCCGTTCATTCTCCAGCACACGCGTGACACCCAGTTCAGGCCGAATCACTCGTCCGCGCTGAATGAGCTGCGGCACAACTCGCGACACCGTGCTTACCGGAATCGCAAAGCCAACTCCCGTGTTCTCGCCGGTACTGCTGGCAATCGCGGTGTTGACGCCGATCAGGCGACCACGACTATCCAGCAGCGGACCACCCGAGTTGCCGCGATTGAGTGCCGCGTCGATCTGGATGATCGACTTCAACGTTCGTCCTCGGCGCGATGGCAACGTGCGATTGAGACTGGAGACAATCCCCAGCGTCATGGTGCGTTCCAGTCCAAACGGATTGCCAATCGCAATCACCCGCTGGCCAACTCGCAGTCGCGAACTATCGCCGATCGTGACGGGGAAGAGTCGTTCGGCGGGCACGTTGATGCGCAGCACCGCCAGGTCGCTCATCGCGTCGTGCCCGACCAGCGTCGCCTCGTAAGATTCGCCGTCGTAGAGCGTCACGCGAATCTCTTGAGCCCCTTCCACCACATGATAATTGGTGAGCACATGGCCTTGCTGGTCGAGGATCGAGCCGGAACCGGCTCCCTCCAGCGGTGTCTCGCGCAAAAAGAAATCCAGTCGAGCACTTTTGGTCGTGATATTCACGACGCTCCGGTTCACGCGTTCATAGACTTCAATGTAGACGCGTTCCTCGGGGGTGTAGTCGTCTAGATCGAGTGGCAGTCGTTCTTGAGCGTGCACGCCGGTTCGCTGTGCAGTGGGTAATAGGACGCAGCTCAGTCCCCCAACGAGGAAAGCCAAAATCAGCCAGTTGTTGCGGTTCATACCTGTCACTCCCTACCAAAAATCTTCGCGGGACAGTACTGGAAAGGGCGGGGTCATGCGAGACCTCTTTCCGGGCCTGAAAAGCGTTTCGCACGGGGAATGCGGTTTCGCACGGAGACGCGGAGGCACGGAGACACGGGGAATGCGGTTTCGCACGGAGACACAAAGGCACGGAGGGTGGTGGGTGGCGGGTGGCGGGTGGCGAG
>JBJSXJ010000013.1:0-10180 GCA_046086325.1 Planctomycetota bacterium | reverse complement strand
GTGGGCGTCTTCCGCGCCACCATCCCACTCGGCCTGCCCGTGAACAATCAGCCCAAGACCAAGGGGTTCGTCGATGAACTCGTGTTCGGCAAGCTCAAGGCTCTCGGATTGCCATCGTCCAAGGTGTCGGATGACACGACGTTCCTGCGTCGCGTCTCGGTGGATGTGACCGGTCGCTTGCCCTCGTTAGCAGAAACCGAAGCGTTTCTTGCCGACAAGGATCCCAACAAGCGCGAGAATCTCGTCAATCGACTCGTCGATAGCGCCGACTACGCCGACTACTTTGCCAACAAGTGGAACGCGATTCTGCGTAACAAACGCCGTCAAGATAGCGATAAGTCGGCCACCTTCGCCTTCCACGACTGGATCCGCGAAAACTTGATCAACAACGTGCCTTACGATCAGTTCGTCCGCGAGATCCTCACCGCCTCGGGTGAACCTGGTAAGTCGCCCGCTGTGTCGTGGTATCGCGAAGTGAAGGATCAGTCGGCGCAGGTGGAAGACACCGCGCAGCTCTTCTTGGGCTTGCGTATTCAATGTGCCCGCTGCCATCACCATCCATTTGAAAAGTGGAGCCAAGCCGATTACTACGGCTTCACCGCATTCTTTGCTCAAGTTGGTCGCAAGAAGGGCGACGAGCAGAATGAAGAGCGAATTTTCCACAAGGTCGGCACCGCTGCTGCTCGCAATCCCAAGACTGGAAAAGACATTCGTCCGACCGGTTTGGGTAGCGATACGCTCGATATCGCCCCTGATGTCGATCCGCGTCACGCCCTGGTGGACTGGATGGCCGACGCCAAGAATCCGTTCTTCGCCAAGTCGCTCGTCAATCGCTACTGGAAGCACTTCTTCGGTCGCGGTTTGGTCGATCCCGAAGATGACATGCGAGTGACCAATCCGGCTTCCAATCCAGCCCTGCTGGACGCACTGGCCAAGGACTTCATCGATCACAAATTCGATCTCAAGCACTTGGTGCGCACGATCTGCAATTCCAACGTGTACCAGTTGAGTGCCGAACCGAATCAGTGGAATCGTGACGACAAGCAGAACTTCTCGCGTTACTATCCCAAGCGATTGAACGCCGAAGTGCTGCTCGATGCGATCGATCAAGTGACCGGTTCGCCCACCGCCTTCGGTGCCATTCCCGCCGGCACGCGTGCCGTGCAGTTGCCCGACAACGGTTTCAACTCGTACTTCTTGACTGTCTTCGGACGGCCGGAATCGAGCAGTGCGTGCGAATGTGAACGTTCGAGCGAAGCCAACTTGGCCCAGAGCCTCCACCTGCTCAACTCAGGTGAAATCCAAGGCAAGCTGACGTCGGGTTCCGGACGAGCCGCCACGCTCGCCGCCGACGCCAATCGGCCACTGCCGGCCAAGATTCGCGACCTCTACCTGCTGGCGTTCTCACGCGAGCCGTCGGCGGAAGAGGTGAATATCGCGGTCGCGCACATTGAAAAGAACAAGGCTGAACCCAAGCGAGCGTTCGAGGACATCGTCTGGGCACTGCTGAATACGAAAGAGTTCTTGTTCAATCACTAAACTGTCAGGTGTCGACCGAGCTTGACTGCTTGGTCGACACACAGATCATCCGATCGAGAGAAAAAAGCAGATCGAGTGGCCGGTGAGCAACAGCTTCCGGCCACTGGATCGATCGATCCGCAACTGTCCCTCCTAAGTGTTTGGCGGCTATTCCATCCGCCTGGCCCTCCCTCCCCGCTCAACTCCCAACGTCGCCCGTGTCGGACGCCGAAAAGCCGACCGCGCCATCTCACTTTGCCCCCGATCCCTGGAGCCGTCTAAGATGTTTGGAGCGTCCCGCTTATCCCGTCGTCTCAGCCTGCGTCGCCGCTGGCAACGTTGGCTACTTGCCTCTTTGACCGCCGTCGCTGTCACGGTGCCTGTAACCACCAGTTGGGCGCAGTTGCCGTCAACCAGTTTGACGTCGCTCTTTCCACTAGGTGCCAAACAGGGCTCGCAGCTCGAAGTCACCATCACCGGGACCGACTTGGATGACGCCGCACAACTGCTCTTCTCCCACCCCGGCATCGTTGCCACGCTGAAAATGGGTGAAGCCAATGAGCTGCAATCGGCGCCGCGCCCCGTTGCCAATACCTTCGTCGTGAAGATCGCCGCCGATGTGCCACCCGGCATGTACGAATCACGCGTCGTGAGTCGCTTTGGTGTTTCTAATCCGCGAATGTTCGCCGTGGGTGCCGTCGAAGAATTAATTGAGGCGGCGGGCAATACGCAGATTGATAAAGCGATGGAGTTGCCGCTCGGTGCGGTCGTCAGCGCCCGCGCCGATGCCAACGCTCGCGACTTCTACAAAATCAACCTGCAGGCGGGTCAGCGAGTGCTGGTGGAATGCTGGGCCGAGCGCATTGATTCGCGCATGGACGCCACCCTCATCCTCATCAATGCCGCTGGCAAAGAAGTGGCTCGCAGCCGCGACCAGATCGGGCGCGATCCGCTTCTGGACTTCACTGCCCCAGCGGCAGGTCCGTACGTCATCGCCGTCTACGACTTTGTCTATGCGGGCGGGGCCGAACACTTCTATCGCCTCTCGGCCCACACGCGTCCCTACGTCGACTTCGTTTTCCCGCCGTCGGGCCTCGCCGGTAGCAACAACAGCTACACGCTGTTTGGACGCAATCTGCCCAACGGCCAGCCTGCTCCCGGTATCACGATCGAAGGTAAGCCAGTTCAGAAACTTGCTGTGAATATTCCTTTGCCTGGCGAAGATGCCGCGCGTCAAACCGCTCCCAGCGGTTACTCGCCGCCGCAGTCGGCGCTCATCGACCGCGTCTCCTTCGCCTACCCCGGAGCGAATGCGGTATCCGTGGCGATCGCCAAAGCTCCGGTCGTCGCCGAACAGGAGCCCAACAATCTACCTTCCCAGGCACAAAAGCTCACCGTGCCGTTCGAATTGGTCGGACAGTTCTACCCTCAGCGCGATGTCGACTGGGTCCAGTTCGACGCTAAGAAGGGCGACATCTACTCGCTGGATCTCATCTCGCATCGCCTCGGACTCGAATCCGACCCGTTCATGCGAGTGGTCAAAGTGGGCAAGAACGACAAGGGTGAAGAGACGATGACCGACGTCGCCGCCGTCGACGATCCGGGTGATCGCAATACGCGTATCGGCAGCGACTTCGACACCTCCACCGACGATCCTTCGTATCGCCTCGCCGTTCCCGAAGATGGTACCTATCGAGTCGTGGTGCGTGATCAATTTGGCGATGGTCGGCAAGATCCGCGAAATGTCTATCGACTGGTCGTCAAGCCGCTGCAATCCGACTTCGGGTTGGTGGTCGTGCAGTCACTGCCCGCGCCGGCTCCAAATCAGCCCAACGTGCCGCTCGGTGTACCCGTGCTGCGACGTGGCGGTTCCACGACCTTCCAGCTGACGCTCGACCGCCGCGATGATTTCAAAGGTGAAGTTTCGGTCACCGTCGAAGGCTTGCCCGCGGGCGTGACCTGCCCAGGCGCGGTCCTCGGCGGCGACGTGAGCACCGCTCCCCTGGTCTTCTCTGCTGCAGAGAGCGCCGGTCCGTGGGCAGGTTCCATTCGCATCGTCGGCAAATCGAATGTGGGCGGTAAGGAACTGGTGCGAGTCGCACGCGTGGGAGCAGCTACCTGGGGCACCGCCAATCGTCAAAATCAGCCGCCCAAGTTCCGGCTGACAAACGACCTCGTCCTCGCCGTGCTCGATAAAGAAACCTCGCCCGCCTTCGTTCAAGTCGGTGAGGATAAAGTCTGGGAAACGTCACTCGGTGGTAAAGTTGAAATCCCGGTGAATCTCGCGCGACGCGGTGAATACAAGGAAGCGGTCAAACTGACCGCCGTCGGCTTGCCCGCCGAAATCAAGCCGAACGAAATCAACCTCGATCCAAACACGGCAGCCGGCAAACTGGAAGTGGCGATCAGCAACCAGCAGACGAAGCCCGGCACCTACACCTTCCAGTTGCGTGCCGACACGAAGATGAAAATGTCGCGCAATCCCGATGCGATTAAAGCACTCGAAACGGAACAGGCATTCGTTGTAACCCTGGTCACGCAGCGCGACCAAAAGTCGAAGGAAGCCAACGCGGCGAAGGATGCGGCGGTGAAGGCTGCCGCCGATGCCGCTGCCGCTACGAAGACGGCCGAGCAAGCCAAGACCACCACGGCGGCGGCGGCCAAAACTGCTGCCGACAATGCCAAGGCTGCTGCTGATAAAGCGGTCGCGGCCAAGGATGCCGCCGCGAAAGATGCTGGCAATGCCGGTTTGGCGCAAGCCGCTGCCGCCGCACAAAAAGCGGCCGACGATACCGCTGCGGCCGCAAAAACTGCTGCCGAGCAAGCCGCCAACGCCGACAAAGCACTCGTCGACGCCCAGACCAAACAAAAGGCCGCCGACGAAGCTAAAACCAAGGCCGAGGCCACTGCTAAAGAGGCCATGGATAATTTGACTAAGGCAAATGCCAAAAAAGCCGAAGTCGACAAACAGCTCAACGATACCAAAACGGCGAATGCTCCCAAGGACATCAACTTCGCCCTCGCCTCGACACCGGTGAAGCTGCGCGTCGTCGCGGCGCCGCTGAAGCTCACGCTGGCGGCACCGATGGTCGCCGCTAAGCAAGGTGAGAAGGCCGAGCTACCGGTGAAGATTGAACGCTTGTTCGGCTTTGCCGATGCCGTTGAAGTGACACTGGAACCGCCCGCTGGAGTAGCCGGCCTGGCAGCTCCTAAGCTGGCGGTGGCGGCTGGCCAAGCGGATGGCAAATTCGAAGTCACCGCTGATAAAAATGCCACTCCCGGCGAACATGCCTTCACGGTACGCGTGAAGGGTAAATTTAATAATGTTAATGTCGAGACGACCGAAAAGGTGGTCGTGAAAGTGGACAAGGCTTCTTAGTCATCTGCTGATTCGTCATCGCATCTCAGTCATCTTTTTTTCTTGGTAGGTTTTCCCATGAGATCAAAAAACATATTGGGTACTGTCTCTCGCTTGTTGACTACCAGTGGCCTGATGACCGTCGCTTTGCTGGCCCGTGATGCTGCGGCTGCCGACAAACCAACTCCCATCGCCATTGCCACCGTGAACCACAATGGTCCTGTCGACTTTGAAAAAGAGGTGCTGCCAATTCTGCGGCGCAGCTGCTTGGCCTGTCACAACGCCACCGCGAAGGAAGGCGATCTGATCCTCGAATCGCCTCAAACGATTCTCAAAGGTGGCAGTGAAGGACCAGCAGTCGTTGCCGGCAAGGGCACGGAAAGTCTGTTGCTCAAAGTTGCCGCCCACCAGGCGGAACCGGTGATGCCGCCCAAGGGCAATGATGTCAAAGCCAAGAATCTCTCGCCCGAAGAACTCGGACTCATCAAGCTCTGGATCGATCAAGGCGCGAAGGGTCAAGTGCTTGGGACCAGTGCCCCGATCGTTTGGCAATCGCTGCCAGCCGGAGTGAATCCAATTTTCGCCGTGGCCGTTTCTCCCGACGGCCAGTATGCCGCCGCCAGCCGTGCGAATCAGATTTTCTTGTATCACCTGCCGAGCAAGCGGGAACTGGGACGACTCACCGATCCCGCACTGCTTTCCGGCGGCGTGTATAAGAATCCTGGAGTCGCGCATCTCGATCTCGTGCAATCGCTTGACTTTAATCCTGCCGGCGACCTGCTCGCCTCGGGCGGTTATCGCGAAGTGAAATTGTGGCGTCGTACCCAGAATGTGAAGACCGGCGAACTGGCTGGTCTGGAAGGTGCTCCCCGTTCGCTCGCCGTCAGCGGTGACGGCAAGTTCGCCGCGATCGCAGAGGAAACGGGCAAGATCAAGGTGTATGACCTGTCGAATGGCCAGGTAGCCAAGAACTTGGCTGGTCACACGGCAGCCGCCACAGCCGTACGTTTTTCCGCTGACAACACGAAGCTGATTTCGGGGTCGCTCGATAAGACCGTGCGAGTTTGGAATTTGGCCGACGGCGCTCCGGCCGGTCAGCTCGAAACTCCAGCTCCCGTGCATGCCATCGCGCTCGTCGCCGAAGGCAAGCAGTTGGCCACGGGTGGAGCAGACAACATCATTCGCCTGTGGGACTACGCAGCACTGACCGCGGCTGAGAAGCCTGCCGAACCGCTTAAGCCCGTCAAGGAATTACCGGGACACACCGGCCCGATCACGGCTCTTGTTGCCGCAAACGCCATGGGTACGGAACTCGCCTCGGGCAGCCAAGACGGCACGGTGCGAGTGTGGAATGTGATGGCGGGTAACTCCGTTCGTCAAATGAGTCATGGTGGTCCCGTGGAAGCGATTGCCGTGCGGGCTGATGGCCAGCGGATCGCTTCGGTGAGTGCAAATAATTCGGCCAAGCTGTGGAATGCCACCAACGGTCAACAAACGTTTGAACTCAAGGGTGACTTCCGCGCTAAAATCAAAGTCGACGATTTGACACGCGCCGTGGCACTCGCCAAACGCAACGTCGAGTCGACGAAGAAGGACCTGGATGAGGCGACCAAGCGCAAGGCGGCCGAGGAAGAGAACTCCAAGAAGTCCGACGAGACGCTGAAGAAGGCCGACGAGGATTTCAAGAAGAAGGACGAAGCGGCCAAGCAGCCTACGATCGACAAAGAAGCTGCTGACAAGGTACTCACGGAAGCCACAGCCGCGAAGACGAAAGCGGAGGAAGTAAAGAAGGCTGCGGATGAAGCCGCTCCCAAGGCGACCGAAGCGTTCAACAAAGCGAAAGCCGAATTTGATGCTGCAACCAAGTTGATGACCGACACGGCGAACGCGGCCAAGCAAGCTGCTGAAAAGGTCGCCAAGGCGAAGGATGCGGCTGGCAAAGATCCCAATAACGCGGGACTAGCCGAAGCGGTCAAGGCAGCGGAAAAGGAAATGCAGGATGCCGATGCCAAGGCCAAGGTAGCAGCCGAAGCCAAGGCCGTCAGCGAGAAGGCTTTCCAAGCCGCTGATGCTGCCAAGAAAGCGGCCGACGAAGCCAAGAAGAAAGGCGATGAAGAGTTCACCAAGGCCAACACCGCGTTCACGCAGGCTGATCAAAAGGTCAAGCAAGTGACGCCTGTCGCCATGAAGGCGGTGGAAGAAAAGATGGCTGCCGATCGTACGCTCAAGGCTTCGCAGCGCGGGCTCGAGCGAGCGAAGGAGGCCGTCGTGAAAGCCACTCAAGCACTGCCGATGTTTGATGCGATCGTCAAGCAGTCGGAAGAGGGTGTAAAGCAAGCGGAAGCCAAGCTGGAAGCCGAAAAGAAGGTCGCGACGGATACGGAAAAGCCGCTCCGCAGCGTAGCGTTTTCAGCCGATGGCCTGACGCTCGCCACCGGCGGTGACGACCAGATGGTTCACACGTGGGATGTGGAGACGGGAGCGGCGATTGATCGCTTCTCGGGTCAAGCTGCTAATCCCACGCAGCTCGCGTTTCTGGCCGACGGCCGACTCATCTCCGCCGCTGCCAACAAAAATGTGTCGCTTTACCAGACCGGCATTAGCTGGAATCTGGAGCGCACGATTGGCGCGCCGGATAAGGCTGACCTGCTCACCGATCGCGTCACGGCACTTGACTTCAGCCCCGATGGCAAGATTTTGGCGACCGGTGGTGGCGAGCCATCCCGTAGCGGCGAAATCAAGTTCTTCAACCTGGAGAACGGTGCCCTGGTGTCGGCTCTGAAAGAGCCGCACAGCGACTCCGTCTTCGGCTTGGAATACTCACCCGACGGCACGCAGATCGCGAGCTGCGGAGCGGACCGGTTTGTAAAAATCCACCAAGTGGCCGACGGCAAGTTCGTGCGTTCGTTCGAAGGTCACACGCACCATGTGCTGGGTGTGACATGGCGCGCGGACGGTCGAGTGCTGGCGAGCTGCGGAGCGGACATGGCGATCAAAGTGTGGGATGTGCGCACGGGTGACCAGCAGCGCACCATTCAGGGCTTTGGTAAGGAAGTCACCTCCATCCGTTTTGTGGCCGACGGTGACAATGTTGTCGCCTCATCGGGTGACAAAACGGTGCAGCTCAAGAATTCCACCAACGGTGGTAACACTGCCAGTCTGGCCGGAGCGACCGACTACATGTACTCGGCTGCCGCCTCCGGTGACGGCAAGTTGATTGTGGGTGGTGGTCAGGATAGTGTGCTGCGAGTGTGGTCGGTCAACGGTCAGCCGTTCGCCACCTTCGAAGCGCCGAAGCCCCCCGCCGCAGCCGCGCCGAACGCCGGTGGCTAAGACCAACCACCAGTGGTGTCGATCCGTGAGCAATCCCTGATCGACGTTGAGTAATTAACGGGAGAGGCAACCTAGTTGCCTCTCCCGTTTTTTGTCTTTGGGGGTTTCCAGTGGGTCAGCATGCAGTCCTTAAACGCGGACACCGATGGCGGGTTCGAGCGATTCGGCGACGTTGAGTAGTTCACGAGCCAGCATGGCGAAGAGGTCATCGGCGGTGAGCATACCGACCAGTCGTTCTTGGCGATCGATGATCGGGAGGCGTCGCAGCTTGTGACCGCGTAGATATTGGGTGGCGTTGAAGATGCCTTGATCGTCCCAGATGGTGATTACTTTTTTGGTCATGATGGACTCGACGGGGGAATCGGCGGCCGCATTGCCGGCGATTATTTTGGTCGCCACATCGCGATCGGTGAGTATTCCGACGACGTGGTCGTGATCGACCACGACCACGGCACCGACATTGCGATCGCGCATTTTTTCTACTGCCACACGAATCGACTGCTGCGGCCCGACCGTCACCACTTCACTGCGAAACAACTCGCTTAACATCATGATCGCCACTCCCTTTGAACGTGCTCAATCGAGTTCACTCAAACGACACGCCACCGAGGTGCAATCACCGTGCCAGTTCTCGAGTGCATGGCATCTTGGGCTCGCCTTTCGCTAATAAATGGGACCACGAATGGCACGAATGGCACGAATGAGCACACGGAATAGCGGCGCAAAAGAATGACGCGGTTCCTCTTGCCCACTGATTAAACCAACACCCAACGTTTATCCAAACGACTGCCCTCACATTCGTGCGATTCGTGTCATTCGTGGTTCCACCTACCCCCCACGCATCCCTGGCAGGCGGCGGTTGGCGGCGGTCTGATCCGGGAGTTCGGCGTGAGCGGAGATGCCCCATGTTCTCCGAGGCATGTTTAAGCGGGAACGTCGTGTAATCGTATGGCTGGATGCCTTCGATCAGATGCCGAGCGATGATCGAGAGCACGTCCTGGTCACGCTCAGTCGTGCAGCAAACAGCGTCGACGCCGCGGATCACCATGCCGCGTCTTGTGCCTGGTTCATTACCGGGCGTCAGTATGCACTCAAACCCTTTGAGTCACGATTGCCCAAGGGAACGCGGCATCTACGGCTCGAACGCTTCAGTCCCGCAGAACAAGATGCCTATGTGGATGACGTAGCAAGCCATCCCTTCTTTCAGAAATTGCAGGTCAAACCGCTCGATTGGATCTGTTGTCCGCGAGCGAATCTGGCTGAGGACCTCAGTTTACCCTTCAATCTCCGGATGATCCGACGCCGTCTCGAACGGCTACTGGAGGATGTTGCAGCGAGTGCCGATGAGAGTGCCGATACGAGCGCCAATTCGAGTAACGCGTGGTCGAAGCGACAGTTTGGAACGACGGGCGAATTACATGCAGCGGTCGCGCGGGATCTGCTGGAACAAGCGGTGAAGCGCGAGGAAGAGGCGATCTTGCGCGGTCGCCCTCGCCCTGCCGGTCAACCCTCACAGGAAGCGGACCGAATTGAATGCCTGTTTCGAGTCACTGGTCTGCTGGCCATCCAAATGATGCTCGAAAATCGCTGGAATGCCAGTGTTGATGCGTACGCCAATACCAATGAGGATCGCTGGCTGGGCATCAATGGTGTGCAAGCGTTTCTGCAGCGCGTGAAGGACCGTTTTATCGATGGGTGTCAACGTGCGGTGACGCAACGGTCAGTTGGCGCAAGTCAGGCAGCCAGTGATTCCAGCATGTCGTTTGAAACGCGCTGGAACTGGGCGATCGAATTGCTGCGTCGCGAAGAAGTCACTCATCGCGGAGACATTTACACGTTTAATCGCGAAAACCGCAGTTTTCGGGATCGTAAAACGATGGAATGGTATGCCGCGCATTACCGGATGAACTACGTCACGGAAGCTCAGTTGAGTGAAGTTCGCAAGGTGCAGGACCTCGAGCGAGGACCGAT
>JBJSXJ010000012.1:0-14405 GCA_046086325.1 Planctomycetota bacterium | reverse complement strand
CACGGAGTTTTTTTGTCATTCATTCATTCATTCATTCACCAATCCCTAAATCCCTCAACATAAATCCATCAATCAATCCATCCATCAATCCATCCATCAATCCATCAATCCATCAATCCATCAATCCATCAAGCAAGCAAGCAAGCAAGCAATTCATCCGCCTCCGTGTCTCTGTGTCTCCGTGCGAAAAAAAACCGTGTCCTCCGTGCGCCCCCGTGTCCCCGTGCGAAAAAAAACCGTGTCCTCCGTGCGCCCCCGTGTCCCCGTGCGAAACCAAACCGTGTCCCCCGTGCGATCGGTGGTTGCGTTTAGGCGGGGCGATTTTTAAGATTACACGCCGCGTTGTGGTGTTCGTTTTCTCACTCCCTCTCCTCGTTGAGCAACATTCATGTCCAATCCCAAGCCGCTAAATATCGGCATGATCGGTTATGGCTTTATGGGCCGAGCGCATTCGAATGCGTATGCCAAGGTCAATCACTTTTTCGATCTTCCTTATCGTCCTGTTCTCAAGGCAGTCTGTGCTCGCGATGCCGCGAAGGCCCAAGCGTTTGCCGACCAGTGGGGCTACGAGTCGGTGGAGACGGATTGGCGGAAGCTCATCGCGCGGAAAGACATTGACGCGATTGATGTCTGCACTCCGAACAACCTGCACAAGGAAATCTCGCTGGCCGCCGCTGCCGCTGGCAAGATGATCCTCTGCGAAAAGCCGCTCGCCATGAACGTGGCGGAAGGCGAAGAGATGGTGGCAGCGATCGAGAAGGCCGGCGTGGCCAACATCGTGTGGTACAACTATCGTCGAGTGCCGGCGGTGACGATGGCCAAGCAGCTCATCGACGAGGGGCGACTGGGCCGAGTGTTTCACTATCGCGCGAACTTCTTGCAGGATTGGACGATTTCCGAGGATGTGCCGCAGGGCGGTGCCGCTTTGTGGCGTCTGGATGCTGCCGCTGCAGGTAGCGGTGTCACCGGCGACTTACTGGCGCACTGTATCGACACCGCGCTGTGGCTCAACGGTTCCATCACCAATGTCACGGCGATGACCGAAACATTCGTGAAGGAACGCAAACATTCACTCACCGGTAAAATGGAGCCGGTGGGGATCGACGATGCCTGTGCGTTCCTCTGTCGCTTCCAGAACGGTTCCCTGGGGCTCTTCGAGTCCACTCGCTATGCCCGCGGTCACAAGGCGCTCTACACGTTCGAAGTGAATGGCGAGAAGGCGTCGCTGCAGTGGGATCTACATGATCTCCATCGGCTCAACTACTTCGATCATCGGGACGAAGGAAAGCTGCGTGCGTGGCGTTCGATTCACGTCACGGATCACGGCGGCGAGCATCCTTACATGGATAAGTGGTGGGTGCCGGGACTGCAGATTGGCTACGAGCACAGTTTTGTGCATCAGGTGGCTGATTTCCTGGCGGGACTGGGGAGCGGCAAGCTGGCGGGTCCCACATTCCGCGATGCCTTGGAAACGCAGAAGGTCTGCGACGCGGTGCTGGCGAGTGCCAAGAACGGTCAGTGGACCTCGGTGTAATCGCCAGCTTAGTAACGGACCAAAGGAAAAATCTCGCGCGGCGCCAACAGTTTGGCGCCGCCGAGGAAGGTTAGTTCGACGACAAAGCCGCAGCTATCAATGACGGCTCCGAGTTGTTCCAGTAGTTGGCAGCAGGCGTTCATCGTGCCGCCCGTCGCCAGCAAGTCGTCGATAACGGCTACGCGCTGGCCTGGTTGCACGCCATCGACATGGATCTCCAATTTATCGGAGCCGTATTCCAAGTCATATTCAAACGCGTGTGTGCGGTAGGGTAACTTGCCCGGTTTGCGAATGGGCACAAAGCCGACTCCCAGGGCGACGGCCAGTGGAGCGGCAAATATGAAGCCACGGGCTTCGGCGGCGACCACAGCGTCAATGGACCGCCCGCGATAGAAGTCCACGAAGCGATCGATTGTCTGCTGGAAGGCGGCGGGTTGCGCGAGCAGCGGTGTGATGTCTTTGAAGAGGATACCGGGCTTGGGGAAGTCTGGAATATCGCGAATGTAGGTAGTCAGATCGATCGATTGCTTCGGCGACATCCAGCACTCAGCCTCTCCAGACTCAATTGTGTGCGTCTGATTCGTAAGCGAACTTCCGTTTAATCGAATTCGGTTTAATCGACTTCGGTTTAATCGACTTCGGGTGGACGTCGCCGACGCACTCGGCGCGGTGGCCCCTCGCGCCGATCGCGCAGACCGTCTCCGAGTTTCTGCAGGGCCTCGGTTTCAATCTGACGCACACGTTCGCGTGTCAGCCCCAGTCGCTCGCCGATTTCCTTCAGGGTGTGGGGCGAATGTTGGTCGAGGCCGAAACGCATGCGCAGGATGGTCGCCTCCCGAGGTTCCAGCTTGTGGACCATTTCCAGGGCGCGACTCATGGTGTCGTTGTCCACCATCTCCTGATCGGGACTCTTCAGTCGCTCGTCCATCACGATCTCGCCCAGCGACCAACCGGTTTCCGGCTGATCGGTTTGCGGCATCAGGTTATAGATGCGAATGGCTTTCTTGATGATGACGAGTTTCTTGCGTGCCAATCCGAGCAGGCGAGCGATCTCTTCGGGGGTCGGAGCGCGGCCCAAATCATCCAGCAAGCGCACACTCGCTCGTCGCCATTTCGAGAGCAGTTCCACCATGTACGCGGGAATGCGAATGGTCTTGGAGCTGTTGATGAGGGCGCGCTTAATCGACTGCTTGATCCAGTAACTGGCATAGGTGCTGAAGCGAGTGCCCACGCGGGGATCGAAGCCTTCCACGGCGCGCAAGAGGCCCAAGTTGCCTTCTTCGATCAAGTCCTGCAGACCGAGTCCTTTACCCACGTAGCCGCGGGCAATGTTGACCACCAGTCGCAAATTCGCGCGCACCATGCGGTCGCGGGCTTGTGCGTCACCGTGAGCGATGAGTTCGGCGAGTTCCCGTTCGTCGCTGGCCGACAGGAGTGCCATCTCATTGATTTCACGCAGATAGGTTTCCAGCGGCGTTTGCAGCGTCGAACTGGATTTGCGCGAACGAGCCGCGATGCGAAACCGATCCACTTCCGACGACTCATCGTCGTGGCGGCGAGAGCTAGACATAAAGGTCGTTCGAGGGGCTAGAGGAAGCGGTGGACGAGTAAGTCGCGTGGTGCGCGGCTTACGAAACTACTCGTCTATCGACCTACTCCCTCGGGCCACTCCATCGAGCTCGGTATTTCGCAAGTCGTGACGATTGTCACGACTTTTACTGGTTACCGGCTGTCGCTCACCGCAGGGTGAACGACCTGTTTAATCCCTCCAGTCTCAGCAGAATCCCAGTGCGCACGCCAATTGGTGCGCACGGGTGACTGGATGGTGGTCCGCAAACTTACTTCCGCTCTTCCGGATTTGGGTTGATGAGCGGACCAGCGGTTCCCAAGCCACCGCGGAGCTCGGTGGCAGCCTTGGGACGTGCGGCCTTCTTGGCACCTTCTTCGGCGGCCGGTGCCGCCTGCTCTTCGGCCCAATCCACGCGTTTGCGCGACAAGCCAATCTTTCGCTCGTCAATGTCGACTCGCAAAATCTTGACTTCGATATCGTCGCCCACTTTGACGATCTCTTCCGGATTGTCGACTTTGTGGTCGGCCAGTTCCGAAATGTGGAGCAAGCCTTCCAAGCCATCCTGCAAGCCCACGAACACACCGAAGTTGGTGATCTTCGTGACTTTGCCTTGCACGACCTGGCCAGGTTGGTACTTATCGGGGATATCGTTGAGCCATGGATCTTGGCTGAGCTGCTTCAGACCCAACGCGATGCGGCGACGCTCTTGATCGATCGACAGCACCTTGCACTCGATCTCGTTGCCCTTCTCCAACATTTCGTTGGGGTGGCTGATCTTGCGAGTCCACGACATGTCCGAGACGTGCAGCAAGCCGTCGATGCCCTCTTCCAGTTCCACGAACGCGCCGTAGTTGGTGAGGTTTCGCACCTTGCCCTTGACGATTTGATCGACTGGGTAGCGATCGGCCACCTTGGTCCAGGGATTTTCCTGAGCCTGCTTCATGCCGAGTGACAGTTGCTGGCCCGTCTTGTCCACGCCCAAAATCACCACGTCAATCTCGTCACCGGTGTGAACCAATTCGTTCGGATGATTAATGCGTTTGGTCCAGGACATTTCGCTGATGTGAACCAAGCCTTCGATGCCAGGTTCCAGCTTCACGAAAGCACCGTAACTCATCACGTTCACGACCGTACCACGGACCACCTTGTTGACCGGATACTTCTCTTCGACTTGGTCCCACGGATTCGACATCCGCTGCTTGAGACCGAGCGCGATCTTCTGCTTTTCGCGATCGACATGCAGAATCATCACTTCGATTTCCTGGTCGATCGACACCATCTCCGATGGGTGACCAATCCGCTCCCAGCTCATATCCGTGATGTGCAAGAGGCCATCGATGCCGCCCAAGTCGACGAACGCACCGAATTCGGCGATGTTCTTGACGACGCCTTTGCGGACCTGGCCGTCCTGCAGTTCACGCAGCAACTGCTCGCGATCCTGCTGACGCTGCTTTTCGATGAGCGACCGGCGACTGACCACGATGTTGCGCCGTGCTTCGTCAATCTTCAGCACTTCGCACTGCACCACTTTGCCGATGTAATCGCTGATGTCATTCGGTCGTCGAATATCCACCTGGCTGGCTGGCAAGAACACATTCACGCCGATATCAACCAGCAAACCGCCTTTGATTTTGCGAGTGACGGTACCGGAAACCACTTCGCCTTCCTTGACCGTCTCCATCATGCGCTGCCAATCGAGGATCTTCTGAGCCTTGCGCTTGCTCAGATGCACCATCCCCTGCGGCTCATCACCCACCTGCTGATCGTCTTCCAATTCCTCGATCAACACCTTCACGCGATCGCCCACTTGCGGCGGGGCTTCACTCTCATCCCACTCACTGCGCGGAATTGTGCCTTCACTCTTAAAGCCGACATCGACCAGAACAATCTCGTCGTCGACGCGGATAATCCGCCCTTCGACAATTTTGTTGACATCAAACTCCGCCTGAGTTTCGATCGACAAGATGCTCGCTTCATCCAGGCCACCCACCTCGGCGGTCAACTGGGAATAGAGGTCAGCGTCACTCTCCAAACTGCGGATGAGGTTACGATTTACCATTGGCGTACAATCACTTGGTTAGACAGTTCCCGCCCCGATCGCTCGGCAGCGTCCTCAAATCCGGCGGCTGGAACGTTTCCAGCCAGTCACGGCCCGTTTCGAAGAACTACGGAGTCTACAAGAACAGGGAGATTCCGGCAACCTTCACATTTCCCCCCTCAAGAATGAGTGGAAGAAATACCGATCGGCTGCTAGTTGGAACTGCTGGCGGAATCTGCTAGCTTGTTAGCCACTTGGGGAGCTACCTCGCAATCCAGCACACGTGCACCTTGATCGTCTTCTCGTGTTTCGCGTACCTCACCGCGCCAAAATCATGACCTCGTCAACCTGGACCTGGACTTTCGACGCTCGTATTCCGAGCATTGCCTCCGAAGGTAAGAAGGTCGTCGAACAACTCCTCGAACAGCTCAACTGGCACGAGTGGCAGGAGCACGACATCTTTGGCATCCACCTGGCGATGGAAGAGGCGGTGGTGAATGCGATCAAGCACGGCAATCAGGACGATGCCAGCAAGTTTGTCGATGTCGTCATTCGACTCAATAAAGAGGAAGTGCACCTGCAGGTCACCGATCAGGGGGATGGCTTTGTGCCCAGCGAGGTGCCTGACCCCACCGATGACGAGAATCTCGATCTGCCGTCGGGCCGAGGTCTGATGCTCATGCGGAGCTTTATGACCTTGGTTGAATATAACGATAAGGGAAACAGTGTGCGGATGGAAAAACGCCGCACGGTGGAGTAAGCGTTACCAGCTCCCTGCCGATCCTAGTCCCGTGCCGATACCGGTTCCCGCAGACGGCAACTCCCGCAGATACCAGCACCCTGCCGATACCAGGGTTTGACAATTGCGTCAGCAGACCATATTATCCGACGCTGATGCGTTGCTCGGCTCGCGTTTGGCGGCGAGAGCTGCGAAAGTCGTGCGGCTGACGCTCGTAATCATCCTTTTTGCCCACCTAGGAGTTTGCTTACCATGAACTGTTCTGGAAGTCCTTTACACCGCGTCAGTCGACGTGGGTTCTTGACGGTTGGCGCGTTGAGTGGCTTGGGGTTGACTCTGGCTGACTATTTCCAACTACGACATGCTCACGCCGAGAAGAAGGAATATGACTTCATCGAGGCGAAGGCGCAGAGCATCATTCATATCTTCCTGCCCGGTGGCATGGCCCATCAGGAATCGTTCGATCCCAAGCCTTATTCGCCGATCGAATATCGCGGGGAAATGAAAACGATTAAGACGAACACGGGCGAAGAGTTCAGCGAAACGTTGCCGAAGCTGTCGCAAGTCGCCGACAAAATCGCCGTCATTCGCTCCATGACTCACGGTGAAGCCGCACACGAACGCAGCACTCACAACATGTTCACGGGGTACAAGCCGAGTCCGGCTTTGATTTACCCGAGCATGGGCAGCGTGGTGAGCCACGAATATGGTCCACGCAATAACCTGCCTCCCTACGTCTGCGTTCCGAATGTGCCGACCGAATTCGCCAGCAGTGGCTACTTGAGTTCGTCGTTTGCACCTTTCAGCCTGGGTGCTGATCCGGCTGCAGGCGGCTTCAAGGTGCAGGACTTGAATCTGCCCAATGGCGTGACCGACCAGCGATTCGCTCGCCGTCGTTCGGCGCTGGAAGCCGTGAACGACTATTTCGCCAAGCGCGATAAGTCGGACAATGTGGGTGCGATGAACACGTTCTACGATCGAGCCTACAGCTTGATCAGCTCGCCACAAGCTCGCGAAGCGTTCAACATTGACGCCGAACCTGCCGCACTGCGTGACGCTTATGGCCGTAACACGGCCGGCCAGCGTTTGCTGATGGCACGACGTTTGGTGGGCGCCGGTGTGCGATTCGTCTCGCTGACCTACGGTGGCTGGGACATGCACAACGGCATCACCGCTGGCATGCGTGGTCAGATGCCCGCCTTGGATCAAGCTCTGTCAACCCTGATTCAGGACCTCGACAAGAACGGCCTGCTCAAGACCACGATGATCATGGTCTCCAGCGAGTTCGGTCGTACGCCGAAGATCAACGGCACGGCCGGTCGCGACCACTGGCCAAAGGTGTTCAGCGTGATGCTCGCCGGTGGCGGTATCAAGGGCGGCCTCATTTATGGCTCGTCCAATGCGACCGCTTCGGAGCCCGAAGATGATCCGGTTGGTCCGGGCGACTTGGCCACCACGGTCTATCACTTGCTCGGCATCGTCGCCGACAAGGAATTGATGGCACCTGGCGACCGTCCGATTGAAATCGTCGACGGTGGCAATGTGATCAAGGATCTGATTGCTTAGTTTCCCACCCCTAAGCTCCAGTTTTTACGCTCGCGGCTAGCTGCTTGGTGGCTGCCGCGAATGTTCTCGCCGCGGACTTGCTGCGGCGAAAATGGAGTTAAACCTTGCCGCCTAAAACAAATTTTCCTCGGCGGCAAGGGACATGAATTAAGAGCTATAGTTAAACCCTAACCATGAATCCTGCGGTACCGTGAGGGCCTCGGGATTTATGCATGAATGGGTGACTCGATCGAACGTTCCCGCCTCGATTCAACCTCTGCAAGTTTGCATCGCGAGAGTTCTCATGAGAAATCTGACTCGGATCGGAACCCTGTGGGTAGCCGCCGTCCTGCTGGCACTCGTTCCTCTGCACGTGAACGCCGTCGAACCCGCGCTTGGTTCGCTGGCTCCTTGGGGAGTACAGCGCGGCGTGGAAACAGAGGTGGTGTTCTCGGGTGCGCGGTTGGCCGACGCTCAAGAAATCCTCTTCTATTCTCCGGGAATCGCGGTCGCGGGGATCGAGCCGGTGAACGATGCGTCGTTCAAGGCCAAGCTCAATGTCGCGGCGGATTGTCGCTTAGGGATTCACGCCTGCCGCATTCGCACTGCGACCGGCGTCAGCAATCTGATGACATTCACGATCGGCACGTTTCCCACCGTCGCTGAAGTGGAACCGAACAGCGAATTTCAAACACCCCAAGCCGTACCGATGAACTCGACGGTAAGCGGCGTCGTCCAGAATGAAGACGTCGATCACTTTGTGGTCGAAGTGAAAAAGGGCGAACGCATTTCCGCGGAACTCGAAGGGTTGCGACTGGGACGCACGATGTTCGACCCCTACCTCGCGATTCTCAACTCAGCGCGCTTTGAACTGGCTCGCAGCGACGATGCGGCCCTGCTCAATCAGGACTGCCTCTGCTCGATCATTGCCCCCGAGGACGGAAAGTATGTGATCCAGGTGCGCGAGAGTGCTTACGGTGGCGATGGCAATTCGGTCTATCGTCTGCACATCGGTAACTTCCCTCGCCCCACGGCGACGTATCCGGCTGGCGGTCGTCCTGGCGAATCGCTGAATGTGAAATGGATTGGCGATGCAGGTGGCGATTTCGCCGGTCAGGTTGTGCTTCCCACCACGGGCGAACAAGTGTTCGGCGCACATGCTCAGGATGCCAAAGGTCTCTCGCCCTCGCCGAATATGATGCGAGTGATTGATTTGCCGAACGCGTTAGAAGCGGAACCGAATGACGCGGTCGCGCAGGCATCGCCCGGCGGTGCCGCTCCCACCGCCCTCAACGGCATCATTGAAAAGCCGGGGGACGTGGACTTCTTCAAGTTCACCGCGAAAGCGGGACAGCAGCTTGATATCCGCGTCTACGCTCGCACCACGCTGCGATCACCGCTGGATCCAGTACTCACCATTTACAACGCGATGGGTGGTGGACTCGCCAGCAACGACGACAGCGGCGGTCCCGATAGCTACCTGCGTTTTGCGGTTCCAGCCGACGGCGAATATCTGCTCTCCGTCACCGATCACCTGAAGCAAGGCGGAGCAAACTACGTCTATCGAGTGGAACTGACGCCTGTCGCTCCCTCGCTGACCATCGGTTTGCCCGAGCGGCAGCAGTACATTCCCACGACCGTCACCGTGCCGAAGAACAATCGGCTCGCACTGCTCGTTTCCGCCGGACGCAATAATTTTGGTGGCGATTTGAATCTGGAGTTCAAAGACCTGCCTGCTGGCATGACAGCGCAATTGATTCCGATGCCGGCCAATCGCACGGACACCATCGTGTTGTTCCAGACTGCGGCGGATGCTGCTCCGAACGGCAAACTGGTGGACATCATCGGCCGGCCGGCGGATGCCAATCTGAAAATTGAAGGGCATTTGAACCAGCGCACGATGCTCATCCGTGGTCAAAACAACATCGATGTGTGGGGCCACAATGCCGAGCGGATGGCAACGGTGCTGACAAGCGAGATCCCGTTCAAGATCGACATCGTGCAGCCCAAGGCACCGCTGGTGCGGAACGGTTCAATGGATCTGAAGATCGTCGCCACTCGAGCCGCCGACTTCAAAGCGCCGATCGCGGTGTCGCTGCTCTACAATCCGCCCGGTGTCGGCTCGTCGGGCTCGGTATCGATTCCCGAAGGGCAGAACGAAGTCACGATTCCAATCACCGCGAATGCAGCTGCGGAACTAAAGAGCTGGAAAATTGTGGCGATGGGCCGAGCGGCCTTTGGCAATGGCGGCGTCGAAGCCTCCTCGCAGCTCGCTGACCTCGTCGTCGTCGATCAGTTTCATGGCATCACGTTCCAGAAAGCCGCTGCCGAGCAGGGCCAGGAAACGGAGATGGTCGTAAAGGTTGAAAAGAAGGCCGACTTCGCCGGTGAGGGCAAGGCGGAACTACTGGGCTTACCGCCTGAAACCTCCACCACGCCGCTGGCATTCAATAAAGACACGCAAGAACTCGTCTTTAAGATTAAGGTGAATCAGGCTGCCCGTCCCGGTAAGTATGCGCAGCTCGTTTGTCGCACCACGTTCATGCAAGATGGTGAACCGGTGGTGATGACGGTGGGAACAGGCGAATTGCGAGTGGATGCACCACTGCCGCAGAAGGTCGCCGCTCCGGCGCCAGCGGCTGCACCAGCCGCCGCACCGGCAGCTCCCGCCGCTCCTAAGCCGCCCGAACAAAAGCGGCTCACTCGACTGGAACAACTGCGTTTGGAAAAAGAAGGCAAGAAGTAAGCTCGTCCGCACAAGTAGTCCGCTGAGCATCTGCTGAGAATTTGATTCGGAAGGATCATCGATCGTGAAGCTGAAAACCATCATTCCGTGTCTCGTCGCATTGACACTAACCTTGGCTAGTGCCATCGTCGCTTCGGCTCAATCCAATCTCACCGGCATTCAGGTCTATCCGCCGGATATCAACCTGAATACAAAACTCGATCTGCAGCGCTTCATTGTGGTGGCTAATCGAGCGGATGGTGTGACGATCGACGTGACGAAGATGGCGACGGCCAAGTTGGCCAATCCAGCCTTCGCACGACTCGACAACTTCACGCTCTATCCTGTCGCTGATGGTGAGACGGCGATGGAGGTCGAGTTTCAGGGTTTAAAGGCCAATGCGGTTGTGAAGGTGAAGGATGCGGCTGCCGATCGCGCGATCAGCTTTCACTTGGACGTCATGCCGATCTTTATGCGAGCGGGTTGCAACACGGGCAGCTGCCACGGCGCCGCGCGTGGTAAAGATGGCTTCCGCTTGTCGCTCTTCGGCTTCGATCCCCGTGGCGACTATCAGCGAGTGACGCGTGAAATCGGTCCGCGGCGCATCAATCTCGCGTCGGTCGCCGATAGCTTGCTGCTCGAAAAATCGATCGGGTCGGTGCCCCATACCGGTGGCAAGCGTTTCGGCGCCGATACGGAGTACTACAGCACGATCACGCGTTGGTTAGAAGCGGGTGCTCCGGGCGATGCTGCCGAGCCGCCGAAAGTGGTTCGCTTGGATATCTATCCGCCCGCCGCGGTGATCGAGGGTGCGGACACGACGCAGCAGTTTCTCGCTCGTGCTGTCTATGCTGACGGACACGACCGCGATGTCACAACGCTCGTGAATTTCATGACGAGCAACGACAACTCGGCGCCGATCAATTTGGACGGGCTGGTCACGGCCGCGGCTCGAGGCGAAGCCTTCGTCATGGCGCGATATGAAACCCACACGGTCGGCAGCCAAGTGCTCGTGCTGCCCAAGGGAGTGCAGTACGCCGCTCCGCCGATCAGCGGCAATTACATCGATCAACTCGTCGGCTCCAAGCTGAACAAGATTCGAGTGCTGCCGAGCGAATTGTGCACGGACGAGCAGTTCTTGCGACGCGCTTCGCTCGACATCGCCGGCCAACTGCCAACCGAAGAAGAGTACTTGGCTTTCATGGCGGACGCTGATCCGGGCAAACGAGCCAAGCTGGTCGATCGCCTGCTCGATCGCAAAGAATTCTCCGAAATCTGGGCGATGAAGTGGGCTGAACTGTTGATGGTTAAGTCCAACAACAACGTCAGCTACAAGTCGATGTTCCTCTACTCCAACTGGCTCACCGACAAGATCGCCAAGAACGTTCCGATCAACGAGATGATTCAGGAATTGCTGAGTGCCTCGGGTGGTACGTTCACAAATCCAGCGACGAACTATTACCAGATTGAACGTGACACGCTGAAGGTGGCGGAAAACGTCGCCCAGCAGTTCATGGGCATCCGCACGCAATGTGCCCAGTGCCACAATCACCCCTTCGATCGCTGGACGATGGATGATTATTACAGCTTCGCCGCGTTCTTCGCGCAGATCGGTCGCAAGCAAGGTGAGGATTATCGCGAGACGATTGTCTTCAACAGCGGCGGCGGTGAAGTGAATCACCTGGTAGGTGGTCGAGCGATGAAGCCGAAGTTCTTGGGTGGTCCCGAACCTGATTTGACCGGCAAGGATCGTCGTCAAGCACTCGCCCAGTGGCTCACGTCGACCGACAATCCGCTGTTTGCACCCAGCGTCTCCAATCGCGTCTGGTATCACTTCTTCGGTCGTGGGATTGTCGAACCCGTGGATGATATTCGCGTGAGTAATCCGCCGAGTAACCCCGAGCTTTACAAGGCCTTGGGGGACAAGTTGGTCGAGTACAAGTACGACTTCAAGCGTTTGGTGCGTGATATTTGCAATTCGCAAACCTATCAGCGCAACACGGAACGTAACGACAGCAACAAGGACGACGAGCGAAACTTTGCTCATGGCAATGTTCGCCGCCTGCAAGCAGAAATGCTGCTGGACTGTGTGAGCCAAGTTACGAGCACGAAGGACAAGTTCCGAGGCCTGCCGCTCGGAGCTCGCGCCGTGCAAATCGCGGATGGTGGCACCAGCACATACTTCTTGACCACCTTCGGCCGCGCACCGCGCGACACCGCGTGTGCTGGCGATGTGAAGATGGAGCCGACGTTGTCGCAAGCGTTGCACTTAATCAACGGTGACACGATCCAAGGCAAGATTGCGCAGGGCGGTATCATCAAGCAGATGCTCGACGCCGGTAAAACACCTCCGCAAGTCATCGAATCGCTCTATGTACGCGCTCTGTCTCGTCGTCCCTCGGCGGAAGAAATGACGCGTTTGACCGGAATTGTCGCTCAGGCTGAGAACCCGCAACTGGGTTTAGAAGATGTGTTCTGGGCAGTGTTGAATTCACGCGAGTTCCTCTTCAATCACTAAATGACCATGAAGAATTCCATGTTCCAATTGACGCGAAAACTGACGCGGGAATTTACCTCCAAGCTGGCGGCCGCCAAGCGACAGCCATCGCGAGCGGCAGCCCTGCTGCTGGGTCTGGCAAGCGCACTGGGAATCCAGGGCTCCATCGGCGCGGGACTCCAGGCTGTTGCTCAAGAAGCGAAGCCGGCGGAAGGTCCGAAGGTCACCTACGATGACCACGTGCGTCCGATCCTCCGCGAACACTGCTTCACCTGTCACAATCAAAATGGTGCCAAAGGTGGTTTAGCACTCGATAGCTACACCAAGACCATGGAAGGTGGCAGTAGCGGTCAGGTGGTGATCGCGGGGGACATCGATAGCTCACGTCTCTGGGCACTCGTCGCGCACATCGAAGAGCCGAAGATGCCGCCCATGCAGGATAAGCTCGCCGTCGCCAAGCTGGATGTGCTCAAGAAGTGGATCGAAACCGGTGCCGCCGAGAACTCCGGCTCGAAGGTGGTCATCAAGAAAAAGAAGACGTTTGATTTGGTTGGCTCACCCAACGGTCAGCCGTCAGGCCCCACTGCGATGCCCGAGAATCTGCTCAAGCAGCCGATCGTTGTGACTCCGCGCGCCGGTGCCGTGACCGCGATGGCGACTAGCCCGGGATCTCCGGTGGTCGCGATTGCCGGCCAACGACAAATCAATCTCTATCATTCCGAAAATGGCAAGCTGCTCGGCGTCCTCGCTTATCCTGAGGGCATACCCTACGTGTTGCGCTTTAGCCGCAACGGTGCCGTGCTGCTGGCGGGCGGTGGTCGCGGTGGACATTCGGGCTCGGTCACCTTGTACGACGTGAAGACCGGCAAACGCATTCAGCGCATCGGCGATGAACTCGATGCCGTGCTTTCCGCCGACATCAGCAAGGACCTGTCCAAAGTTGCTCTGGGCGGACCGCAGAAGATGATTCGTGTTTACTCGACGGAAACCGGCGAGCAGCTCTATGAGATGAAGAAGCATACCGACTGGGTCTACTCCGTGCAGTTCAGTCCCGATGGCGTATTGCTGGCGACGGGCGATCGCAGCGGTGGTCTGTTTGTGTGGGAAGCCGAGACGGGCCGCGAGTATCTCAATCTACGCGGTCATAACGGTGCGGTGCTCGACGTTTCGTGGCGTCCCGATTCCAACGTGCTGGCGTCGGCTGGTGAGGATGCGAGCGTGCGGTTGTGGGAGATGAATGATGGAAATCAAATCAAGACCTGGAATGCTCATGGTGGCGGCACGCTGAGCGTCGCGTATGCGGCGGATGGACGGATCATCACCGGTGGCAAAGACAACACCGTTAAGGCCTGGGACGGCAATGGAGCGGCTCAAAAGACGTTCCCCGCCATGCCCGAAGCAGCCCTCAAAGTAGCCATCACACATGATGGTCTGCGCGTGCTGGGCGGCGACTGGCAAGGCAATGTGAAAATGTGGAACTATGCCGACGCGAAAGAACTAACCGTACTCGCGCCCAATCCGCCGACGCTCGATGTGGTGGCCCAGCAGGCGGCCGCTCGAGTGGCGCCGGCGCAAGCGGCAGCGACCGCGGCAGCCAATGAACTCGCGGTGGTGACGAAGGCGGCAGCCGACGCGGCCGTAGCCTTGAAGGCGGCCACGGACGGAATGACCGCGGCAGCAGCGGCAGCGACCGCGGCGGAAGCTGAACGAGTGGCTGCGACCAAGCTGGTCACCGACACCACGACGGCGGTCACGAA
>JBJSXJ010000011.1:0-12458 GCA_046086325.1 Planctomycetota bacterium | reverse complement strand
GAACGCTCATGGGAAAGAAGTTGCACCTGTATTTTACGGCTCTGGGACATCGCTCCTCCGATGAATGGAATGCACTCGGGCTACCGCCCGCAGCGAATCAGGATAGCAGATTAGCTACTGCGATCCTCGGTCTGGGAGCAGATCGCCAGCAGTCGACGCGCGGCACGCTTTTCTCGCGCCCACCGCGCACGATCATGCGCCTCTTGAACACGTTCGTACAGTCGATGCTCGGGATGCTCCAGTAGTCGACTCAGAGAGTCGACCAACGATGTCGCCCAACGATGTCGCCCAACGATGTCGCCCGACTTTCCAAGTCGGTAAGCGCCCCTCCGCGTCCTCGCGTCCTACTCAGAGCGTGTCTTCAAATTGCATGAATTGGAAAAAAATTGCTACGACTCCGCTCTTTGGTCTCTCAGGTCAATGAAGACGGAGCCGTAGCAATGGAAGCGAATTATCCCAGTGATGCGACCGACGGACCATGGCAGATTCTTCAAAAACTGTTGCCGCCAGTAGCGAAGCGTGGGCGCAAGCCGATTGATCGGAGATCCGTTTTGAACGCGATTCTGTACGTCAACCGAACCGGGTGCCAATGGCGTGCGTTACCGCATGACTTTCCGAAGTGGAAAACCGTCTACACCGTCTTGCGGCGTTGGCGTATTTCGGGCGTGTGGCAGAGGCTCCATGACGCGTGATGTCAAGTTGTCCGCAAGGCGGTGGGCGAAAAGCCGACGCCGAGCGTGGCTATCATCGACAGCCAGTCGGCTCGGACGGCGGAAGGTGGCGAAGAGCGAGGCTTTGACGCTGGGAAAAAGGTCACGGGACGAAAGCGCCACCTCGCAGTCGATGCCCTGAGGCTCGTGTGCGCTGCCGTGGTCCACGCGGCCTCTTGGCAGAACTACGATGGAGCCGCGATAGTGTGTAGTCGACTTCGCGGGGCGAAGAGGTTGCAGGGAATTTTCGCCGATAGCGCGTATCGGCGAAATGGATTGCCGGGATGGGGCAAAAAAACCTTTGCTTGGACGCTGCAAACCGTGCTGCCTCCCGTCCAGGCGAAAGGCTTTGTCGTGTTACCAAAACGCTGGATTGTCGAACGCACCTTTGGCTGGCGCATGCGTTATCGGAGAAATAGTCGCGACTATGAGAGCAATCCGGAAACCAGCGAAACCAGGATCTATGCAAGCATGATCACACTAATGTCTCGCAGGATCGCAATTAAGAAAAACTCAATTTGAAGAAACGCTCTCACGAGAAATCAATCACCAAAACCTGCTGGCTTGTCTGCGAGCTGCTGGCCACAATGGCCCCCTCATCCCCAGCCCTTACTCCCCCACAGGAAAAAAAGAAACTCGTTTGGCCAGCGCGACGAGCACTCTTTTTTTCCTGCGGGGGAGAAGGGAGCAGTCCACGAAAGAAGCCAGTGCCTCAGAAAGAAACACCCATAAAAAGCTGGGCTGACGCCCAGGCCGCTAAAAGAAAGTAGCGGTAGCGGCGTGAGCCGTCGGTCAACACTCTGCGTTGACCTGTACGTCGAGTGAGTGGCAGCGGTTCCTCAGGCCACCGTAATCTTGCCCGTAATCCTACCCCCCATCCTACCCGTCATCCTCTTCCGTATCTCGAGCCCGGCCACCAGCACCATCGTCGTCCTCGTCGTCGGGATCGCGTGTGGCGGGGAACGTGTAGGCCTCGGTGAGCCAGCGGCCGAGGTCGATCGAGCGGCAGCGATCACTGCAAAAGGGCAGAGTGCGCGAATCGGATTCGCGAAAACTCTTTTTGCACGTCGGACAGCGCAGCGTGGAATTACTCACTTTTTGTCGCCGCCTGAAGACTTCGTACCGCTCGTACCGCTGCCCGATGAACTGCTGCTAGAAGCGCCGCTGCTACTACTACCGGACGAGCCACTCGACTTGGAGCTGCTATCGGACGAGCTGCTGCTGGTTGAGGAACTGGAGGAAGACTTATCCGCTTCGGCTTTCTTTTTGTACGAGTCGCTGCGATAGTCGGTTTGATAGAAGCCAGAGCCTTTAAAAATGATGCCCGCACCGGCGCCAAACAACCGTCGCAGTTTCTTCTTTTTGCACTTGGGGCATTTCGTCAGCACAGCGTCGCTGATGTTTTGAAACTCTTCAAATTCATGCCCACAAGCATCGCACAGGTAATCATAGGTTGGCATAGGTTCGTTCCTCAAAAACTACCGGAAGCTGGCTGGACGAATATTGCAGAGTGAATACCGTTCGCTCAATGGCTGGCGGTGGGTGGAGGGCCGATCGAGACGAGCACTTGTGCCGGTCGCACCACTCGGTCATGCAACGAGTAGCCTTTGCGAGCGACTCGCGTGATCGTGCCGGCCGGATGTTCCGTGCTCGGCTCCTGCGCAATCGCTTCGTGCAAATGCGGGTCAAACACGGTCCCCACATCGGCAATCACTCGACATTGGTGTTGGTCGAGGCAGGTGTTGAGTTGCAGAGCGACCATTTGAACGCCCGCTAGTAAACCGGTGAGTGCCGTGCTCTTGTCGGCCTGTTCAGTTTGCTCCGTCTTCTGCGCCGACTCGATCGCTCGATTGAGGTTGTCGAGCACTTGCAGCAGATCGCGCAGCAGGTTGAGCGACGCGTAACGCTTTTCGTCTTCCAGTTCACGTCGAGCTCGTTTGCGATAGTTTTCGAGTTCGGCGTGCGTGCGAATGGCGCGGTCGTTGGCTTCGGCCGCTTCCGCCCGCAAGCGCAGCATATCGGAGAGTAGCTGCTGTTCGGGAGAGAGCGAGTCGGAAGCGGGATCGTTCGTATCCCGATCATCGCCCGCAAACGCCGCATCAGCGCCGTCTGCTGAAATAGGATCATCCCGAAGATCGTCGCGAGTTTTCTTATCATCAGCCATGAATGTTACTCCTCTTCTTGATTCGCTCGTGGTCCGCCCTCCGCGGACTCGGGAGCAAAATAGTCCTTGAGTTTGTCGAGGAACGATTTGCGCTGGGGAGTGACGTCGACATGTTCTAATTCGGCGAGCTCCCGCAGCAACTCACTTTGTCTGGCGGTGAGTTTTTTGGGAACCTCGATGTAGGTCTGTACGAGCAGATCGCCTTTGCGACCGCCACGTGTCTCGGGCATGCCATGCCCCGCCACTCGGAACACATCTCCCGATTGCGTACCGGGGGGGAGTGTGAGCTGCGTGGGGCCGGTGAGTGTGGGGACTTCGATGGTGGCACCCAGTGCGGCTTGGCTGTAGGAAATGGGCAGCTGCAAAATCAGATTGTTGCCATCGCGCTGAAACAGGCGATGGCGACGAATCGAGATGAAGCAGTAGCAATCGCCGGGAGACCCACCATCAGGACTTGGTTCCCCCGCGCCCGTCAATCGCACTCGATTGTCATCGTCGACACCGGCGGGGATGTGAACGTCAATTCGTTCTTTGCCTGCCGTGTAGCCTCGACCGCGACATTGATCACAGGGATTGGTGACGATCGAGCCGGCACCACTGCACGACGGACAGGTCGTTTGCACTCGCAGAATACCGGCCGACTGGACCACTTGCCCCTGTCCACCGCACCGCCGACAAGGCTCGCGCTTGGCACCCGCTTTGTTGCCAGTGCCTTGGCACGGTTCGCAGCGGCGACTGCGCGAAAATTCAACCTTCTTCGTCACTCCAGTAGCAGCTTCTTCCAAGTCGAGCACGACATCGACACGAATGTCCTCGCCGCGTCGAGCTCGCCGCTGCCGGCGACCTCCTCCAAAAAGATCCCCGAAGAAACCGCCGCCGAACATATCGCCAAACGCTTCAAAGATATCTTGAACGTCATTGAACTGCGGCGCAGCTGCCTCCACTCCCGCATGACCATATTGATCATAGCGAGCTTTCTTTTCAGCGTCGTTCAGAATCTCATACGCTTCGGCAGCTTCCTTGAACTTTTCGATCGCGGTGGGATCATCCTTGTTGCTGTCCGGATGATACTTGATCGCCAGCTTCCGATAGGCCGTGGCGATTTCCTTCGCGGTAGCGGTTCGCGGCACTCCGAGTATCTCGTAGTAGTCGCGCTTGGTTGCCATGTTGCTCACCATTCGTCCCACTGCAACTACGCCCCGCGATCGGCAAGCCGAGGCGGGGCGTTTATGTTGGTTTTCTGAACAGCAAATTCGCGACTAGCGAACCACGCCTTCAGCACTACGCTTCTTCTTGTCATCCTTGTCGAACGTCGTCACCATCGCGTCCGTCGTGAGGAGCAGAGCGGCGATGCTGGCTGCGTTGCTCAGCGCCGTACGCACCACCTTCACCGGATCAATGATGCCTGCCTTGAGCATGTCGACATACTCATCGTTGTTGGCGTCATAACCGATGTTGAGCGGCTTCTGGGAGACTTCATCCGCCACCACCGAACCATCGCGACCACCGTTGGAAACGATCGCCGTCAGCGGTGCGCTGAGTGCCTTCAGAATGATCTCCACTCCGATTCGCTCATCACCCTTCGCGGCATCGCGAGCCTTCTGCACGGCTTCCGTGCAGCGGAGCAGAGCGACACCACCGCCCGGAAGAATGCCTTCTTCCACGGCAGCGCGAGTGGCATGCAGAGCGTCTTCGATGCGCGCCTTCTTCTGCTTCATGTCGGCTTCCGTCTCGGCTCCCACCGAAACCACCGCCACGCCGCCGGCCAGCTTCGCCAGCCGTTCCTGGAACTTCTCCTTGTCATACTCGCTTTCGGTCTGCGCGAGCTGATTGCGAATCTGCTGAATTCGCTTGTCGATCTCGGTGCGATCGCCAGCACCTTCCACGATCGTCGTGTTGTTCTTGTCGACCGTGATTTTCTTGGCGCGACCCAGATGCTCCAGTCCGATGTTCTCGAGCTGAATTCCGAGGTCCTCGCTGATCATCGTGCCGCCTGTAAGCGTCGCGATGTCACCCAGCATCGCCTTGCGACGATCACCGAACCCAGGAGCCTTCACCGCACAGACGTTGAGCACGCCACGCAGCTTGTTCACCACCAACAGCGTCAGCGCTTCGGCTTCCACATCTTCGGCAATGATGAGCAGCGGACGACCCGTCTGGCTCGACTTCTCCAGCACCGGCACGAGCTCGCGAATGTTCGCGATCTTCTTCTCGTGAATCAGAATCAAGGCATCTTCCAGCAAGCAGTCCATCGACGCTTGACGGTTGATGAAGTAAGGCGAGACAAAGCCCTTATCGAACTGCATCCCGTCGACGTAATCGACTTTCGTCGCCGTCGTCTTACCCTCTTCCACCGTGATCACGCCATCCTTGCCCACCTTGTGCAAGGCCTCGGCGAGCATCTCGCCAATCGCCTTGTCATTGTTGGCACTGATCGCGCCCACGCTGGCCACTTCGTCCTTGCTGGTCACCGGCTTGGCCATCGAGAGCAACTTCGCCTCGGCCGCCTGCACGCCCTTTTCAATCCCGCGGCGAATCGCCATCGGGTTGCTACCCGCAACGATGTTGCGAATGCCTTCCTTGAAAATCGTGCGGGCCAACACCGTGGCCGTCGTCGTGCCGTCGCCCGCCAGATCCGAGGTCTTCTGAGCAACCTCGACGACCAGCTTGGCACCCATGTTCTCGAAGCGATCTTCGAGGTCAATTTCCTTGGCGACCGTCACACCGTCTTTGGTTACGGTCGGTCCACCAAACGATTTATCAATGATCACGTTGCGACCCGTGGGTCCCAAAGTGACGGCCACTGCATTGGCCAACTTTTCCACGCCTTGAAGCATCTTAGCGCGGGCCTGATCGTCGAACAGGAGTTGCTTAGCCACGAGGGAAGATCCTTATCGTACTAGATAAATGGGTTGAAGAACGAACGCTCCGTTCGCTCACACTACTTGACGACCTTCGCCAGAATGTCGCTCTCACGCAGGATCTTCACTTCCTGACCGTTTACCTTGATGTCCGTGCCACCGTACTTGCCGTAGATGACCTCATCATCGACCGCCACCGACAACTCGGCGCGCTTGCCATTTTCCAGCAACCGACCGGGGCCGACGGCGACCACCGTACCGCGCTGGGGCTTTTCCTTAGCGGTGTCTGGCAACACGATTCCGCCAGCTGTCTTCTCTTCCGCTTCCAGCGGCTGCACCACCACTCGATCATCCAGAGGACGCAACTTGATCTTAGACATGATGACTATTCCTTATCGTATCAATTGAACGTTGATGAAAATTGTCTCGTAACGGGACCGGAACCAAGCCGTCGGCAGATCTTACATCATGCCTTCCATGCCACCCATTCCGCCCATGCCACCCATACCTCCCATGCCGCCCATTCCACCCATGCCGCCCATACCACCGCCCATGCCGTGGTCGTGGTGATCATGGTGGTCGCCACCTTCCGCTTCCGCCTTCGGAATGTCGGTGATGAGCGACGAGGTGGTGAGGAGCAGCGAGGCGACGCTGGAGGCGTTCATCAGGGCGGTCCGCACAACCTTGGCCGGGTCAATCACACCCGCCTTCACCAAGTCGCAGTAGTCGTCCTTGTCCGCATCCCAGCCGTCATTCTTGCCCTTCATCTGACGCACGCGGTTCACCACCACGGCACCATCGCGACCGGCGTTGCGGGCGATCGCTCGCAGCGGCTGATCGAGGATGTTGCGGATGATGTCAGCACCCAGCTTTTCATCGCCGGAGAGGTCGAGCTTATCGAGTGCCTTCTCGGCTCGCAGCAGCGCCACACCGCCGCCCGGAACAATGCCTTCTTCGAGAGCCGCCTGAGTGGCGTTCTTGGCATCTTCTACCAGCCACTTCTTTTCCTTCATCTCCGTCTCGGTGGCTGCACCGCAGCTGATTTGAGCCACGCCGCCAGCGAGCTTCGCGAGACGTTCTTGCAACTTCTCACGATCATATTCGCTGTCGGTACGACCGATTTCGTCGCGAATCTGCTGAGCGCGACCGTCGATCTCGTCCTTGCTGCCAGCACCGCCGACCAGCGTCGTCTCTTCCGAGGTGATGCGAATCTTCTTCGCGCGGCCCAGATCGGAAAGCTTCACGCTTTCCAGATCGATGCCCAGATCCTTGAAGATGGGCTGAGCACGCGTGAGAACGGCCAGGTCACCGAGCATCGCTTTGCGGCGATCGCCGTAGCCAGGAGCCTTCACGGCACAGACCTGCAGAATGCCTCGCATCTTGTTCACGACCAAGGTCGCGAGCGCTTCGCCTTCGATATCTTCCGCAATGATCAGCAGCGGCTTGTTGGCCTTGCTGATTGCTTCGAGCAGCGGAATCATCTTCTTGTTCGAGCTGATCTTTTCCTCATGGATGAGGATGTAGCAGTTGTCAAACTCCACCGTCACTTCATCCGCGTTGGTGACGAAGTGTGGCGAGAGGAAACCGCGATCGAACTGCATACCTTCGACAACATCGACTGACGTTTCGCTGCCACGGCCTTCTTCCACCGTGATGACGCCGTCCTTGCCGACCTTCATGAAGGCGTCGGCGAGCACTTTGCCGATCGAAGGATCGTTGTTGCCAGCGATGGTGGCGACCTGTTCGAGTTCTTTGCGATTTTTTTCATTGATCTTCTCGGCCATCTTGGTGATCGCTTCACCAACAGCCTCTGAGCCCTTGGCCAGACCGCGCGAGAGAGCCATCGGATCGGCTCCCGCGGCGATCATTTTCAGACCTTCGCGAAAAATCGCTTCCGCCAAGACGGTGGCGGTGGTGGTCCCATCGCCGGCAACGTCGTTCGTCTTGCTGGCCGCTTCTTTTACAAGCTGAGCACCCAGATTTTCGTACGGGTCATCCAGTTCAATGTCTTCAGCGACGGTCACCCCGTCTTTCGTAACCTTGGGCGAGCCCCAGCCCTTGTCGAGCACTGCGTTACGGCCACGAGGGCCAAGCGTACTGCGAACCGCACGGGCCAACTTCGAGACGCCCGCGAGCAGGGGTTGCCTGGCCTCGTCGTCAAACACCATTTGCTTTGCCACGAGAGGTATCCTCCTATGCGTAATGACGAATCATGTGCCGCGATGAAACGACGATCTGCTCCAAATTGGCAGGCCGCCGTTCTCGACACCTCCCTACCAGCAAGCGCTATGCCAAACGCTCAAGAATGATCGCGAAGTTGTTTCTGAATATGGAGTTGAGAATTTCTGAGAGGGGACTTTGGGGGAGGGGAGGGACCGGCGGGGAGACTGTCATGTGTCATTTTGGCAGTTGCGGTACCCCACTGGCACTCGTTACCCTGCCGCACATGCCGAATCACCACTGCCAGCTTGTTTTAACTGCCGAGACGCCTGCCGAACTGTGGCGAGCGGACCGAGCCGTCCAGTCACTCACCCAGGCTTCACGCCGCCGCACGCAAGGCCTTTTCGACCATGCCTGCGTCCAGCTGAATGGTCAGCTTTGCCAAAAACCTTGGCAGCCGCTGCAGCCCGGCGATCGAATCGAAGTCGAGTACGATCCGGAGCAGCCGTACGCTGCCGCCAAGAAGACTCCCAAGTACCTCGGCTTCCAAGTGTTATTCGAGGACGAACATCTGGTGGTGGTCGAGAAACCAGCGAGCTGGCTGACCGTGCCGTCCGATCGGCAGGAAACGAACACGCTCGTGCAACGGGTGGCAGCCTATTTGACGAAACGCAATCGCGGCCGAGCGGTGCGTGTTTGGGCGATTCATCGTTTGGACCGCGGAGTGTCGGGCGTGCTGGCGATTGCCCGCAACCCCGAGACGGCTGGTTTGCTGCGACAACAATTCGCCGAACATCGTCCGGAGCGCCGCTATGTGGCGATCGTGGCCGGTCGCATGACGACCGATCGCGGGACGTTCGAGTCACGTTTGGGGAGCGGGCCCGATCGCCGCCAGCAGTCGGTCAGCGACGAGGAGTCGGGGCAGGATGCCGTGACGCATTACACAGTCGATCGCTTTTGGCCGCTCGCCACCCTGGTCCGCATTCAACTGGATACCGGACGACGCAACCAAATCCGCGTGCATTTTGCCGAGGCCGGACATCCGATACTCGGCGATTATCGCTACGGCGAAGAGCAGTGGCCTCGCCAGCTCTGGCCCCACGATCGACTTGCCTTACATGCGGAACTACTGGCGCTGGAGCATCCGGTGAGCGGTGAACAGCTGCGATTTGAACTGCCGCTGCCACCCGAGTTCGAGCGATTCATTCAAGCCGATGGTTACCGGCAAGGTGCGGGCTAAAATGCATGCTCATCGTTGTCACCCGTAACGATTGATCGAGGAATTGCATGAGCACCAACCGTCCACTCATCCTGGCCAGCTCTTCACCGCGACGCCGTCAGTTGATGACCGAGCATGGGTATGAGTTCACGGTGATTGAGCCGCATGAATCGGCGGAGTGTGGCATCTGCAGTCGCGAGACGCCGCCGGAAATGGTGGCGCGGCTCGCCTATCAAAAAGCGGCCGATGTGGCTCGGCGAGTCCCCGCGGGGCTGGTGATCGGCTGCGACACGGTAGCCGAATGTGCCGGTCACATCCTGGGCAAGCCGCGCGATCGCCGTCACGCTCGAGCGATGTTACGACTACTGCGTGGGCGCGAGCATCGAGTCTACAGCGGGCTCTGTCTGTGGCCGCGACCGGGTGAAGTACCGCATGTGAAAGTAGCCGTGAGCGAATTGTTCATGGAACCAGTCAACGACACTCTGCTTGAAGATTACCTGGAGTCTCGAGCGTGGGAGGGCAAGTCCGGCGCGTTCGGCTATCAGGACGGTCATGACTGGCTTTCCTTGCTGGCGGGCAGTGAGTCGAACGTCGTGGGGCTGCCGATGGAGTTGCTGGCGGAGATGATTCACCAACTGCCCGCCGTATGATACGATTTCGCTGGTAATGAACCGGTGAGCATCGTTCTTTTCCCACCGACTTAAATTGCAGGAGTAAATCATGCATCGTAATGCTTCCTTGTCTCGTCGTATCTTTATTCAAACCTCCGCAGCACTCATGGCAACCACTCCTCTACTGGCCCGCAGCACTACGGCCCAGGCGGCCGATTCCCCGCTGGCCGGACGCCTGTACAAGACGCTCAAAATTGGCATGGTGAACATCCCCGGGACACTCACCGAAAAATTCAAAGCCCTGAAATCGGTAGGCTTTGACGGCGTGGAAATGGATTCGCCGGGCATGAATGTGGAAGAGACCAAGAAGGCGATTGCCGAAAGCGGCTTGCCGGTCGATGGCACCGTTTGCTCCACGCACTGGGGCGTGCGTCACACCAGTCCCGACGCCGCCACTCGCGCCAAGGCCCTGGAAGATCTCAAAACGGCCATTCGCGCGACGCATGCCGTGGGTGGCCACACCGTGCTGCTGGTCGTCGGCAAAGGCGAAGATGGCCCCGAGAAAGAAATCTGGGCTCGTTCGATTGAAAACATCTCGAAAGCGATTCCGCTGGCTTCCGAACTGGGCGTTGTGATTGCCATCGAAAACGTCTGGAATCAGTTTCTCTACGATCACGGTGGTGGAGCGGATCAGAAGGCCGACAAGTTTGTGAAGTACGTGGACGATTTGAATTCACCCTGGGTTGGCATGCAGTTTGATATCGGCAACCACTGGAAATACGGCAGCATGGGCGATTGGATCCGACAACTCGGCAAACGCGTCGTCAAACTGGACGTCAAAGGCTTCTCACGCAAAGAGAATAAGTTCACCCCGATCGATCAGGGCGACATCGATTGGCTCGACGTCCGCAAGGCACTGAACGAAATCAACTACTACGGCTGGGTCGCAGCCGAAGTGGGTGGCGGCAACGCCGATTACCTGCGCGGAGTGGCTCAGGCCATGGACCAAGTGTTCGCCCTCAAGTAAGCGTCGCGCACGGGGGGAAGATTGCGCACGGGGGGCACGGGTTTTGTTTCGCACGGAGACTCGGAGGCACGGAGGTTTTTCTGGGGTGGGCAGGTGGAGAGGATTTTGTTGAAGTGTATGGGTTAGAAATTGATCAAAATCATTTCTAGTAGCTTGGGATGAAAGATTGAAATGATTTGCAATCAGCAGCAACCATAAAACGGACCAAGAAAAAAAGAATGGTCTATTTTGATTTCTATATTCCCAGTCAAACCTCTATAAACCCCCTTCTCAATCCCAGTCTAACCCCCCATCCGCCACCCCCAAAAACCATCCTCCATTCCGCCCTCCGTGTCTCCGCGTCTCCGTGCGAAAAAAGCCCGTGTGCTCTGTGCGCACGGAGGTTTTTCTGGGGATGGGAAGGTGGAGAGGATTTTGTTGGAGGAGATGGATTAGAAGTTGATCAAAATCATTTCAGGTGGCTTGAGATGGGCGATTGAAATGATTTGTAATGAGCAGCCCTATCTTTCCAATCAGTCTTCTATAAAAAGCTCAATCTCAGCTTAATTCCCCATCCGCCACCCCCAAAAAACATCCTCCATTCCGCCCTCCGTGTCTCCGCGTCTCCGTGCGAAACAATCCCGGTGTGCTCCGTGCGCACCCCAGCGTCCCCCGTGCGAAACAAACCGGTGTGCTCCGTGCGCAACCCGGTGTCGTTACCCGAGTCCCGCGCCGAAGTTTGTCGGGACGACGGGTTTGACTTCTTGCCACTGGTTGGTGTGGCTTGCCGAGTGCTGCGGTAATTCCGCGAGGAGCGGATCGGCATCGGTGGAGTGAGCCAGGACGGCGTCGGTGCTGGTCGGATCAACGTCGCGGCAACAGGCGGCGAATTGTTCAGCGAGTGCACGCAGGTCGGTCCGCCACTGAATGGGGTCAAGATTAGGCGGAGTGACTTCCGCGAATTCATGGATGAGCAGGACGAGTCGCAAGAGGTGACGAAAGATGAGTCCTTCTTGGCGGGACAGGTCGTGCGTGCTGATGTACTGCTGAAAGTTACAGCCATATTCGAGGAGTGCGCCGGCGGCCCAGACGGGCTGCACTACGACGCCATGGACGTGCGGGTACTCAGAGTCGAATAGGATGCGAACTTTTTCCGCCAGGGGCGGTGGATAACGGCGTTCCTCGGGAGGCAGATCGGGTTCAAACGGTGGGTAGAGGTCATCGGCGGACAGTAATCCGCGCTGTACGATTTGCGGGTCGATGCGAGTGGCTGCGAGGGTGCCAGGTGGCATGCGATCCGGCGAGGGGACTCGGACGTGGCGCAGCAATGATTTCGGCAGTTCCAGCACACTTTCCAGGAGCTGCAAACGCTCGGCTGGATCCGCCACCGCAAACTGTTCCACCAGAAACATGGCATAGACGGGATTGACGCTGCGGAAGAGGAAGAATTGATCGAGCTTCGGGGTGGGAAAAGCCTTCTCCGCTCGATAGGCCACCGGGACGGGTGCCTCCACGGGCTGTTCCACTAATTTAGGACCTGCCGTGGAACCGCGTCGCGCAAATTCGACGGCGAGTGCCTCGCGGAGTAAATCGCCCATGGTTGATTTGCTAGAGCTGGCTGCGGTGTTCTTGGCTGATACCGCCGCGCCGCGGCCCGAGCTCGCGGGCAACTCGGCGGTGTTTGATCCGGCGGCGGCTGGATTGTCCGTCGCCGTTGCCTGACCGGC
>JBJSXJ010000010.1:0-13603 GCA_046086325.1 Planctomycetota bacterium | reverse complement strand
TTGCAAGCGAGCGAATCGCGCGACGCCTTCGAGCTGCAAGGCCAGGGCGTGAAAGTGCTGAGCGAAAACGAACTGCTGACGCAGCGGGGCGAGCGAGTGCATACGGGGCAGGCCGAGGAGCTGAATCGACAATTTGCGGCCAGCTTTACCAAGCACTTCCCCGCGCTGGCTGCCAAGTATCCTGTCTATGGTGAGCTGCGCAACGTCTTCGATCTCGCTCTGGTCGCCTCGCTCATTCGCTCTCAAGATTTGGCCGGCCAAGTGGGCTGGCACATGAGCTATTTGGGCAATCCCGAACAGTGCCCCATCGAACTCGGACACGCTCCCAAGCTGGTCGATTCGATCGTCAATCACAAGGTGATTAATGGCAAACATGTGGTGGTCGGGGTGAGCGGTGGCGTATCGGCCGACGCTCGTGGACTCGTCAAGGGCGACAAGATTAAGACGGACAGCTATGGCAAGCTGCAAGCGAACCGTGCCGGTGCCGCTCCCAAGAATGTGCCCGCCGACGGCTGGTGGTGGGACTAACGTTCGATTTCTCTTGCCGATTCGGCGCGAACTTCCTACACTTCGCAGCCGGTCGCTCCCGCCCTGGTTCCAAGGTGGAACCCGAGTGGCAGAGATCGGCTGCGTTTTTTGTTCGTTTCGGTGTGAGCAAGGAGGCTCAACGCCATGTCCGTCTGCCCTCTGGTTCGGCCCCTCCGAGTATGTCGTCTGCTGGCAGGTGCTCTGCTGGCGCTGCTGCTGATTGCCCAGCCGCTACGGCTGTCCGCTCAAACTTCTGGGCCAGCAGCCGCAAGTACAGCACCGAGCGCCGCTGGCACCGCACCGAGCGCCACTGGCACGTCGAATCCAGTAGCTTCCAATCCAGCAGCCGCAGCGCCGACGGTGCCCGTGGCTGCCGCTGCGGCGGCGCCGAGCGTGGCGCGGGTGAGCAAGGGATCGGGCGTACTGCCCAACTCACAAGGCCAGATTTGGCGTGAATACGACATCAGCCCCTTTACGCTGCGAGCCAAAGGGATCGAAAAACCTGAACGAGCGATTGTGGACTGGGTACTCCGGGAAACCGGCACCGAAGTCTGGTTCTCGGAACCCCTCGGGATCCTCAACGCCAACGCCTCCACGCTCCGCGTCTATCACACTCCCGAAATGCAGCGGCTGGTGGCCAGCATCGTGGATCGCTTTGTACATTCCGGAGCCGATTCGTTTGTCATCAGCGTCCGCATGGCGACGGTGGGCAGCCCGAACTGGCGCACGCGAGCCAGTGGTTGGATGCGGCCGGTCGAAGTAAAAACTCCCGGCGTCGATGCCTGGCTCGTCTCGCGCGAAAATGCCGCGCTGCTGCTGGCTGAGATCTCACGTCGAGCCGATTATCGGGAACATAATTCTCCCAACGTACTCATCGCGAACGGCCAGTCGCACACGATGGCTCGGCAGCGGGCCAAGCCGTACGTCAAGTCGCTGCGTGCCCGAGAGCCGCTGGGGACGGGAGTCGACTCGATCCTGGGTCAAATTGACGAAGGCTATTCCCTGGAACTAAATCCGCTCTTCTCCCTTGATGGGCGCACGGTGGATGCGGTGATTAAGTGTCAGATTGACCAAGTCGAAAAAATGAATTCGGTACCGCTGGACCTGCCCAGTCTTAATGGACAGTTTCAGCGGGTGCAGATTCAGGTTCCGCAGGTGGTGAGCTGGCGGCTGAATGAACGATTTCGCTGGCCGGCCGATCAAGTGCTGGTGATTAGCTGTGGAGTGATTGCGTCACCGGCTCCGGAAGCTGCCGGCCCGCTCGCCTTCGTCAACAATCTGGCTCAGTCTGGCACGGGTCGAGCGGACGCACTCTTGATGCTTGATTGCCAGACACGCGCGGTCGCCACTGCGCAGGACGACCTCCGTACGGGACTCAATCCCAACGCCAGCTCCAGCGGCAGTGCTCCAGCCAGCTACCGTGGCCGCTACTAGATGCGACCGGCAGACTCGACCCCGGCGACTTGTCTGTTTAGAATTCTGAGACCATAGCCGGCTGGTGATCGTCGGAAGGTCGCTGCTGGTTCCGTATCTGCTTGTGAAAGGGGTCTGGTGTCCACTACTCATCGTCGCGTTGTTATCACGGGTCTAGGTTTGGTGAGTCCGCTGGGGAGTTCGTCGGCTGCCTTATGGGAGTCTCTCGTGGCGGGCCGCAGCGCGGTGGCTCCGATCACGCAGTTCAGTGCAACCAGCCTGCCCACTCAAGTCGCTGCCGAAGCAACTCACTTTACCGGCGTGATTGACGATTTTGGACCGCTGGAAAAAACGCTGCAGCGCACCATCAAGAAGGGTCTCAAGGTGATGTGCCGCGAGATTCAGATGGGGGTGGCTGCGGCGCAGCATGCACTGGTAAGCGCCCAGCTCGACGCCGCCGTTCGTCAGCCCGAGCGGACGGGTGTCACGTTTGGTTCTGACTACATCATCACTCTGCCCGATGATTACGTCGACGCCGTCAAAGCCTGCACCGATGAAGCGGGAGTCTTTCAGTTCTCGCGCTGGGCGGAACATGGCATTCCGCAGATCGACCCGCTTTGGCTGCTGAAGTATCTGCCGAATATGCCGGCTAGCCATGTGGCCATCTACAACGACTTGCGCGGGCCGAGCAATTCCATTACGCTCCGCGAGGCCTCCGCGAATCTGACACTGGGGGAAGCCTTTAGCACGATTCAGCGCGACAGCGCCGACGTTATTCTGGCGGGCGCCACGGGCACTCGAGTGCATTCGATTCGTTCGTTGCATGTGGTGATGCAGGAAGAGGTCGCGCGCGACGCTGCCGCTGATCCCACCAAGCTGTCGCGTCCCTTTGATCGACAGCGCCGCGGTCAAGTGCTGGGGGAGGGAGCCGCCGTGCTGGTGCTAGAAGAACGTTCCGCCGCGCTGGCTCGTGGCGTGCGACTGCTAGGTGAGATCCTCGGTCATGGCTCCGCCGTGGTGCACCACGGTGCGCAGGGCCCCAACTTGCAAGCCGCCATCACCATTGCCATTCAAAAAGCACTCACCTCGGCCCAGCGCACAACCGCTCAAATCGGACACGTGCACGCTCATGGACTCTCGACCGTGGAGGGTGATTTTGCCGAGGCGCAGGCGATCCGAGCGGTGTTTGGGGCGCGACCGGTGCCCGTCGTGGCAGCGAAGAGCAACTTCGGTAACCTCGGTGCTGGCGGCGGTTTGGTCGAACTCATCGCCAGCCTTACCGCACTCGAACACGGGCATCTCTTTCCGCAGCTCAACTACGACGATCCGGATCTTGATTGTCCGGTAGACGTCTGTCAATCCGCGAGCGTTCCGGCAGGCGACTGTTTCCTCAATCTGAATTACACACCTCAAGGACAAGCGACTGCAGTAGTTGTCGGGCGGCCCTGATCGCGATATAGTTCTCGCTATACGCGTGGGGCGTTAACCAAGAGGTAAATATTTCCATGGACGCCCATTCCCCGGCCACGCTGGCCACTGCGCTGCAGCACTATTTTGGTTTCAATTCTTTTCGTCCCGGCCAGCAAGCGGTGATGGAGCGTTTGCTGGCGGGCGGATCAGCGGCAGCTGTCTTTCCGACCGGCAGCGGCAAGTCACTTTGTTATCAGCTCCCGGCACTCTTGTTGCCCGGTGTCACGCTTGTCGTCTCGCCACTCATCGCCCTCATGAAGGATCAGATCGATGCGCTGACGGCCCGCGGCATCGCCGCTCGACGACTTGATTCCACCCTAACACTGGAAGAGCATCGTGAGGTGATGCAGCGTGTCCGAGCGGGTGACTTGCGACTGCTATATGTGGCACCGGAGCGTTTTCAGAACGAGCGATTTCGCGAGCTGCTGCGACAGATTCGCGTGTCGCTGTTTGCCGTCGACGAAGCGCATTGCATTTCGGAGTGGGGGCATAACTTTCGTCCGGACTATTTGAAGTTGGTGGAGTTTTCGCGGCAGTGTCAGGCAGAACGAGTCTTGGCGCTCACCGCCACCGCCACTCCGCAAGTGCTCGACGATATCTGCCGTGCCTTTCACATTGACCACTCGGGGGCGATCCGCACCGGCTTCTACCGACCGAACCTGACGCTGCTCACCACGCCGGCGGAGGCGGCAGCCCGCGACGGCCTGCTGGAGCAGCGTCTGCGCGACCGTACGGCCGGTCCCACGATCATCTATGTCTCCCTGCAAAAAACCGCCGAAAGCGTCGCCGCTCGCCTCACCCAACTCGGCTTCGACGCGCGTGCTTACCACGCCGGCATGGAGGATGAAGAGCGAGGGACGGTGCAGGATTGGTTTTTCTCGACCGGCAATCCGATCGTCGTCGCCACGATCGCCTTTGGCATGGGCATTGATAAAGCGAATATCCGCTATGTCTATCACTACAATTTGCCGAAGAGCTTAGAGAATTATGCGCAGGAGATAGGCCGCGCCGGTCGCGACGGCCTGGCATCGACGTGCGAAATGCTGATCGATTTAACCGACCTGCAAGTGCTCGAAAACTTCGCCTACGGCGACACGCCGACGCGGCAAGCGGTGGAGCAATTCGTGGCAGAGATTTTTTCGCTCCCCGTATCGCTCGACGTGAGCTTCTCGGAGTTATCAAGTCGACATGACATTCGGCAGCTTGTGGTGCGCACCCTGCTCACCTATCTGGAACTGGAAGGCTACTTGGCCGGTGGCACTCCGTTTTACTCCAGCTATAAGGTGCGGGCGCTGAGCAGTTCGGCGTCGATTCTGGCGCGCTTTGAGGGTGAACGACGTGATTTTCTGCGGAAGCTGTTTGGCCAGTTTCGGAAAGCGATCACGTGGATGACGGTGGATGTGCCCGCCGCCGCCGCCGCTATCGGCTCCACTCGCGATCGCATCATCCGAGCACTCGATTATCTGGCCGAACAGGGCTGGATTGAGCTGCAAACGATGGGTGTGCGAAACCGCTATGAACGATTGCGGTCGCCGGCTGACCTGAGCCAATTGGCTGCCACGCTGTTTGAAAAGGTGACGCAGCGCGAGCAAAGTGAGATCACTCGCCTGCATCAAGTCGTGGAGTTGATCGAGCACGACGGCTGCCAAGTCGCACGACTCGGACAGCATTTCGGTGAGGAACCGCAGGGAAGATGTGGTCATTGCAACTGGTGTCTGGGGGAGGGCCAGCGAGTGACGTTACCGCCTCGGCAAGTTCAGCCCGTAGAACCGTCGGTTTGGCACCAGGCGAGAGCCCTGCAGGAGCAGTTCGAGATTCTGCGTGAACCGCGCGTACTGACTCGATTTCTCTGCGGACTCAGTTCCCCCGCCCTGACCAAAAACAAACTCACTCGCCAGCCTCTGTTTGGTGTCTGTAGCGAAGTGCCGTTTCGGGAGGTGGAACAGATGCTGGCTAGCCCACTAAGAAATTAAAAGTCCGCCGCCCGATGTGTCGCCCGACTTTCCAAGTCGGTAAGCGGCATGCACCGCGGCAAGATTTTTTCTCATGCGCAAGTCGACTCGGAGAGTCGACCGACGATGTCGCCCGACTTTCCAAGTCGGTAAGCGGCATGCGCCGAGGCAAGATTTTTTCTCACGCGCAAGTCGACTCGGAGAGTCGACCGACGTGTTGCCCGACGATGTCGACCGACATGTCGCTCAACATTACGCGATTAGCGGCCCAGAGCTTGATCCAAGAGCTGCATGACGATACCGCGATAGATTCGTCCTAAGAGCGGATTTTTTTGGATGAGTTGCCAGGTTTTGTAGAGCGATTCGCCTTCGGGGCCCAACTGCTGTTCCTGTCGCCGACCAGCGGCATCGACCAGCACCAGTTTGTACGAGAGCTCCTCGCCCTCCACCTCCAGCCGCTCCACCGCATGCAGTTGTGCGGTTGAGACATCGAATTCGCCCGCTACCGGCTCCGCCGATGGCTCCGTGGCGCGCGGCTTTACGCCTAGCGCTTGACGCAATCGTCCCGTAACTTCTTCCACCGATCGCTCACTCGATACCTGCCCGAGTCGCTGGGCAAGCTCCTCCAGCTGCTCCCGCTGCTGCTCGGCGGGTAACGCCTGCGCGCTCTCGACCGCCGCCGTCACGCGCCGCTGTAGTACTGAATCAGCAACCGCCGCAGGATCGTCGAGTGCCTCTTCGTCCGGCGGCGTTATTTCGATCGTTCCCTGCCAGTCGCGCGGTGGCTCGCTGGCACTGCGAGCTTCCAGGTTGATCTGTGTCGTGGGCTCGGACGTCGGCATCGGAAAGAACAGCATGCCGAGCCAGTCGACGAGCACCAGGAGAAGAAAACTAGACACGTGAGCCAGTAGCGATGCGCCACCGCCCGCCAGCTGCAGATTCCATGCAGACTGCTTACTGCTCGCTTTACGATCGCCCTGCAATGTCATCACCCGCCGCCTTTTACCGACTACGAACGTCTGCCAAAAACGTTCCGGTGTATCATCCGCCTGTGGTGATAGTATAAAACAGTTCCCGGTCACTTGCAGCTTCGAACGTCTAACCTTCTTCCGCCATCCTTTCCTACAAGCCTCGAACTATGTCGCCACAAGCCAACCATATTCCCGGCCGCTTGCTCGTGATCACTTTGATGCTGAGCTTCACATCGCTCGCAGTCGGCCATCTACCAGCCGCCGAGGCGTGGAATCAGTTTCGTGGAGCGAACAGTTCGGGCCAAGCGGTCGGTTCCGAATCTCTACCGACTAACATCGGCCCACAAACTAATGTCATCTGGAAGACGCCGCTGCCGCCCGGACATTCCTCACCGGTCATCACCGACGATCGCATCTACCTGACAGCCGTGCGCGATGAACGACTGGTCACGATCGCGCTCGATCGAGTCACCGGAAAGATTGTCTGGGAGACTGTTGCACCGCATGCCAAACTTGAACAGATTCATCGCATCGGCAGCCATGCGCAATCCAGCCCTGCGAGCGATGGGCAGATGGTCGTGAGTTTCTTTGGATCGGCGGGACTGTTTGCTTACGATCGAGACGGCAAGCTGTTATGGCAACAGAAAATGGGGCCTTTCAACAACGACTTCGGCGCTGCTAGTTCGCCGATCATCGTCGACGATCTGGTGATTCTGTGTCAGGATCACGACACCGACTCGTTTCTACTGGCACTCGATAAACGCACCGGTGAAACTCGCTGGCGCACGGATCGCAGTGAATTCCTCCGCAATTTTTGCACTCCAGTGGTATGGGAGTTTTCCGGCCGCAAGCATTTAGTGATCGCAGCTACACTACGAGTCGTCGGTTATGACTTGGCCACGGGACAAGAACGATTCACGATTCGCGGCATATCGCGCACGGTCTGCATGACCCCTGTCGTCGGTGATAAGAATCGACTTTTCGTCGCCGGCTGGGCTGCGGGTGGCGATTCCGACTCGCCCATTCGTTTACCCCCCTTTAATGAAGTGATCATGGCACACGACGCCAATAAAGATCGGCTGCTCAGCGAGGCAGAATTACCAACCGGTGACATCAAGCAACGTTATTCGCAAATTGATCGAGACAATGACAACCAGATTGATGAGAAAGAATATGAGTTCTTTCGCAGCCTGTTCGAGCAAGGACGTAATTTGGTGATGGCGATCGATCCTGGTGCCGCCGGTGATTCGACCGGTACACACATCGCCTGGACCAGCAATCGATTCGTACCGTTTTGTGCTTCTCCCGTCTTCCATCGCGGCTTTCTGTTCACGGTCAAAGATGGCGGAATTGCCTCACTGCTCGATGCCGAAACAGGCAAGATGCTGAAGACTGGTCGATTGCCGAACACCGGCGAATACTATTCGTCACCCGTGGCGGGCGACGGCAAAATCTATTGCTGCAATCAAGCGGGCCAGCTTTCGGTAATCACCGCCGAGTCGGCCTGGAAGCCGCTTCACACGGCAGACTTCGAAGAAGAAATTTATGCCACTCCAGCACTCGTAAACGGCCGTGTCTTCTTGCGCACGGCCGGCCACCTCTACTGCTTTGGCGAACGTCGATAGTGGTCGACGGCTTGTCGTAGTTCAATCGCCATGGCGCGCACCACGTCAACCTGACTGGTGCGTACAGGATGCAGGATGCCGAGTGGGTCTGAGGGGACGGACGCTGCGCTGGCGCTGCCATGAATCTCATGGACTCCCGTGGCAGCGACTAAGTCGGCAATTTCTCCAGTGCGAACACCGCCACCGGCCACGACCTGCAGTTCCCGCCCCGCTCTTCGCACCAGCTCTTGTAAACAATTCGCACCAGCCAAGGCCGTAGCTGCTTGCCCAGATGTGAGTAACCGGTCGACCCCGAGTTCCAGTAGATCGTCGACTGCTTGGAGAGGATCGCGCGCGAGATCGAAAGCGCGATGAAAGGTGACGGATAGTGGTCGCGCGGCTGCGATGAGCCGTTTGCAGAATTCACGATCAACGGATCCATCGGGCTGTAGTGCGCCGAACACCACTCCGTGCACCTGCAACTGCCGCGCGTGCTGAATGTCGCGGAGCATCGTCTGCTGCTCGCGCTCGGCATAACAAAATCCGCCTCCATGAGGTCGAATCATCATCATGACTTGGACGGAGCCGAGTTCCAGACATTGTTCGACGAGCCCCAGGCTGGGTGTGATACCACTGACACTGAGCGCTCCACAGACTTCAATACGCTGAGCACCACCCTGAAGTGCCGCCTGCGCCGACTCAATCTGCTCGATACAGATTTCCAACTGCGGCTCCACGCGGTTTAACTCCTTACAACACGGTCAGCGCGAAGTAACTACGGTCCGAGGCACGAAATTTACATCCCTTTCATCGTGCCCCTGTACCAGCACCCGGAGTGCCGGTAACTCAGCGGGGATTGTAAGAGGTGAGCGACAGTCTGGAAACCAGCGGGCTGGGTCACACCACCTAGCCGCGAGCTAGCGTTCGTCGGTACCCGCAATCGGTGCCCAGTGGGTGACCAGTGGCGCTCCGCCACCCACACAGATTACCTCTGCCGGAGCGCTGGTAAGAAATTCGCGGGGATACTGACTCAATGAAAGCCGCACTTCTCGCACCCAGTTGGCTTTAACCTTCGCCACCACCTCACCCCAAGGCACGACGGCAGGTGCGGTCACAGGATCTGCCTTCATTTTTTCAGCTTGAGCGATCGTCACTTGAAATTCACGCATCAGTCCCTTCGTCACCTCTTCGCCCCCGGGACTAAATGCACGGAACCAAAATCCCTGCGGCTCACTGAAAATTAAATGCGTCGATTCGCTGCCTAGATCCAGCACGGCATAGGTGTTGGCCTGCGCAGGCCGACAAAATCGCACGAGGTTATGCCAGGCCACCGCTTCGCTTTGCAGCACGGAAACCTTGATGTTGAGTGATGTGAAGAGATTGAGTCGATTATTCACCACGAACTTTTTGGCGGCGATGGCAAATACACGCCGCATACGCACCGTCGACTCCGGTCGTCCTGGCGCTTGGCGACTAGCAGGAGCTGCTGTTTCTCCGGCTGCACGAGTCAACGGCGCGGTACCGTCCGCCGCCAAACCAAACTCGTGATGATCCCACTCCAAATCCTCCAGCGGCAGTGCAATCCGTGCCTTGAGTTCATAAGTCAAGACTTCATCATCGCGTTTACCGGAGGTGGGCGGAAGCGTAAACCAACGGCCGAGCGTGGCGAGTCCCGGCAGATTCACGGCGACACGAGTGTCATCGGTTAGATGCTGAGCGGCAAAGTTTTTGAGGGTCGTAGATAGGTGGTCCAGCAACTGCCCTTCATTCAGAATGGCGAGTGCAGCTTCGCTCTGATCGACTACCACGATTCGCTCGATCACCACCTGCTGATCGCTCACTCGACGCACTCGAACGGCCTTCAAGCTATGAGCGGTTAGATCAATTCCCCAGGCGGTAGTCGGGGAAGTTTTTTTGCCAGCCATGCCTAGTCGTCCGAGCAGACTCACCTTTTGCTGCGGCACCAAGTTGACATCGATGTCGGCCAGTTCGAGTAGCTGCAGAGCTAGTCCCGTCGCCACGCCGAGCCGATGGAATTGACTGTGGTAAAGCGACCGCAGCGATTCGTCTTCGATTTTGATTCGTTCGCCCGGTTCCAGCATCGCCGGTGCGACACACTTGAGTTCCGCTAGGTTCGGGGGTGTTTTGGCACGCCACGGTGTCTTCCCGGAGCCCTCCTTCTGCCGATCACTCGTTATCCGTCGCTTCAGTTCCTCACGAATTTGCCGCAGCTTTTCGTCGTCACCGATGAGCCTCGTCAGACGATCTGCTAACCGCACCAGTGGCTCCGAGGCGACAGGCCCCAACATGACTTGACCGAGTAACCAGAGAGATTCGTTGAGCTGCGTCAGGAGGGCCGCTTGGTCAGCGGTACGGATTGAAAGTGGAATTTGCCGCAGGATCTGAGCAGCATGAGCAAGATCACGCGCCGCCTGCCGTTGTCGCGCGATTTGCTCCAACTTACCCGCTAATTGGCTGCCGAGGGTCTTCGCCTCTTCATGATCTGGCTTGAGCTTCAGCAGTCGCTCCACTCGACCAATCGCAGCGCCGTAATCGCGTGCAGCAACAAGGTCGCGGATTTTTACTTTGAGCTGACTCACTTCGTCAGCTCGACTGCGCACTTCGTCCAGCAAATTAATGATCGTCTCATCACGTAGCAACTCGGGAATCGTCTCCAGCACCTTCACCGCTTGCTTGTAATCGTGATTGGTATTGAGCTGCCGAGCTTGTTCGAGTGCAGCAGTGGTAGCCGCCTGCATTCGCTCGCGTGTTTCAGTAATGGAGGGAAGCAACTTGCGACAGGTCTCAATCAGTGGCGAGGAGGATCCGTCCAGTTTTTCCAGTACCTCGCGTACGACTCGCGCCGCTTCGAAAAAACGGCATTCAGCAATGTATTGATGAGCTTGCGACAACTGCTGATTGGCCCACGCTTGCTGTTCGTCACGCAGCTTGCGAATGTCGGTACCGCATTGACCACAGAAGCGTTCATGACGCGGCTGCGCAGCGCTACAGCGTGGGCAGGCTTCCCACAGGCCCACTCCACATTGTCCACAAAAACGACGCTCAGGCGGATTCACCTGACCACAGACACAGGCAATCGTGGTGGTAGTAGGTCGAGCAGCTTCGCCGTTGGACACTGAGAAATTCATTACTGTGGCACCGGAACTTCGATGGAGTACATACTGTGGAATTCGGCGAGCGGAATTTCGACCTTGTCATCCTTGAAACCACCGACACCAGCGGGAAAGCCATTGTTGAGCTGTCCATCACGGTTGGCATCTAAGACCCCACGAACACTGCCGTCGCCGAAGAGCACATTGCAGACGCCGCGATGCACCGGCGCGAATCCACGGTAGTCTTGCAACACTCCGCGATTCCAAGTGGCCCACCAGCCATTCACACCTTCGCGAGGAGTACCGGCTGGAAACGCCGGATATTGCATGTTGCTGATCAAAACCGGTCCGGCCGTGAACGACATCGCCAGCGGCGTCCCTGGTGGCTCGTTCCCCACCGGAAACCCGGCAGTGCCCACTCCCGTGGCATCGGCCAAGAGCGGCACGAAACTGGTGCTGACACCCGCTTTGTCCAAGCGGGACTCGCTGAGCGGGCCGAGCGTGACGTTACGCCCGCGAAGCGTTTGATCGCAGGTGGGTTGGCGGACCGAGGGCATGCCGCTCATGTCGAGCACGGCACCGCTGCGAACAAACAACCACGAGGCGATATAGTTCGTGTTGTAGTGACCTTTGTAGACCTGCGTTTCAATCAGCGTGCGGCGCGCATCCGAGGCGGGTGGAATGTTACTCGTCAGGATGCTGCGACACGGGTTCACGGTGACCGTACCATCGGGATTCGTGGCGGAAGGTGAACCGAGCATGTTGATGCATGGATCGCTGCCACCCGTCGTTTCCCACAGTTGGCCATAGACTTCACTAAGCTTGGCCGAATTCGAGACACAGGTGAGTTTACCCACAGGAATATTCGCGGCGACAAGATCAGCCACCCAGCCAACTTCGGTCACGGCACCATCGCGTCGCCAATCCCAAGCCCCGGTCGACATCAAACCATTTCGCCGCTGGCCATGTTCGGCAATTCCCACACCCAGTTGCCGCAAGTTGTTCGCACAAGCACTCTGTCGACTAGACTCGCGAGCGGCTTGTACGGCCGGCATGAGCATGGCGACTAAAATGCCGATGATAAAGATGACGACGAGGAGTTCCACAAGGGTGAAGCCGCGTCGTCGCACGACGCAAGGCTGATGAGTCTTAGGGCAGGCCTGCGGAATCGCTGATGGCTTCATTCCATTTGGAAACACGTTTTGTACCATTCCCTGCATCATGAGTTCCCTACATCTTGAAGATCGTCTAGCGGTTCTTTTAATGGCGGCATTGGAATAAGATTCCATGAAGAGATACCGACGAATGTGCGAATGAATGGTTAGCGTTGTGTTATGATTCGGCGACTGAATTATGAAGAATCCCGACAGCTCGATCCCCTGGGACGAAAGCCACGCGGCAGCACTCGCGCACAATCGTCGAGCTTGGGATGACATGGTCCGCGCTCGGCAAGCTCTGGCGCGTCCCGCGAACGACTCGGAGTTCACCAATCCGCTAGCGGTAGTCGATGGCTGCGGTTGGCTCGGCGGTAACATTCGCGGCCAACAAGTGCTCTGCCTGGCCGCGGGTGGTGGACGACAGAGCGCGTTGTACGCGGCTGCTGGCGGCGTGGTGACCGTGGTCGATCTGAGCCCCGCGATGCTCGAACTAGATCGCCAAGTGGCTCAAGAACGTGGCCTTTCGGTGCGGACCATTGAAGCTTCCATGGATCACTTGCCAATGCTCAAAAATCAGGAATTTGACCTGGTTATTCATCCGGTCAGCACCTGTTACGTGCCGCACATCGAGCCTGTTTATCGAGAGGTGGCGCGGGTGACACGCCCCGGTGGCCTTTATATCAGTCAGCATAAACAGCCCACCAGCCTGCAAAGTTCGCTGGCAGCAGGTGCCACTGGACATTATGAAATCCGCGAGCCGTATGAGCGCACGGGACCGCTGCCAGCAGTGGAAGCGAGTCGCTTACGAGAACAAGGTACTCTGGAGTATCTGCATCGCTGGGAAGAGCTGTTGGGGGTGATGTGTCGAGTTGGCTTTGTGATTGAAGATGTGATCGAGCCACAGCATGCTGAGCCGCAGGCGCCCCCGAGTAGTTTTGGGCATCGCTGTCGCTACATCTCGCCGTACATCCGCATCAAAGCTCGGCGTCGCGGTCCCACCAGCGGCTCGCCGCACGCCAGCTCGGCCAGCCGTCTGCTTCTCCCCGGCGCGTAAGACGGACTTCCACGTAAGACGGACTTCCTCGTAAGACGGACTTCCACGTAGGACGGACTTCCTCGTAAGACGGACTTCCACGTAAGACGGACTTCCAGTCCGTCTGCGTCTTTAGGCGACGGACTGGAAGTCCATCGCACGAGTGTCCGTCTGCGTCTCGAGGCGACGGACCACCACGTAAGACGGACTTCCAGTCCGTCTGCGATTCGAGGCGACGGACTGGAAGTCCATCGCACGAGTGTCCGTCTGCGACTTTAGGCGACGGACTGCCACGTAAGACGGACTTCCAGTCCGTCTGCGACTTTAGGCGATGGACTGCCGCGTAAGACGGACTTCCAGTC
>JBJSXJ010000009.1:0-20278 GCA_046086325.1 Planctomycetota bacterium | reverse complement strand
TCGTCGCTTCGCCTCCCGGTGAGTCGCCACTCGGGAGGTGTCGCTAACCAGCCGTCACAAGCGAAGATCGCGACGATGCTGGACAACATGTCCAGCTTGGGGCGTTGTTACTACAGCAAACTCGGATGGACTTTTTAGGTTCAGCGGGGTTTCCTGGGATTTGACGGAATTGATTGAGAGGCTCACGTAAAGGCAGGCTCACGTAAAGGCTGGCTCACGCAAAGGCACGAAGACACGAAGACGTAATGGCATCCCTTGTCAGATGAATCTGACTCCTTCGTTGCTTCGTTGCTTCGTTGCTTGGCTGCTTCGTTGCTTTCCGTCTTTGCGTACGGCATTTACTGAGCCGATTTTTTTCAGACTTTACTTTGCACTGGGCCAGCTTAGCTGCAGGTCATTCGTCCCCGCCGAAATCGTCGACTCGACTTTTCCAGGCACGGGATAATGATCGGGAATCGTCGGTCGCGGCTCAACCGACCCCAGATTGATGAGTGTCACTCGATTTAGTCCCACGGCGGGTCCGCGATTGGCCGGGATGCTGAAGCGACCGTTGGAGACCATGGTCCAGGCGAGCGGCTGTCGCGGATCGTCTGTTTGAAAGGCGATCATTCCCCAGCGCAGCGGCGCGCCACCCACGGTGACACTGCCCTGCACTGCGGCTCGAGTTGCTGCGGACAAGATGCCGCGAGCTCGCAGCCAGTCCGCGAGCCGATCCTTCCAGCCGAAGGTCGCGGGGTCGGCCGGTGACAACCCAATTCCATGCGGTCCCACTTCATAAATATGCAGCTCGCAGGGAACTTTCGCTCGACGCAACGCTGCGAAAAATGCCAAGCTGTTTTCCGGAGGTACACCCGTATCATCCGCCGTGTGAAACAGGAACGTAGGTGGTGTTTGTTCTGTCACCTGACGCTCGTTGGACAACGATTCAACGAGCTTCGGGTCGGGATCGGGGCCCAGCAAGTTTTTCTTGGAACCCATATGCCCAAACGACTCGGTGAACGAGATCACGGGATAACAAAGCACGGCGAAATCAGGGCGGCAACTCAACCGATCGATGGGATCAGCGGCATCGCTTTGGCCGGCGTCAAAATGCGTGGCGGCAGTGGACGCCAGATGGCCTCCCGCCGAGAATCCCATCACACCCACTCGCCGTGGATCAAGATGCCAAGTCTGCGCTTGGGCGCGCACGGTGCGAATGGCGCGCTGCAGATCCGCCAGAGGTGCCGGATGACGATAGCGCGGTGCGAGGCGATACTTCAGCACAACTCCGGCCACACCGATCCTATTGAGCCAGCGGGCTACTTGGTGGCCCTCGTGATCATAAGCCAGAATTCCATAGCCACCTCCGGGGCAGATTACCACTGCCGCACCCGTTGCCTTGTCGGCCGCCGGCAGGTAGACGCGAATATCGGGCTGGTCTGCATCTTCATTACCGACCGCTCCGGGGGCACCTTGAGGCCACAGTCGCACCGCCTCTGGCGCCAAAGACTTTTCCGCATCTTGGGCGACAGCTAAATGATCCGTGAACAGCAGAGCGACGATCGCCAGGATGATCAGTGACCACGATCGCTGACGGAAAATCACTGGACGATCAATACACTGCCGGACATTACTCATACGCATGAAAGATTCCTCTTGGTACCTTGCCATCAACCAACCTAAATTCGAATGAATAGCTTTCGCCGATACATCCAATAACAAACGAGCCACAAAATGAACAGGATCAAGCAGCGCTCGAAGAATGGTGCATAGGCGCCTTGGTCACCCAGTAGGGTATAGACGAATCCCTGTTCCCAGCCGAGCAGCGTATCGATCGTGGTGAAATGAGTTTTCAGCGCAGACTTCACAAACGGCCGACTGAGCTGTGACATCACATACATGGCGATGGAATTCATCCCCACGATGGCTAGCGGCCACGACCACTTGCGATATCCGCGAATATCAATCACCCAATAAAACGCTGACAAAATAAAAAACGTCCAACCACCACTGAAGAGTGTCCAGGTTGGCGTCCAAATCCGTTTGATGGTCGGACAGATCGTGTAACCTCCAAAGAGACGTGGCACTTGGCTGGGCCATATCATGGTGTCAAAGGGCAGGACCAGCGTGAAGCAGATCGCACCACCCCATACAAGAAAGCGCAGTTTTTCCCACGGCGCCAGATCGGTGTTGCACAGCACAGTACCGGCCATCAGCCCGAGAATCATCGTGGCCAGCGAAGGAATAAAATTGGTGGTCTGGTAGCCGCCCGCATTGAACCAAAACTTTCGCCCCCCAATCTCATCGCCGCTCCGAGGAAACAGATTGAGAAACTGTCGATCAAAATGAGCAGCCGCATTCGTATGTTTGTTCCAACGCTTCGCAAAACCTCGAAACGTATTCGCTCTCGTAAACTCCTTTTCACCAGCTTGCTGTACGATCACCGTTTGGACAATCTCCGCCTCCAAATTCGTATTAGAGAAAACGGCAAAATAGGACCAGTAGAGGATCAAGATCACGCCCGCGACCAATCCTTGACGAGCCAACAGTGCTCCTAGCTTTTGCTTAGCACGGCAACGATCACTTAAATAGAAAAGAAAGAAATAGCCCAAGCCGATTTGTGTGAGGACATTGACGAAGGTGAAATTCGTCAGGGGCGCACCTGTGCTGGACAAGAAGATACCGAGCATTACGAGTGCCAGTGAGCGCCACAAGACATGCAGCCAGCGCCACCGAGGCGCATGTCCGAGCGACTGTCGGCGAGAATTAGAAAATGGCATCGCCACGCCAACCATGAACATGAACGAAGGCTGGATTAAATCCCAGAATGAACAGCCCACCCAGGCGACGTGTTCAAACTGATAACCCAGCGACTGAATCAGTAACCGCCAGACTTTCCCCAGAATGGAATCGCCAAATTGATCGACCACTTTTTCGTTGTTGGCGAGCTGCGTAAAGCCGAGGCCAGCCGAGGCCATCGCCACCATGATGAAACCGCGGTAGGCGTCGAGCGACAGCAAGCGCACTGCCGTGGGATCGGCGTCGACCTTGCTCCAGGAATCATCCGCGCCGCCGGGGCTTGTTTTGTCGGGCAATGGCCCGGTTGATCGCTCCTGCAGCGGTTCTTCATTGGGCGAGTCAGGCTGGAGTGGATCGCGCGAAATCGGTGCGGCGCTTCCCGGTCGATCGATGGGTAGCGTGACTCGAAACTCACGAACTTGTGGTGGATCAGCCTCACCCATGAACCGGCACCCTCTTGATGCTATTTATTTTTTGGAAGTCGAGCGAGCCGGTCGCGTGGCGACGTACTTCCGCTGCGTCCGGCGTCGGATTGTAACATGCTCGAAAAAGAATCGCCGCGCTACTTCGCTTTGATTTGCTGACCGTTATAATGCCGCCCCACTGATCGTTTTCCATCGACCACCGCTCGCCTACCCGCCGTTCGGGCCCGCTCCCACTCCACAAGGAACCACACCCGTGATGCCCAATCGACCCACCGGTGTTCGACATATCGTCATGACCTTCCTGGGGTTCCTCGCCTTTCTCACCTATTTCGATCGCATCTGCATCGCCGAAGCGACGCAGTACATCGAGAAAGATCTGAATCTGACGAGCAGTCAGATGGGATTAATCATGGGCGCCTTCTGGTTTTCTTACGCGATCTTCGAGCTGCCAGCGGGCTGGATGGGCGACAAGTATGGTCCGCGAGTGACACTCACTCGCATCGTCCTGGGCTGGTCGTTCTTCACGGCGCTTTCAGGCGTGGCACGCGGATACTGGTCGCTCATCACCTGTCGTTTTTTGTTTGGTGCCGGGGAGGCGGGTGCGTTTCCCAACATGGCACGCATTCAATCGCAGTGGCTCCCCATTGCCTCGCGGCCCCGCGCCGGCGGCTTGCTCTGGATGCTGGCTCGCTGGGGTGGAGCGTTCTCCTATCCGATTTTTGGCTTGCTGATGGTCGCCTTCAGCTCGGCCCTGTTCCGCGACACGGTTCGTCAGATTCCAGGGCTCGGATTTCTCGCGGACCAAGCGTCCTGGCGGCTCAGCTTCTGGGCTGCCGGACTGGTCGGAGTGGTCTGGTGCATCTGCTTTTACGCTTGGTTTCGTGACCATCCCTCAGAGAAAGCGTCCGTCAATGCGGCGGAACTGGAACTGATTACACGCGGCGCTCCGCCAGCCGAACAAGGTCATGGAATGCCAAGCCATTTGTGGGGCAGACTGCTCACGAATCGCAGTCTCATCGCACTCGGTATCCTCTACCTCTGCGGTAGCTTCGGCTGGTCATTCTTCGCCAGCTGGATGCCTAAGTACTTAAAAGAAATCGAAGCTGCTCAAGTGGCAAGTACAGCCGCCGCAAATCCCGTAGCAGATCCGGCCGCAAATCCCGCAGCAGCCACGTCACCGAGTTCAGCTTCAGTCGAGACGGCTTCAGAACCTGAAACCAAGACAGACCAAGCGAACACTCCCGACACACAGGCCGCACCGCCAACCAGTCCCACCGTGAACGTCAACTGGAAAGGCGCCTTGCCCCTGTTCTTCGGCGGCATCTCCTGCCTCATCGGCGGCGCGCTTTGTAACTGGCTGGTCGCTAAATACGGCAAAGACAACAAATGGACTCGAGCCATCTTTCCCATGTCTGGATATGTAACCGCCGCCCTGGCCATGGCCTTCATTCCATTTGTGAAGACGCCAACGCAAGCGATCGTGCTCTTGTGCTTGGCCGAAGTTGCTCACGATTTCGGACAAGGCGCGAATTGGGCCACGATCGTTGACATTGGTGGCCGCTATGCGGGAGTCGCTGCAGGACTCATCAATACGATCGGCAACATGGGAAACGCCTTTCAGCCCTATATTGGAGCTCAAATCAAGGACAACTTCGGCTGGTCGACGCTCTTCGGCGTCTATAGCTGTGCGTTCTTGATGGCGGCCGCCATGTGGATCTTTATCGACCCTCGCCGTACCTTCTACGGCGAAAACAACGTCACCCCAACCGAGAACTAATCATGACAGCACAACAACGAGCAGAGGCCGCGGGCATTACGTTTACGAAGAAGACGGAGAAGGGATATTTGAACCTCTGCATTCGCAGCGGCTCACAACTTCTCACCTCCGGCCACGTCAGCGATCTGAAGGGCAAACTCGGCGCCAACATGACCGTCGCTCAAGGTTATGAAGCCGCCAAGCAGTGCGTCATCAAGATTCTGCAAGCGGTTTGGGATTGCCATGGCACGCTGAACGGCCTGCGAGTTATCAAGGTACTGGGCTGCGTTAACTCCACGCTGGAGTTCACTGACCAGCATCTCGTTATCAACGGCTGCTCCGATCTGCTCCACGAAATCTTCGGCAAAGAAACCGACGGCTATCACGCTCGCAGCGCCCTCGGCTTCGCCAACCTGCCAACGGGTGCCGCGGTCGAAGTCGAGGCGATTTTTGAAGTTCTGCCGAGCTAGTGCTCGTCGGGTCCTCTGCTGGAACGCACGAACCTAGTAGCCACCTTTAAATAGTTTGCGGCCGACATTCGCTTGGTAACTGGTCCAGCGACTGTCGCCGCTGACATCTTCGCGCAGGAGCAGTCCTGCGCTCTGCATGCGTGCGTCCAGATTGTCCAGGAAGTGCAAGGCGATGGCTTCGAGCGTCATGGGTAACGTCGGACTACCAAATTCATACTGCCCATGATGACTCACAATCATGTGCTTGACTCGCAGTCTTAATTCCTCGGGTACGTCCTCGCCCAGATTCTGCTCCGTCTCACGCATCTTCTCGTTTAATAACTCCACACCAAGCACGATGTGGCCGATCAATTGCCCCTCATCGCTGTAGCTGAATTCCCGCTCGAACGAAAGCTCTTTGACTTTGCCGAGATCATGCAAGAAGACACCGATCTTGAGCAGATCAAGATCGAGCTGTGGATAGCATGGCGCGATGGCTTGCGCGACATCCAGCATGTTGACAACATGGTCGAGCAGTCCGCCGCGATAAGCATGATGATTCTTGATGCCGGCAGGAGCTGACGTCAGCAACTCTACCAGTGCCTGATCCATCAAGAAACTTTCGGCTAACGCTCGCAGATATCGATTCCGCAATCCTTGTAAATGACTTCGCAGTCGCTCCGTCTGCCGCTCAATGTGTGCCGAATCGATCGTGGTGAAATCACTTTCCGTCACCTCTTCGCTGGGCACTCGTTCCACATGCCGCACGATCATCTGCAGCGAGTTGTTGTAGTTTTGAGTGGTACCACGAATGCGGACATAATCGCCGGCTTCAAAGCCATCTGCTACCGCATCGGTCGCGTTCCAGAGCATACCGGTGAGTGTTCCGGAGCGATCGGTCAGTCGCAATTGCAGATACATGCTGCCCTGGCGATTGGTGCGCTGCTGCTTATCCGAAAGCAAAAACACTTCGTCGATTGCTTCCTGCTCGGTCAATTCCTGAATGAATCGTCGCGACATGCCTGGCCCCACACTGTTCCTTGTTCGCTCCCGTTCGCTGGAAAACCGACCACCCGGTCCTCGTCAGCGGGACCGCCGATTGTAGGCCACACAGCGTCCGGCTGACGAGGGGCAAGAGGCAGAGCGACCGTCCTGGTTCACCAAAAATTTTGGGATTCAGTGGGGACGGCGTTGTTCATACCACACCATCGCTCGCGTCCCCCCGTAGATGAAGTCGCAAGACTTCAGGCAACGCGAGATCGGCGGCTGAACTTGGCGGAACTTGGCTGAACTGATCTGAACTCTTGCGAGTTCAGCTACAAGTGATATCGCGACAAGTCATATCGCTACAGATCATATTGCGGAATCATTTCACAGACCGCGAAGAGCCGCCGTGAGAAAATCGTAGGACCGTCGAGCGGCATTCACGGCGTCGTGACTGTGTCGGCTCAGTTCCACATGCAGTCCGCCCCGATAGTTCACCTCAGCGAGTGCCGCCAGTGGCGCGCAGAACTCCATTTCGCCTTCGCCAAACATCAGATGCTCGTGAACCCCAGCTTTCATATCTTCCCAATGAGTATTCACGATCTGGTGGCCATAACGGCGAATGAAATCCGCCACGGGTACCTCACCCTGACAATGCAGATGACCCAGATCCAGCGTTAATTGAAAATGAGCGGCCGTGATCTGCGTTTGCAACTCGTCAAAGCCCGCCATGGTGTCGATGAGCATCCCAGGTTCTGGCTCAAATCCAATCGTCACCTGACGCTGCTCGGCATACTTCACCACCGGCAGGATCGATTCCACGAGACGTTCCAGCGCCGTTGCTCGACTGGCCCCATCATGTACGACACCCGACCAAAACGAGACGCAGTCACTACCCAGCTCACTCGCAATATCAATCGCTCGACATAAAAAATCGACTCGCATCGCTCGCGCTTCCGCTGCGGGCGAAACCAAGGTCGGTTCATGTTTCCGGCGCGGGTCGAGCAAAAAGCGAGCACCGGTCTCAATCACACTGGCTAATTGATAGCGCTGCAAGCAGCGGGCAATACGAGTTAGTTGACGATGAAAATCGTCGCTGTAAGGATTCAACCAGCCATGATCCAGTGTCAGCGCAATGCTGCGGTAGCCCAGTTCCGCAAGCAGTTCCAAGCCCTGCTCGGGATCATGATGCGCTAAACCATTGGTGTTGTAACCCAGTTTCACGGCGCTGCTTTTTCAGAAGAGATATCAGGTGGAGTAAACCCAGCGTCCCAGCAGCAGCATGGGAATGATCAGGGCCACCGTCACCAGTGCCCATTCCCGCGAGCCAGCTGCTAGACAAATGGAAGCGTCGAGAATAATGAGCGACGCAATACAGTTCTTGATCGCTGCTTGCACACGCTGCGGAGTGGGATTCATCACCGCCGCCAGACATCGCTTGGCGATCGGCAGAAACAGCATGCTCAGCAGTGCCGGCCAAAACATCTCTGCCCTGGGCAACGCCACTCGTCCATATTCCCCACCCAGCTTTGGATAACAAGCGATCAGCAGAAAACCCGCCGCCATGACAAAGATCGCCAGGATCAGGGGTAAGCGATTACTCGTTTCGGCTTCCGTGCGCGCGAACCAAGTGACACCGACGATGTACGTCCCCACTCCTGCAGCGACCATAAGCTGCGCGGGCTCGAACCCCATTCGCCACAGGTTAGTAGTATCGACGTGCGTCGCGAAACTCATACCCAACAGCACATTGAAGAACCGACAACTGCCCATGCTGATCGGGCCGAACCACGTCCGTTTGAGCCCCGCGTCATAAGCGACGATGCAGATCGCCAGCAGCAACGCCACGGCGCCGCTGCGCCAGGGGAGTGCCGCTTGATGTGGTCCCGCAAACATCGCCGCTCCGGCTGCCAAAACTCCACCGATCAACAGCAGATAACCAAGTTTACTCGCCCAGCGCCAATCGATTCGCCCCGCAGGCAACGGACGCTGCGGGCGTTCCACTCGATCAATCTCCAAGTCGTAGACGTCGTTAAGCACCATACCAGCGGTGTAGAGTGCGGCGGAGGCGATGAGTAGAAACAGTCGAGCCGGCAGCGTGCCCCAATCAGGAAAGGCAATTCCCTGCTGTACGAAGGCATATCCCATGAGGATATCAGCCATCGCCGTGAAGACGTTCGGAAGCCGACAAAGTCGTAAATAGTCCAACATCAACTCACCCCGCCAGGACGCCGCTTTTTTCGCTATGAACTAGCACTACGATAGCGATTCAGAGCCAACAGGAACACTCGCCGCGACCCCAGCACACTCGCTATGGTCGCCACAATGGCAAACAACGCCAACGAAAAATTCTCGGGATGCAGCGGCTGGGCCAGAAGCCGAGCAGGTACGTTGACCACGATGAGCACGGGCAGCAGGTAAGTGAACACCATGCGGAGCGGCGAACCCCAGCGGCCAGCATAAATCTCCATCGGGTAGCGCGAGAAGTTGGTGATGTAGAACCAGAAGTCATAGAGCGTCTGATTGCGGCCCATCCAGATACTCGTCGCCGACAACGTGATCATCACGCTATACAGAATCGCGACTCCACAAAGCACGTAGAGCGGATAGACAAACAGAATGGACCAACTGAGCTGCAGGGGCTGCTCGGGGCGCTGAATCATCACGAGCAAACTGTATCCCAGCAGTCCCAATCCCAGAACGAAATTGGAGAGCGATGACCAATCCACTTTCTGGAGAGAAATCAAAAACTGAGTATCGATCGGTTTGAGCAAAGCGAAGTCTAAGCGCCCGGTTCGAATGAGTTCGCTGAACTCCTCGCAGTTGGGCATGAAGAATGTCTGCACGATGCTGTTGACGAGCATCGTGGTGCTGAGAAACACAAAGAACTCGTACTGTCCCCAACCACTGGCTCGACCGATTTGATCCGTGTGCTGAAAAATAATGATGTAGAAACCAAGATTCATCAACGCCCACGATAGACTCGAAATGCACTCGATGACGAAATTCAAACGAAACGTCATGTCGCGCACCAAGCTGTTGCGTGCGAACGTGAAGAAGACCTGCAGATAGGATGGACCTGGTGCTGTCATCCGCTCAACCTACCCTCCATAACCGCTGTACTGCCGAATCCCTCGTTGCAGTAACACGCGTGCGGCCACGATGAAAAACAGAACCCAGCAGACCTCCAGCAACAAGGCTCGCCCCAGCGCCCCGCTCTCGTACTTACCCAAGAACACTGCCGCCGGGAAGTAGGCCAGATATTGCAACGGTGACCAAGCGACAAGTGAATGCCACGGCTCCTCCAGCATGTCCAGCGGAAACATGTGGCCCGAGAGAAAGAAGTTGAACAGCATATAGACGAACAGCAGCGAACTGACTTCCAGAAACCAAAAGCCCATGAGTCCCAGCGTGGCTTCTAAAAAGAACCCCAAGATGAAGCTCAATAGCAGGGATATCACAAATGCCAGTGCCGTAACGATCGAATGAGTTGCCGCTGTGGCGGGTAAATCGACGAAGTAGCTGCGGCAGAGAAAAAAGACGAGTGCAAACGGAGCAATCGCCACAGCATAGTAAGCGAGTTTGTGAGCGATGCGAGCCAGCAGGAGAAAGCCGAGCATATCCACGGGCTGAATTAGATACTTCTTGATCTCGCCTTCACGCACTTGACGAGCAATCCCCGACGCCAAGCCTGGCATGCTGCTAAACGCTCGACTGATCATCGTCAGCAAGTAATAAGCCACGAATGCTTCATAGCGATATCCTGCCAGTTCCTCTTTGCCGCTAGCCTCAAACACCGCGAACCAGAGGAAGATTTGCGTGATGATCGGCAGAAATCGCATGAGTGTCCCCATGGCGAAATCGGCTCGATAGACCAAGCGTTCTTCCAGGCAGATCCTCAGAATCGTCCACCAGGTTTGCAGTTTGGCATACATGATGGATGGCTCAGCGCTGAGTACCGGCGGAGTTTTTTGCGGCTTCACCAACTTGGCTGAAGACTTCCGCAATGACTTGCTCGAGCGGCGGATCCTCCACGGCCACATCTTCAATCGTGTACCGCGACAGAATGGTCGCTAGTGTCTTCGGAATCGCCGTCCGCTCGATGCGAATTTTAACTCGCGGTGACCGCACCTCGATCACCTCGCCCAACTGCCCCAAGTCACTGGGCACACTCTCAGCCTGCGTCTGCTGGGCAAACTGTAAGGTGACAATTTTGTAGCCACTAAAGCGGTCCACGATCCCAGCTAGTGACCCATCGTATTGAATTCGACCTTGAGCGATGATCACCACTCGCTGGCAGAGCGCCGCCACATCTTTCATGTAGTGGCTCGTGAGCAGAATCGTGATTCGACGCTCTTCTTGATAGCGTTTCAGAAATTGCTGAATGTTATGCTGCGCGACCACATCCAAGCCAATAGTCGGCTCATCCAGAAACAACACATCGGGTGAGTGCAGGAGCGCCGCCGACAACTCCATCTTCATCCGTTCACCCAGCGACAACTCGCGCACGGGCTGTTTCAGCAATCGGCCGATGTCGAGTAATTCACACAGTTCGCCCAGCGTGCGATCAAAATCCTGGCGATCAATCCGATAGATCTGCTGATGCAGCCGAAATGATTCCTGCGCCGGCAGGTCCCACCAGAGTTGATTTTTTTGCCCCATGACCAACGCAAATCGGCGCCGGTATGCGTTCTCGCGTTTCCAGGGAACAAAGCCCATCACACGCGCCGCACCACTCGTCGGATTAATGACGCCAGAGAGCAGTTTTAACGTCGTCGTTTTGCCAGCCCCGTTGGGCCCCAAAAACGCCACGAACTCGCCCTGCTCAACTTGCAAATCGATTGCTCGGACCGCCTCCACGTCGCGATATTCGCGTCGCCACAAGCCGCGCAGCGACGCTGCCAGTCCTTCGTTCTTCTGATACACACGGTAGGACTTGGTCAGTCCAGCAATTTCAATAACGGCCATCAAATACTTTCAGTACGGAGCAGTTCAATCTTTGCCCGGATGAGCGACCTGTTGCCAATACTCTTCAAACGCTCCATCCTTGTGAAACGCCGGACTGTTATCCATGTCGTGACACTCCAAACAGCGCTGGCGCGCTTTCGCGAGCGGCAATTGCATGGAGAGCCGCAGTTTTTGCCGCTGCGCATCACTGACCTTGTTTGCACCCTGCTTGGTGGCACTCGGATTCACAGCCCCCCGCTCCGCCGCGACATGTGCAGAGCCTGGCCCGTGACAATTCTCACAGCCACTTTGCTTGAGCTGCGGAGTGGACTTGAGCGAGGCATAACCTGATTTGAACGGCACAAATCGCTGCGGATCCCAACCAGTGACATGACAACTTAAACACTCCGGATCGTGATGTCGCGAAATCGTACTGCGTTCCTGCGGCTTAACCAGTGAATCGGTGGCATGCGCATGAGGCGAATCCTGCCAAACAGCCATCGCCTTGGTATGGCAATCCGCACAAGCAGCGGAGCCGACGAAGGTCGCACCACTGGGGTGAGCCAGCGGCCGGACCAGTTCATCGAGTCCCGCCGACTCCAATTGATCCTGATAAGCCTCCAGCAACGTCAGCATTTCGGGCGAATCCGCAAACCGATCATCCAGCGGCACGCGCTGATACTTCCGAGTGCGTCGCGCATCCTTCCAGATGCCGATGACACCCGCATACATCCCCTTGCCTCCAACTTGCACAATCCAATTGCTCGTGCCCGCGACCACCTCCGGCTCCATCTCCGGCTCCTCGCCACCACCCGTGGTAATGACGAGCTGGAATTGGGGAAAGCGTTTCGCGATGGCCCGCGTTTCCGGGAGCGTTCCCGACACCATCAGCACTTGCAGATCGCAGCCTGCTTTCGCCAGGGCTGCGGCCGTGACTTGCAGCCCCTTCTCGGCAGCCTCCGTGATGATCTCTTCCCCCTGCAGTTTGCCCCGCAGTTCATCCGCCAACACCGACGTCACGCCAATCTTCATTCCAGCTTGCTGCACAATCCGAAAGCGCGGCGTCGCATCCCGATCCAGCACCGCTACATTCGCGGATACAAATCGAGACGGTTCCTCCGTGATCGAGGCGAACAGTTCGCCCGACGACAAACGCAGATCGTCGGGCCCCAAGCCAATCGCCTGATATCCCATCTTCTTCAGCGCTTCATAGGCAATCTGAAACTTGATCTCCGACTGGCGACCGAAGCGTTTGATTTGATTACCCACGTCGACTGGCACGACAGGCCAGCCTCGCTCTTCCAATTGCCGTATGAGCGTATACCGCCGCGCCATGCCACCTTTTTGATTCGTAAGCCCCGCGCAACCGCACGGCTCGATGTACCCATTTTGACGACCAGAAACAACGATCGTCAGAGCGGGCTTCTCCCAGCCGGTGAAGAGCGGCAAGCGAATCTTTCCCGGCTCCTCTTTCGACACCGAATCAGCTGGTGGCGCCACCAGTAAACCAATCGCCGGCTCATAGCAACCAACCAGCACCACCGTCATGACACAGCTCAGCACGACTGCCGCCACCACGCGAGCGGTCCGAGCGGTGCGAATGGGATGAGCGGTGCGTCCGAACCGCGAGACACAATCGAGTCGAACGATTCGCTCGCGTTGAGGAAATAGAAACCGACGCTGCTGGTGATTCATCGCTGGGGCTCCCTCCATGACTCCGCCATCATTCCGACGCCTTCGCCTGGACCGCGAAGCGGACCAGAATTCGGAGCTCTTTCGCATCCGGGTGCGTGGTTTCTAGCACAATCTTCCCGTAATCCGATAGGTCGACTCCCCCAAAACGACTCACGGGAGGACTATCAGCGGGCACGGTAACGGTCAGCGTTCGCATCACCACCGCGCCTTCACCCACCACCTTCGGCTCACCAATACTGACCACCAGCGACCCCTCCGGCTCCACGCGCGCCACCTTAAACTGCACGTCGTTTCGCAGCGGTCCACGGACCACGAGCGGCACGGTCACCTTGGCCTCCGTCCCTTGCTTTACGATCCCGATTTTCAAGAGATTGTTCTTTTCTTCAAAACTCTTGCTGCCCAGCAACGAGATGTCACTCGTGACCGTTCCCTGAATCGGGACATTTACTTCGCCGATCTCTTCCCAGTTCGTTTTGATACGCAGCGTCTGCTGCATGCCGCCGAGCGGCAAGCCGGGCTTGATCGTCAAGTCGGCGACATAGCCGTGGAACGCCGACTGATGCTTGGACAACTCTTCTTTCGTCGCAGGTCGAAGCTCCACGTCGAAGAATTCCGCATTGTCCTTCAAGACAAACTCATGACTTAAAATCTCGACCGGTCGATCCTTGGTGACCAGAACATAGAAACGACGCGTCACGCCTTCCGACGCCGGTACGCTTTCAATCGAAATATCTTCAGGTTGCACGCGCAGCGTCTGTAGCACTTGCCCCTGTACGACCAGCATGAGCACACGACGATTGGGATCACTCGTCTTGATGTACGCTTCCTTGCGATACTCGTAGTCGGGATTGTTGCCGGTGAATTGCACCGTGACCGGCATCGTTTCGCCCGGTTGCAAGACATTCTTCGGCAGCTCACTCACCGTGCAGGCCGGACACGACGTGCCGCCACTCTCCAGCCGCAACGGTACCGTGCCTTCATTCTTCACCAGAAAGGCATGCTGCATCTTGCCATTTTTTTCCATCACTCCAAAGCGATGGATTTCACCGTTCACCACCACCACCTTGGCACCAGCAGTGGGCTCCAAAGTAACACCTACGCCCTCCGCCACCGCACCAATCCGCTCCTCGTAATGATTCGAGCCGTTGTTGGCGACGAAGCGTTCTTTAACGCCCGAGAATTCGGTCCTGGTAACGAACAGCCCCGCACCAGCACCCAGAACCGTCATGATGGCAATAACAACGAATGCTTTCATTTCCACTCACCTCGCTTGTCGACTTCGATCGTACTGCCTCGTTCCCATCATCAACCGTCGACGGTGAAAACACCGACCCGGCTAGTTTAACTTCTTTTCACCCAACAGTGACTGCAAATCCAGCGTCTCGGGTTGCCGCGCCAGTTTTTGTTCCTGATGTGGATTCAGGTCGTCCAGACGCAACGCCGTCTCCGCCTCGCTCCGCGCCAACTCGTGATCCCCACGCCAATGATAAAGCTGGGCCAAGCGCGCGTGAACAAGTGCACCGTTCGGAAAATTCCCAACTGCTCGCTCCGCCCAATAAATCGCTTGCTCCAGCGCTTCCCGACGATCGGTCGCTCGATAAGCGCCGCGAAACATCAAACTCATCTCCGAGCAAACCTGCTGCGATCGTCCATGCAGTCGATCTACCTGAGCGGCGGCGGCCAGCAAATCGCTCCAGTCTTCTTCGCGGCGAGCATCATTCCAAGCACGCTGATGCCAGCCTGCCAAGCGCACCCAGGGCTCTGCGTTCCAGTGATCCTCTGCCTGAGCGGCCAGATACCACTGACGCGCCTCGGCCGCTTGGCCACTGAGCCACGCTTGGTCCCCTCTCTCCAGCGCCACTCGCCCCGTGAGCAGCGGGCGATACATCGTCAGCGTGAAGACCGCGATCAGGCTCACCGTCACGCCTCCCAGCACGCACCACGTTCGTCGCGGAGGAGCGAACCAGGAGAGCTGCACGGTGGATGGTGATTGTGACTGCGACCGCGATTGTGACTGCGACCGCGCATGTGATTGCGGATGTGATTGTGATGGTGGAATTGAGTGCGTGGCGGGAAGTTTCTGTGCGTTGAGCAGCAGTGGTCCTAACACCCACCACGTCAGTGACACACCAGCAAATCCGATCCCACCCGCTGCCAGCAGGTGGATCCCGAGTGCGACCAGCGGAATGACGAGGAGTCGCCGCGGCAGATCGCCCGCGCGGACCCAGGGATCAAAGAGCCAGACCACCAGTCCAGCCGCTGGCAATGCGACCAGCCAGACCCCGTCATCCACCGTCATCCCCATCAGCAGTGTCGCTAGATACGCCAGCGGCAGCCCCCCCACCGCGCCACCATAAATCAGCCACCGCTCGCCATCCGAGCCAGGACCAGCTAGTAACCCTGCTGGCAACTCCTGTTCTGTGTCGGCGCGCAGCAGTTGCCAACTGTAGGCGACGAGCGCTGCGAGCCACATGGCAACAGCCGGGAGTCCCGCAAGCGCCGCAATTTCCAAAAGAAAATTATGCGGGTCGGCCACCATTTCACTCGCCTGCGGCAACTTATACGCGGCATAGAAATCCTGAAAATTTCCAGGTCCACAGCCCCACCATGGATGATCCTGAATCATCGCCCACGTCGCAGTCCAGTATTCCCAGCGATATCCCAGCGACTTACGCGCCTCGGTCAAAATCTGCATATCCAGCAGCCCGCGCTGGACCAGCACGGTCCCCAGCACCGCGAGCACGATCACCGCAGCACACAGTCCAAGTCCCAGTCTATGCCCAGAACTCGGTGGCGATCCTGCACGACTCGCCTCAGCGTTGAGTGATGTAGAGTCCCGTGCAGTAGCGTCCCGTGCAGTAACGTCCCGTGCAGTAGTTTGCTGAGCCAGGCGCACCAGCCTCTGGCCGCGCCACAGATCGAACAATCGCTCAGCCACAATCACGCCGATTCCCACGAACGTCGCCACATAACCACTACGACTTTTGGTAATCAGCAAACAAGCGCCCGTCAGGAACATCACGATCAGCGTACCAGCCTGAGTGCGCCGAGTGTGTGATCGCTCGACGTCTTTTGCCGTCGTCATCCTGGAAGCGACAAGGAAAAGCGTAGCCACCAGCAGCCAGGGGACCAGAAAGCCAGCCAGAGAGTTCGTCAACGCGAACGTCGCGAGCGGCTCGCGACTACGCAATCGATCCTCATACTGCGCTCGCAGCGGCGAACCGACGGGCGCGACAATGCCAGCAGCTTGTAAACTTCCCTCCGGATCGCGTTCAAATGCCGCTCGATCACGTGGCATTGTCACCAGCACTTGATAGAACCCAAGGCTTGAAAGTCCGGCGGCCACCGCCAGCAGCACCGCTATCGTCGCTCGCCGTACCACCGGACTACGCAGCCACTCACGGACGAGTAACCAGAGCAGTCCCAGGGCGAGCCACTGCCAGACAACATTGAGAATCGACCGACCATGACCACCAGCGAGGGCCTGAATTCCACTGACTATAAACAGGAAGAAGAACGCGCCGAGCAGTAGATCAACTGGGCTCCCCATCATGCCGCGTTCACCGCGTCGCCAGCCCACAATCGCCGCGACCAGGGTGAGTGCCAGCGTGCAAAGAATGAGCAGGACACCGCCGCCCAGGGCAACGGCTTCGGATGGCACGAGCGGTAAGGCAACGATGAGCGCGGCGAGTCCCACCAGACCACCACGCGGTCCGTTTCGTAGCACTCCGCTTCTCGCCTGCGTTGTCACGAACTGAGCTTTCTACGCGCCGTCGATTCCAGAATCGCAATCAAGGTCAATACACAGATAATCAAAATGATAATCAGCACTCCGCCTACCACATCCACTCGATGCAGCAGCAGGGCTGCCAGCCCGCACGTGATGGTAAGCAGATAGATGGTGAGTACCGCTTGCGGCTTGGTGAGCCCCAGATCGACGAGTCGATGCGAAAAGTGACATTTGTCCGCCTGAAATGGACTACGTCCCTCGCGCAACCGAATCCAAATGACCGAGACCATGTCGTACAGTGGCACGGCCATCACGCACAGCGGAGCGAGCACGGCGTGCGGTCGCTCCGAGGCATAACTGGCATACGTCGCGAGCAACGTGCCGGTGGCGATGTGAAAGCCGAGAAAATAACTTCCGGCATCTCCCATAAAGATTTTAGCAGGTGGTTTGTTGTGCCAGAGAAATCCCAAGAGCGCACCCACGAGCACAATCAGATAGCCGGCCACAAACCACTGCGGGCGCTGCGTGGCTGGATCGGGTGACAACAGCAAGACCGCGACTAACATCCCCGCCGAGATTGCGCCGATACCTGCTGACAGTGCATCCATGTTGTCGAGCATATTGAAGGAGTTGATGAGTGCCACGATCCACAAAATCGATAGCGCGCCCGTGATCAGCGGCACGCCGATAAAGGCTGTCAGTCGTAACCCTTGCCAATAAACACAGACCGCCGCCACGGCAAACTGGATGGCAAGTCGAGCTTGCCAGGGCAGCCCGCGCCGATCATCCATCAGCCCTAAGCCTGCCAGCACGGTGCCACAGCCCAGCAATCCCCACAAGCCCAGCGTCTGCTGTCGCAAACCAGCTAAATGTGGAACAACCGCTGCAGGCAAAAACTGCTCCCACCAGGAATTGCTACTCACGACGACCAGTGCCAGCTCCCCCAGTCCGAACGTCGCAATGACTCCGCACCAAATCGCCAGGCCGCCACCAAGTGGCGTGGGGTTCGTGTGCACTTTCCGCGCGGCAGGATGATCGATCAGCCCCCAGCGAACCGCAAATCGTCGCACCACCAAGGTCATCAGCCAAGCAACGCAGAAGGCGGGCAGCGCGGCAGTTAATAACCAGATATGCAGCGAACCGGCCATCCCAACATCCTCTCTGGTTTCTTCCGATCAATCACGACGCCAGCTAGACTCGATCACGGTCGGCCATAACGCACACGCAGGTAGTCCCGGCAGCGAGTGAAGAATTGATGATAATCGGAGCGGCGATAATCGGGATATGTCCATTCCCGCGCCCGCCACTCGCCACGCTGAAAAAACAGCGTATTTTCGGCGTAAATCCCCCGATCAAGGTACAAGCGATGATCCCGATCCTTGGTTGTTCCGAGTACCAGCTTCGCCTCGGTCAGATACCCCGGATCAATGTTTAACGGCCGCGGCTCCGGCCAGTTCGATTCGCGACGATACTCCTCTTCCCAGTCATTCGCTTGCAGTTTGTAGTCGACCAGCCGAGCGGGATCGATAAGTCGCTCGAACGCCCACAAGCACTTGCGAATGCCCGCGCCCATCGTCCGTTCATAATAGGGCGTTTCTTTGAATTCAATCGGCTCGCTCGCCAGCACGATCGGCCCCCAAGCCGCCGCGCAGCGCTCCCGCGCCCACTCAAAGGCGTCGTCATAACGACTGAAGACGGCAGCGACTGCCAAGACAGGTTCAGGGAGTCGCACGTCGCCCACAATCCCACTCCTCTTAATACGCCTTCGCAAACACCGCTACAGTCGATGTCGGCTTCCCAGTGAAAATACAATTGCCCGGCGTCTGTTCCACCGAGTAAGGCACGCAGCGAATCGTGACCTTCATCGCCTTCAGCATCTCCTGCACGGCCGGCTCATCCACAAAGTGACTCACCGCAAATCCACCATGAATTTCTCCTCGATCCTCTTCGTTCACGCGGAAGAACGAACGGAAATCATCCAGGCTCTTAATGACATGTGTATTCGAATCGCGCAGGACGCGCGCCCGTTCGAACAATCCAGTTTGCATTTCGCCCAGCAGTCGTACGACCGTGTCAGCCACCGCTTCGCGCGGCACACTTTGCTTCTCCCCAGTGTCGCGTCGCGCCAAGAAGACCGCATTCTTAGCGATATCCTTGGGACCAACTTCGATTCGCAGCGGCACGCCTTTCTTGATGTGCTGCCAGTTCTTCTCGCCACCGCGCAAATCTCGATCATCAATCATCACTCGAATCGGTTGGCCCTCATAACTACGTCCCTGCAATTCCCGCCGTAGTTGATTGACATATTCGAGCACCGCACCACGATCGGCCTCATCACGGTAGATCGGCAGAATGACCACGTGCTGCGGTGCCAACTTCGGCGGCAACACCAGCCCATCATCATCACTATGCGTCATGATGAGTGCGCCGACTAAGCGAGTGGAGACGCCCCAGGAGGTGGTCCAGGCATAGGCCTCTTGGCCGTTTTTGTCCTGAAAGCGAATCCCTTGCGCCTTCGAAAAATTCTGTCCTAAAAAGTGCGAGGTACCGGCCTGCAGCGCTTTGCGGTCCTGCATCATCGCCTCAATCGACATCGTCGTGACTGCACCCGGAAATCGCTCGCCCGCCGTCTTCTCACCCTTCACGACCGGCATCGCCATCCAGTTCTCGGCGAAGTCTGCGTAGACGTCGAGCATCTTGCGAGTTTCCTCGAGTGCTTCCGCCTCCGTCGCATGCGCCGTATGCCCCTCCTGCCAGAGAAACTCGGCGGTCCGCAGGAACAGACGAGTGCGTAATTCCCAGCGCACTACGTTGGCCCACTGATTGATCAGAATGGGCAAATCGCGATACGACTCAACCCACTTGGCATACGTCGCACCGATGATCGTTTCGCTCGTCGGCCGCACAATGTACGGCTCCTCCAGCTTGCCAGCCGGTGCCAGCTTTCCGTCGGGACCTGGTTCCAGTCGATGATGAGTGACCACAGCACATTCTTTGGCAAAGCCTTCGACGTGCTCGGCCTCTTTTTGCAGGTAACTCATCGGAATGAACAACGGGAAGTAGGCGTTCTGGTGGCCCGTGTCCTTGAACATGCGATCTAGCGCTTGCTGCATGTTCTCCCAAATCGAGTAGCCCCAGGGCTTGATGACCATGCAGCCGCGGACATCCGAGTTCTCCGCCAAATCGGCCGCCTTAATCACCTGCTGATACCACTCGGGATAATCCTCTTGCCGAGTTGGTTGGATTGCGTTTTTCGGTTTACCACTCATGGCCACCCCCTGCTCCACACTGATCCTGGAAAATCCCGCTCCGATACAAATCGGACTCCTATAGTACCGCCCAACCCCACCAGCGCCGACTGGTGGCGGGTGGTGGGTGGCGGGTGGCGCGTGGTGGGTGGCGGGTGGCGGGTGGTGGGTGGCGGGTGGCGGGTGGTGGGTGGTGGGTGGTGGGTGGTGGGTGGCGGGTGGTGGGTGGCGGGTGGCGGGTGGCGGGTGGTGGGTGGCGGGTGGTG
>JBJSXJ010000008.1:0-15622 GCA_046086325.1 Planctomycetota bacterium | reverse complement strand
CCATCGCACGGTAGCAGCGAAAGGTACGACGGACTTCCAGGTACGACGGACTTCCAGTCCGTCGATCGGGAACAGACGACGGACTAGAAGTCCATCGCACGGTAGCAGCGAAAGGTACGACGGACTTCCAGGTAGGACGGACTTCCAGTCCGTCGATCGGGAACGGACGACGGACTTCCAGGTACGACGGACTTCCAGTCCGTCGATCGGGCACAGACGACGGACTAGAAGTCCATCGCACGGTAGCAGCGAGTGATTCGCAACAATAGTTTCCGATTTTATACTCGACCAAACGTGAGTGGCGGCCTGCGAACGGGCTCGCACGAAAGAAGGAGTTTGATATGAGCAGCAGCGGGGCGCAGCGGCGACGAGTGGGGTGTTGTCAATGGAGTGTCGGCAGTGAGGATCGCAGGTCGTCCGTACCGCGACTCATGAGTAACCTCGTCGTGGCGATCTGGATGTGGGCCGCTCACTCTGGCTGGGCGCAATCCACTCCAGTTCCGCTCGCGCAGCAACCGGGTGTTAAGCTGGTGGAGTTCGTCTATGAACGAGCACCGTTTCCCGAGTGTCATGCGTCGTCGATCGCGGCGACGGAGTCCGGGGAGCTAGTGGTGGCGTGGTTTGGTGGCACGTATGAAAAGCATCCCGACGTTGGCATCTGGATCGCCCGCCGCAGTGGGAAAAAAGGTGATCGGAATTCCGATGATGCGAGCAGTGCGGCGGCGTGGAGTGCACCAGTGGAAGTGGTGAACGGCAAGCAGGCGGACGGCAGTCGGCATCCCTGCTGGAATCCTGTGCTACATCAAGTTCCGAAAGGGCCACTGCTGCTGTTTTACAAAGTGGGGCCGAGTCCGAGTACATGGTGGGGAATGCTGACCGAGTCGCGTGATGGAGGACGCACCTGGTCGACAGCCACTCGCCTTCCCGATCAGATTGCTGGTCCCATCAAGAACAAACCCGTGCTGCTGAAAGATGGTCGCTTGCTGTGTGGGTCGAGCACCGAGGATCAAGGTTGGCGCGTGCATCTGGAGTGGACGAGTGACGGGGGGAAAAGTTGGGAGCGGACGGGCGTGCTGGCAGATCCCAAGCAGCGTGGAGCGATTCAGCCGACGATCTTGCAGCAGTCGGATGGTTCACTGCGAATTCTTTGTCGCAGTCGCTCGGGTGGTCAATTGCTGTCCGCTACGTCGACTGATCAAGGTCGCGAGTGGTCAGCCCTGGAAGCACTCGACCTGCCGAATCCCAATTCGGGCGTGGATGCGGTGACGCTGAGTGATGGTCAGCATCTGCTGGTTTACAATCACACGGCTAAGGGCCGCAGTCCACTCAACGTTGCTGTTTCTCGTGACGGCGTACGTTGGTCGGCAGCCTTGGTGCTGGAGTCGGAGCCGGGTGAATATTCCTATCCCGCCGTGATACAATCCGCCGACGGTTTAGTACACATCACGTACACCTGGAAGCGACAGAAGCTGCGTCATATTGTCGTCGATCCCGAGCAATTGAAAACTCGCCCCATCACCGGCGCGAATTGGCCCTCCCAGTGAAATGAGTTAATCGATGAAGATCACGGAAGTTGTTTGTCAGATTTTGCGAATTCAGAATGTCGAGGCGAAGACGGCGAGCAGCCAGGATTCAGTACTCGTGCGCGTGCGTACGGACTCGGGCTTGGAAGGCGTGGGTGAAGCCGATTCATCGCCCGAGATGGTGAAAGCGGCGATTGATGCTCCCTTCAGCCACAACATTGCGTGTGGCTTGCGGCAATTGGTCGTGGGTGAAAACCCGCTCGAAACCGATCGACTCTGGCAGAAGATGTATCGCGCGTCGATGTACTGCGGGCGACGTTCGGTGATGATTACGGCGATGGCTGCGATCGATATGGCTTTGTGGGATTTGAAGGGCAAGCATTTTGGGGAGCCGATTCATCGACTGCTGGGCGGCAAGCAGCACGATCGAATTCTGGCCTACGCTTCGATTCTGTTTGGTCGCAACGGTGATCAGACCGCCGAGATCGCTCGACGCTGGCGCGACTACGGCTATCGCGCCATCAAGTTTGGTTGGGAACCGATGGGACAAAGCGAGCAATTGGATATCGACTTAGTTGCTGGTGCGCGACGCGGCATCGGCGCTGATGCCACCTTGCTCATCGATGCCGGCTGCGTCTGGGACGCGCGCACGGCGCTGCAGCGTGCTCACGCATTTGCCGAACAGCGCATCGGTTGGCTCGAGGAGCCGCTGCATCCGGATGACTACGATGGATATCAGTGGCTGCGCGATCGATCGCCGGTCCCGATCGCCTCGGGCGAAGAAGAAGCGGGACGACAAGCCTGGCGGCCGCTGCTCGATCGTCGAGCACTCGATGTTTATCAAGTCGATCTGTCCCGCAATGGCTTTACGGATGCGAACTATATTCGTCAGAGAGTGGAGGAAATTGGTGCGCGGTTATGCAATCATTGTTACACCAGTCCGGTGACGGTGGCGGCGAGTTTGCATTGGCTCAGCACCTGTCGGGATGCGTTTCTGTTTGAGGATTGCGTGGAGGATTCGCCGCTGCGACACGAACTGACCCATGAAAAGGTCCAGGCGGTGGATGGCTACATCACGGTGCCTGATCGTCCGGGATTGGGAGTGACGATTGACGAAGGCTTTGTGAAGAAGTATCTGATTTCCGAATCGAAGTAGTATCGAGTTTTTTGCAGGAGTTTTTTGTGATGGCACGTCGAGCGGATCGTCGTACGTTTTTGCAACAGGTCACAGCGCTGGGAATTGGTGCACCGCTCCTCGCGGCCGCTCGACCCGCTTGGGCAGTGGCGGACAAAATCAACATCGCTTGCATTGGCATAGGTGGTAAAGGTGAGTCGGACATGATGGAGACATCGGTCGGCCACAACATTGTCGCGATCTGTGACATTGACGAGCAGCGGTTGGCGGCGGCGGGAAATCGTTTTCCGAATGCCAAGCGCTACACCGACTGGCGCAAACTACTCGAACAAAAAGATATCGATGCGGTGACCGTATCGACTCCCGATCACACGCACGCACCCGCCTCGATGGGCGCCCTGTCGCTTGGTAAGCATGTCTTCACCCAAAAGCCACTGACCCACACAGTCTATGAAGCTCGACAACTCACCCGCAAAGCCGCTGAGATGAAGGTGGTGACGCAGATGGGCATTCAGCATCATGCTTCGGTGCGCCATAAAGTGGCGGTGCAGACGATTCGCGATGGCGTGATCGGGAAGGTGCGCGAGGTGCATACGTGGACGGACCGACCGGGAACGTTCTGGAAGCAAGGACAGCAGCGACCGGATCGACAGGATCCGGTGCCCGCTCACGTTCACTGGGATCAGTGGCTGGGTACCGCTCCCGCTCGACCTTTTGTGGCCGGCGTTTATCACTCCTTCCACTGGCGCGGCTGGTGGGATTTCGGCACGGGTGCCTTGGGTGACATGGGTTGTCACATTCTCGATCCCGTCGTGCATGCTTTGGAGCTCGGAGCGCCGAAGAGCGTGTGGGCGGAGGGGCCGCCGGCGGAACGCGAGAGCGGGCCGACATCGTGCACCGTCCACTGGGATTTCCCCGGTACCAAGCACACGACCGAGCAGCTCAAGCTGCACTGGTATGAGGCCGGTAAAAAACCGCCGCGCGAGATCTTCCAAGCACCGGCGAATTGGCCGATGTCACAAAACGCGGTGCTGTTCGTGGGAGAAAAAGGAAATCTCTTCCTGGGATTCCCAGAAATGGCCGAGTTGTTTCCGAAAGAGAAATTTGCGGATCACAAGTTTCCGCAGGTGGCCGAGCACAATCATTACACGGAATGGACGGACGCGATTCTGGGCAAAAAAGCAACTTCGTGTCCGTTCTCGTACTCGGGTCCGCTGACGGAAACCGTGCTGCTGGGCAATGTTGCTTACCGACTGGGTAAGAAGATCGAGTGGGATAGTCAGAATTTGAAAGCCGTTGGTGAACCTGCGGCGGACGAGTTTATTCGTCGCCAGTACCGTGCTGGCTGGGAAGTAGCCGGCCTGTAAAGGGCAGTTCGTAAGAGTTCACTCATCCGATGGATGCGCGAGATCATAATCTGTACCTCTGTGACCTCTGTGCCTCTGTGTTTCAAAAATCCGTGTTTCAAAAACTCGAGTCTAACAAAGCCGGCGAGTAATGCCCGACCGAGACAGAAAACAACGTACGACGGCGAGTACTGATCGCGGCTGTCGCTGAGGAATTTTCATGGCATGGCGTAGGTGTCTAACTGCCCTAACGCCTCGTTGCGCTTTGCTTTCAGCCTCCCATTTCCAGTCCTTACTGGCGTCAAAAATAATCGGCTTTGCGAAACACCGGGTGAGATTTTTGAAACACAGAGGCACAGAGGTCACAGAGGCAGAGATTCACAGAGGCGCACAATATGACGAAGCGACGCTATGAAGAAAGCGGCGTGCCCTCCAGGGAGATCCAGAGAAAAAAAGGTGGCCGCCATTCTCGGGCTGGTCGCAAACTCGCTCGATCCTACGGTGCGCCGAGGATGACGGCGGCGGCTTGGCCGGTGCCGGATTGTTGCAGGGCGAGCACATGATGCTGCGGAGCCACGAGAGATTGCTCGTGCACGACCGCCACGGGGCAGGTCGAGTCGGGTGCATGGTAATTCAGGGTTCGCGGTAGTTCGCCCTGTTCGATCGCCAGCACGCTCGCCGCCAGCTCCACAATTCCGCTCGCCGCACCCAGGTTGCCGAAATAACTCTTCGGAGCAAACACGGGCACATTTCCCAGGAGATCATGAATGGCAGTCGCTTCCAAGCGGTCATCCACCACGGTCGACAGCCCATTCGCCTTCACATGACTGAGAGCGGACGGGTCGAGCTGAGCGCGCGTGAGTGCTTGCCCAATTAACTGCTTCGTCAATTGAGTGCGTCGATCAAGTTGAGCGGCGGGTAATTCATAAGTTGGCGGAGCAAATCCTCGTGCCTGTGACAGTACTCGCCCCAGTATCTTCGCTTGGCGACGCTCCGCATGTTCGCGCGATTCAATCACCAGAGCGCCAGCTCCGACACCATTCACCAGTCCGTCACGAGCGGAGTCGAAGGGACGCGACGCGGCGGTAGGCGAATCATTGCGATGCGAGAGAACTTGATGAGTGCGGTAGATCAGCGACGTGGGATTCAAACGATTACCAACCGCGCCGACCAACATCACATCCGCCATGCCACGAGTAATCACGTCGATGGCTTCGGCCAGAGCGAGCAGCCCGGAGGCTTCACCGAGCACGATCGTATTGTTGGGACCGCGCGAGTCGTAGGTGATCGCCACATGACAGGCGACCATGTTTGGCAAATAGGCGAGCATCCATAGAGGATACATTTGCTGCATGCCCTGCTCGCCCCAGCGCTTCATCGAAAACTGTCCGTCTTCCAGGCTGGACCGAATCGCCGCATCCTGATCCTGCATGTCGACATAGAACATCTCGCTGCCGTAGACGACACCGAGGCGATCGGGTTCGACGGAGCCAGCCGCTAACTGGGCATCTTTCATGGCCATGGAGGCGGCCGCGAATCCCATCTGAATTTCGCGGCACATCACCTTCATCGCCTTGCGAGGTTGTACGTAGTCCTTCCCTTCAAAGCCCACCACATCCGCGCCGAACGTCACCGGATAACCACCAGCCGCTAGCCAATCCAGCGTGCGCACTCCACTTTGACCCTGGCGCAAGGATTCCCAAAATGCGGCCCGTCCGATGCCAATCGGACTGACTACACCAAGTCCCGTGATGACTATTTCTCGCCCTGAATCCTTGCCCATGTTTATTGTCCAATGGCGGCTGAGCCGGTCCGAGTATCGTCGTAAATTCGATAGGTTTTCGTCAACTTGGCGCCACCGCGTTTAAGCGATTTGAAAGAGAGATCATTGCTCTCCAGCACCCAAGAGAATTCCGCTTCCTGCACGCCCCAGTTGAGCACCTCGGGGACCAATCGTGAGAGCACGACGAGTCCCAATCCCCAGCGCTGATATTCCGGGATCACGTTGGTACTGATGAGGCGAATGCGTTTGATTGCTTTGCGATTCCACAGCAGGCGGAGAAAGCCGAACGGAAACAGCTTGCCATCAATCAGCTTAATGCGCGGGTTGTAATCGAGCAGACCGAAGGCACAGGCCACCGGGCGACCATCTACCTCCGCAATCGTCGTCATCTCCGGCACGATCAAATGTCGCATCGCCGCTCCCATGTGCTCTACCTCCTCGTCCGACAAAGGCGTAAAGCCCCAGGTCGCCACGAGCGAGCGGTTGTAGAGGTCCAGGAACGTCCGTAGCTCTTCGTGAAATCGCGAGGTGTCCAGTCGCCGCAATTTGATCTGAAAGCGGCGAGTGGCTTCTTCGGTCACAAACGCCAATTTTTGGTCGAGGGAATCCAGCATTCCCACTTCACCCCAAAACGCGAATAAATCCTGGGACTTGACCAGGCCGCACGCTTCAAACAGTCTGGCGTAGTACGGTGCGTTGTACGTCATCATGAAGGTCGGCGGGCTATCAAAGCCTTCGATCAACAAACCACACTCATAGTTGAGTGATGGGTTGACTGGCCCACGCATCTGACGCATGCCTCGTTCCAGATTCCACTGCCGCGCGGCTTCAAACAAGCCTTCCGCCGCTTCCAGGTCGTCGCGACATTCGAAAAAACCAAACATTCCCCGCCGTTCATGAAACCGCTCATTGTGGACATGATTGACCAGCGCGAGAATCCGACCCACGGGGCGACCGTCCCGCAGGGCCAAAAATGTTTGCCCCTCATTCCGCAAGTAAAAAGGATGCCGACGATACCCCACCAGCTCTGCCTGATTCGAGCGAATCGGCGGAATCCAATTCGGATCGCCGCGATAAAACTCCCAAGGCATTTCCAAAAACTGACGACGCTCCCGCGATGTGGCGACTGGCTTAATAATCAGACTAGACATGAACGACCACCTCTCGGCACAATTTTCGGAAGATTAGGTCCGTGATGATAACAAGTCACTGCGAATCTGGCACGATCAATTATCAGCCCGAACGGTGAGAACCGTGAGTTGCCATCCATGACTATTTTGGTTACCGGAGCAGCCGGATTTGTCGGCAATAATGTGGTCCGGCAACTCGCCGCCCAAGGGCGAGCGGTCCGGGGTTTGGTGCGCTCATCCGCCGCTGAACGGGAATTCGCGGGAGTGAATTGCGATCGCGTTACGGGCGATGTCACCGATCCCGATTCCCTGCACTCCGCCATGGACGGTGTTACAGCGGTGATCCATGCCGCCGCCATCGTGCATATTGGTTGGACACGAGTCGAGGAATTACGGCGCGTGAACGTGGATGGCACTCGCAACATGGTTCGTTTAGCGCGCCAGGCGAACGCGCGACTCATCTATGTTTCGAGTGTCGATGCGCTCGGCTTGGGTTCACCCACCCAGCCCGCCGACGAGGAGACTCCGCGAGTTGGCAATCCACCGTGCGGCTACGTCGTGACAAAACAAGCAGCCGAGCAAGTGGTGCGTGAGGCTTTAGCGGACGGGCTGGATGGAGTCATCGTGAATCCCGGCTTCATGCTCGGTCCTTGGGACTGGAAACCAACCTCCGCGCGCATGATCCTGTCCGTACTCGGACAAAAGCCGCTCCTGTCGCCTCCGGGCGGAGGATGTATTTGTGATGTCCGCGATGTTGCCAGCGGAATCATCAAAGCGCTCGATCAGGCCCCGTGCGGTTCTCAGTACATCCTGGGCGGCGTAAACATGCGCTATCACGATTTATGGTCCGAGATTGCGCGCCACGGAGGCGTGCGTGGGCCAGTGCTGCGAGCCGGTCCAATCATGACTCAGGTTGTTGGGTGGTGTGGTGATCTGATGGGCAAGGCCCGCGGACGCGAAAGCGACATGAACTCAGCCATCACCAGCATGGCCTGTAGCTATCATTATTACTCCAGCGATCGAGCGCGACGTGAATTGCACTACAGTTCTCGACCGCTCGCCACAACGCTCGACGACACCTGTCAATGGCTGCGTGAATACGGATACCTGAACTAGCTTTGCACCAGGTCCTTGATCACTTGACCTTCGGCGATTTTGATCGGTCTTCCAACCTCCGAAATATTCGTTTCGTTGGGGTCCACTCCTAATGCGGTGCAAAGAGTTGCCAGTACATCACCGACATTGACTTTTCCCTCCTCCACCGTCAGCCCATCAGCACTCGTGTGCCCATACGCTTGACCACCACGAATGCCACCGCCTGCCATCACGCAGCTCCACGCAGCGGGAAAATGATCACGACCAGCTTGGGGATTAATGACCGGCGTGCGTCCAAATTCGCCCATCCAGATCAGAGTGACAGAATCGAGCAAACCACGGTCACTTAGTTCAGTCATCAGTTGCGACCAACCTTGATCCAACTCGCCGCATAAATTCTTCACGGTTGCAAAGTTGTTCTGGTGAGTGTCCCAGCCAATCAAATTGTCCGTGGCTGCTCCCAGCGTCACTTCGACAAAGGGAACTCCGCGTTCCAATAATCGTCGGGCCAGCAAGCAACCTTGGCCAAACCGGCCCTTACTGTAAGCTTCGCGGACTTTCGCCGGCTCGGTAGATAAATCGAACGCCCGGGCGACTTCATGGTTCATCAGCTCCAGTGCACGCCGATACAACGTGTCTTGCGCCTCCGGGCCAGCAGCGCGCCGCGTCTTCAAAAAGCCTGCTTGCAGCGTTTCCCATAAAGCCAATCGAGCCGCTCGCTGTTCACTTCCAATGGCAGCTGGAGGTTCTAAATCGTCGACGGTCAAACGAGCGTAACCGTCATCGTCTGCCGGCTGAGTGCCCTGCGGCTGATCGGTCGCGCCCACAGTCAGCGGTGCGTAGCGAGCTCCGAGAAATCCCGGGCCATACGCCGCTTGATTGAAGGCGCGAAACGGCGAGATCGCGACATAACTGGGCACGCCCTGTAGCGCCTGCGGTAACGTCTGTGCGAGTTCTTTGCCGACCGATGCACCCAGGCTGGGATAGCGCACGGGCCCCTGCGGCGGATGACCCGTCCGCATCAAATAGGTACCGCGTCCATGATCACCTTCCTTCGTGCTCAAGCTGCGAATCACGGCCAAGCGATCGGCTTGTTGAGCGAGCCGCGGCAGATGTTCGCTGAAGCGCAGACCAGGGGCCTGCGTTTGAATCTCGCGAAACTCGCCACCGTTGGCATGCCCCGGCTTCATGTCGAACGTATCCGTCTGGGCCGCTCCACCCGACATCCAGAGCAGCACGCATTGCCGCCGTCGCTCTCCTGCGACAGTCGCGGACCGCTGCTGCTGTTCGCGAGCAAGCACGCGGCTGGCAAGTCCCGCCAACCAAGGACTAGCCGTAGCTCCGACGAGCGACATTCCACTGGTCTCGAGAAACCGGCGCCGATGCCAGCCTGAGATGTCACTTGCCATGTGCTCGCTCCTCGATCTTGACGTTCAGCATCGTGGTTAAGAATACCAAGCTATCCGTGGCACCGGCGATGAGCTTGGAAGTGGGTGTGCCACTGCCATGACCAACCCGTTCATCCACTCGTAATAAAATCGGACGACTGGCGGCACTGCTCGTCGCCTGCAACGTCGCTGCAAATTTGTAGCTGTGAGCCGGAGTCACTCGATCGTCATGATCAGCCGTCGTGATGAGCATCGGCGGATAACTCCCATCCGCGCGCACGCGGTGGAGCGGCGAGTAATTCCAGAGTCGTGCGAAATCGGTCGCTCGGTCCGAACTTCCATACTCGGGAATCCAAGCCGCGCCCATCGAAAAATGCTGATAGCGCAGCATGTCGAAGACGCCGACATGCGGTAACGCGGCGGCGAATAATTCGGGATGTCGAGTGGCTGCGACACCCACCAGCAGTCCGCCATTGCTACTGCCATGAATCGCCAATTGCGACGGGCTGGTGTGGTGGTGATCAAGCAAAAAACGGGCGGCAGCAATAAAGTCCTCAAAGGATTGCTCCTTGCTCGCGCCACTGCCCGCCTCATGCCACGCTCGACCGTATTCCCCTCCACCACGGATATTGGGCACCGCCAGCAGACCTCCAAGTTCCAACCAGACAAGATTGGCAACGCTGAAACTGGGGGTGACATTGATTTGAAAACCGCCGTAACCATACAGCAACGTTGGCTGTGGGCCTTCCCGTCGTCCCACGATCAGCAGCGGCACCTGCGTACCATCCGTGCTGGTGTAAAAAACCTGCGTCGTCTCGTAGTCGGCCAGTGACGCGGCCAACTGAGGAATTCGGTAAACCGTGCTCTCCAGTGTCTCGGCCTGGAATCGATAGATCGTCAGCGGAGTCGTGTAACTTGTAAAACCATAATAAACATCGGTATCACTCGAGTGACTTTCAAAGCCAGTCACAGTTCCGAGACCGGGAAGGGGAAGATCCTGGAGCCATCGCCCTTCACCGTCAAACAGTTTGACGACGGCCATGGCATCACGCAGATAGCGCACGATCCAGCGACCACCACAGCGACTCGCACCGACCAACAGATCCTCACGTTCCTCAATCCATGTCTGCCAGGAAGGGACATCAGATGCCGCTGCTATATCGCACAGCACGATGCGTCCGCGCGGAGCGTCACGGTCTGTCAACAGCCAGAACTGACTGCCGCGATTGCCCACGAATGAATACTGGGCATCACTGAGCGGCGTGATGGGACGAGTGGGCGAATGAGGATCGAGCAGGTCCTTTACGAGCAGTTGACTGCGCTGCGACATTCCACTGCTGATCCGCAATACCAGATAACGCCCATCTTCGGTGACTCGCGGTTCCAGCGACCAAGCACGATCGTCGCCACGTTCGAAGACTTGTTGATCGCGGCTGAAGCTTTGTCCCAGCGAGTGCTCAAAAAGTCGCAAGACATAGCGGCCGCGATCCGTAGTGCCTGCCGGTTGCCGCTCATGACGAACATAAAACAGGCTCTGTGAATTAGCATTCCAGACCACATCACTACAGCGCCAAGCATCGACTAAATCATAACCCGCTTGGACATCGCGGATGCGCCACCATCGCAGGTCCGATCCTGCATCGGAAACGCTGTAAGCAAGAAATCTTCCATCTGGACTAACCTTCCAGCTCGCCAAGGACACCGTGCCATCGGCGGCCATAGTGTTGGGGTCAAGGAGCAATCGCGGAGTGTGCCCGGGCTTATCGATAACGTACAAGCGTGCCTGATTACTCAGTCCGTCGTTGTACGAATAAAACGTGCGGCCACCGTGAACGCGCGGAACTCCCCAGCGTTCGTAATTCCAAAGCTCCGTAAGCCGCTGCTTAATTGCAGATCGGTGCGGGGAATCGAGCTGACGAGCGGTATAAGCATTTTGTGCGGTGACCCACGCACGCGTCTCCGGATGCTCGGTTTGCTCGAGCCAGCGATACGAATCGGATACTTCCACCCCATGATACGACTCCACCAGCGACACCAACCTCGTCGGTGGTGGAACTGTCGCGTCGGGTGCGGAGCTGAATGCGTTACGAACATCCTGAGCTAGCAGCGAATTCGCAGTCACGGTAGCGAGCAGTGCGATGATCGTGATCGCGGCCGTTGCCCTGATCACGGCAATCGTGAAGCTCGTTGCTCTCATCGCGGTCACAGCGATCACAGTTCAACCTTCGCCCAGTAAGGATGTTGTCGATCACCGCGACTACGGACATCTTCCAAGATCGTCTGCAGGGATGGCTTGATCACACTACTGCGACCATTGATGGTGATTCGCTTTTCGAAATCGACCATTGTCGGACTGAGCCAGAGCGTTCCCTTCGCTCCACCAGGTTCCAGGAGCACGCCATTGGCTTCCTGAATTTTTCCGTGAACCGGTTGTGGCGAAGCACCTTTGCCTGGCCAGTTGGTGGGCAGAATCATGGATTTGGTGGGAAAGTCGCGCAGTTCGGCATACCAAAAAAAATTGTCCCATGGACGCATGGAGATGCAGCGGAACTCTTTGGGTAAGGGACCGCGTTGATGCAAATTCATCCATTCCAAGATGCGCGGTAATTCTTCCTGGAAATGCTCCGCGCCACGCCCCTGATATTCCGTGATCATCACGTCATAACCGACTTTGGTCAGGTAGCGATCGAACTGCGGACTATTGCGTCCCATCTTGTCACCATCGAGTTCACCGGTGACGAAGTACATCGGCAGCAGGCGTCCGTTTTCCCAGTAACGCACTACATATTTGTCAGCTGCGGCGACGATCGGAACGACACCCGCCCACAGATCAGGATGCGCCAGGCCGATATCCCAAGCCGCATCACCCCCGACGCTATGGCCGCTCAAGAAGACTCGGTCGGTATCAATGGAGAAGCGTCGTGACGCATCGCGCAAGCTAGAAAGAACCGCCGCATGCTCGCGCGAAGAATACTCATACTCGGTTTGGTCTTTACGAAACCATTGTGGTGCGATGACGATGTAGCCGTAGCGCGTTGCTTGGCCCAGATTCATATTCAGTTTTTCATCATAGGTACCCGTCCACCATTGCATGTGAGCTCGCGGATCGAGACTCAGATTGCTCAGCGCCACGACACAGGGATAGCGGCGGTAAGGATCGTATTCGGGCGGCAATTGCACATAGTAAGTGTGACCGCTGTCGGTATTCGCACCCGGAACCTTGATTTCAAAAAAGCCAGGTGCCGGCGCCTCGCTGGGTGGCTCTGGCAAATCCAGCGGCGGTTTCATTTGAGAAATAATGCGCGAAACATTCGCCGGTGTCGCTCCACCCAAACTACTTAGCGCATCCAGAATCTGCGTACGTTCGCCGGATTCTCGGGACCGCAAATAACTGCGCACGAGATCCCGTATCTCGAATAGCTCCAGCGCCACCGTCAGATTATCCGTGGCGGCACCGGAACCTAAAATCCAGCCGCTCACGGCGAGCGCCAACTTTTGATTGGCCGTCATCTGCTCGTCATCCGCCAACCGCAGATAGTCGGCCATTCGTGGCAGCGTGTTGAAATTGATCTCGGTGCGCATCTCCTTCACGATCACCTCGACCCGTTGTCGATTCACCGTGTTGGTGATGTTCTTGGCCACGGTTTCTAGCGAATCCACCACCTGTTTGCCCTGCTTGAAACCCTCCTCGTATTCCCCCAGCAACTCGCGCACTTTCACCAATGTCTCACCGGCAATGCCTTGAGCGGGGAAGTTGCTGAGCATGTCAAAGGTAAGTCGATGTTGGCCGACCGTACGCCGCAGTTCCCCTTCACTCAGCAGCCGATTGGCACTCAATTGCAGAAGTTCACGCTCCTGTTTTTTGAACTCGCCCGCTAACTCCGGAAACGCGACCAGCAGATCGGCTAGTTCCAGTCGCGCATCCTCAAACCGCTCCGCCTGCGTATAGAGCCGGACAATGCGCAGCCATTCATCGGGCTTCGAAATGTCCACTCCGCGCCGCAAAATCTTGCTGAGCGCATCGCGGGAGAGCGAATGAGTGGCAACACGCATGTCCCACATCAAAGCTTGCTCGACCTGCAGTCCCTCGATTCGCGAATAATGCGGAGTGACCTCAGTAATCCCGTGAATCACACTCAGCGGCCCCTGACTCGATTGCATCGTAAAAGTGCGATTACCGAGGTCATCAAACGGTGAGATCCGAATGACTGGACCCACCATGCCAATTTTCTTGGTCCCCTTCGCCACGCGTTTCGTGATTTTGATTTTTTCTTGAATCTGATTCGTCGGGACCACTCCATCCAGCCGTACCTGTTTGCTCGGGAAGTACGTGCGACGCAGTTGGTCGTCGGTGAACACGATCGGAGTGGGAGCTTCGGGGTCTTTCTTGGAATTGAGCGGATTTTCGAAGACGGAAGCAATTTTTCCCACGTCACCCTGCAGTTGCATCCCGTTGCGCAGCGTGATCGTGTCGGCCAGCGCTTGACGGCCGCAGCCTCGATCAAAGACCAGCGCTAACAAGCTGGTGCCCAGCCACGTGAGGGCCATGAGAAGTTGGCAGAGTCGACCTCGAACAGATGACTTCATGGTCCAGGCCTCGAATGCAGAGAGGAACAGTCGCGAGAATAGCTCGCTTGGTCGCTCCATTCTGACGGTTGTTGGAAGGGAGTCAACGAGAACGATTGAAAGTGGAGCGGGAATGGCGGTGGGCCGTCGGATCCTGCTGCTTCGGTTGACACTGCCGCTGGTAGCACCCACAATTGCGACTCGAGTTGGCCGGTTGGGTAATTTGGTGGGCGGCCTATCAGTTAGTGGCTTTGTAGTAAGGAAATCTGGGTGATTCCACGTCGTTTACTAACTGTTTTGGTCTTCACCCTGCCCATCTCGGCGGTGGTATTCGGAGTCGTGGCCGGGGCAGCACTGCTCGCCGATGGCATGGGCGACGCGGCGGCTCGCACGATCTTTCGTGCCCTAGCGGCCTTGACCTTGATCATTCTCACCACCGACCTCGTGCTGCTCGTCACCGTGCTGGGCATCGATCTGCTGGATCGCGTGGATGAACACGAGTTGCTGCATGGCGGTTGCGGCGATGCCGAGTGTACAGCCCATGGGCAGGATCCGAGCGAAGCGGAAGACGACGGCGCGGATGATGAATGAGCATCTAATACCCGGTAAGAAGAGGCTCAGCGGTGTCAACAACTTCTGCTTTACCACCCTCACCGCCGCCACCACCGCCCCAGATCCAACTGCAGCGCACCGGTAGTGACGGTAAGTCGAATTCCAGCCAGTTCAGTGGCGGCGGAGTGCGCGTGCCGCGCTGGATGATCGGCATGCAAGGCCTCCTGATCCCCGTCATCGCTACCGCCAGTTTCGCACTCGGTTACTTTCTGGGTTTAGGCCGAGCGAAGTCGGTGGACGAGCCCGTGATCGGACCCTGTGTGATCTCGGGTCGAGTGTTTTACGAGACGAGCGGTGGCACCACGTTTCCCGATGCCGGTGCCTTGGTGTTGCTCGTTCCAGAGGATCAGCGACCGGCGGCCGATGAAAAGTTAGCTCATCGTGCACTCCTGCCACGGTCGGATACTCGAGCTGCTGGTGCGAGTGATGGCGGAGGCGTTGCAGGGCCGAGCGACAGCGAGGCACAAGAAGTGCAGCAGCGACTGCGGACACTGGGTGGAGGACTGGCGCGGGCGGATGTCGACGGCAATTACCGCATCTCGTTATCGCGCGGAGGTCGCTACTTTTTGTTTGTGCTATCGAGTCACGGCACGCGGTCTGGTCAGGACGAGCCGAATCGAGCGGATTTGGCGCAGCTTGGTCGCTATGTGGTACTGGCTTCTGAACTAATCGCCGACCGCCGTTACCGCTGGACTCAACAGTCGATCAAACAAGACACCGTTTTGGATGTCACCCTGCGCCCGTGAAACTCCTGTTAGGACCCATTGATTTATGACAAACAACCGTGCGACTCGATTGTTGTTCCAGTTTTCCTTATGGCTATGTTTTGTACTCACGATGAGCGGTTGGGTGCTGACGCGGAGCGAGGCGGAAGAGTTCGCTCCGACCGATTTCATATCGCTCTTCAATGGCAAAGATTTCACAGGCTGGCGATTTGGCGATGAGTCGGCTGCACCCAAGCAGTTGCCGGCTACGTGGCGGGTCGTGAATGGTGTGATCGTCGGGCAGGGTAACCCAGCCGCCATGCTCGCATCGCAGTGGGAT
>JBJSXJ010000007.1:0-12265 GCA_046086325.1 Planctomycetota bacterium | reverse complement strand
GCAGCGGTAAAGGACTGGAAGTCCGTTGTACGGGACGACACACGGGACGACGTGGATCGTACGACGCAGATCGTACGACGGACTTCCAGTCCGTCGTGCAGCGGCAACGGACTGGAAGTCCGTTGTACGGGGCGACGCACGGGACGGCGCGGATCGTACGACGCACGGGACGGCGCGGATCGTACGACGGACTTCCAGTCCGTCGTGCAGCAGCAACGGACTGGAAGTCCGTTGTACGGTTACACCGGACTGGAGGTCTATTTGTCCGCGGCCAGTCGATTTACCCGATTTCACTTGAATGAGGGATGACAGCTTCTACAATACGCATTCTTTTCTTTTCTATTATTGGTTTTTTGGAGGAGATCTCATGGTCAGGCGAACAGGCGGTCGGCCGGGGTTCACCCTGGTCGAGTTATTAGTGGTGATTGCCATCATCGGTCTACTGGTGTCTCTGTTATTACCAGCGGTACAGGCGGCCCGCGAGGCGGCTCGGCGCACACAGTGCACAAACAACCTCAAGCAAATGGCAATCGCGGTCATGAATTTTCATGACTCGCGAAACGAGATGCCAGCCAGCGTGATGATGAATCCGTCGGTCAATGACATCTCGAATTTCAACGAGAATTTCGGCCCGAACTGGGCGGTGCTGATTCTGCCCTACATGGAGCAGATGCCGCTCTATGAGAGCGTCTACAAGAGTGTGCTCGACTATCCCACGACGGGCGATGCGACGTGGCGAAACATTCGCGGGACAACGATTAAAGCCTACTTGTGTCCCTCGGATACGGGTGGAGATGTCCCGACGATTCAAGTGGGTGGCGGTTGGGCGCGAGGCAATTACGGAGCGAATGCTGGCCCGGGAATGCACTGGAATGGTGGGACGGTGGGCGTGGCCAACAAGAACACCGGTAAGTGGGGCGACCATAATCCCAGCGGGTTTGCTCAGGAATACTATCCGGCGTGGAGCAATGGCTGGAACGGCGGTGGTCCGTTTGTGGTCAATGGTGGCAATAACTTGGCCACCATCCTCGATGGCACCTCGAACACGATCCTCTTCGACGAATTGCGGATCGGCTGGAACTCCAATGATATTCGTGGCACCTGGGCGCTGGGGCAATGTGGAGCCAGCATTTCAGCGGGCAATGGCCGCATCGACTCCCCGTCCCCCAATGTTTCGCTCAGTGGCTATGACGACATTCAAGGTTGTCAGAATAATCCGAAGATCGGCATGGGCTGTTGCGGCTGCAACAGTTGGCAAGTGACGGCCAAAAGTCGTCATCCGGGCGGCGTGATGGCGGCCCACGTGGATGGCAGCGTGCGCTATATCCAGAACTCGGTCAGTCAGCAGATCTGGTTTATGCTTCACAGCCGCAATGATTCTCAATCACTTCCTAACTACTAAATTTAAATTCAAGCAAGGCGGACAGGATGATTTCATTTCGTTTTCTGGTGTTGCTACTCAGCGGCTTATTGCTCGTCGGCTGTGGCCGAACGGACATTGCGAGCGTGAAGGGTAAGGTGATTGAAAACGGTCAGCCGCGAACCTTCGAGGCCAATCAGGCGGCGGTGCAGCTCACGTTGGTGGCCGAGAACGGCGAGTTGGATAACATTCACGCCTACACGGCAGTTGTGGAGGCGGATGGAAGTTTCGAAGTCGTCGCTTCGGGCGGTGAAGTGAAAGTTGGCAAGTACCAAGTAGCAATCATTTACCGCGGCAATGACCCGAAATATGAAGCCTTGTATGCGCCGGGTTCACAGCTACGGCGCGAGATCAAAGGTGGCCCCAACGAGATCATGATTGATCTGGCGAAGCCACAGGGCTAACCGGCTCGGGATGCGGCAGGGATTGATCATGGAGTTCGGCCAGCGCGTTGCTTGCAGCGCGCTGTTCGGCCTCTTTTTTGTTTCGTCCCCAAGCCGAAGTGAAAGTGCGACCGGCAATCACCACCGCCACTCGAAACTGCTTGCTATGGTCCGGCCCCTGCTGTTCCATAAGCACGTAATGCGGTATCGCACCGGATTGCTTTTGGATGAGTTGTTGCAAGGTCGATTTGGCGTTCTCCATCAATTCGCCTGCCACGGTGGCGTGGATCTCCGGAGCCAGCAGACGGCGAATGAAATCACCGACAACCTGGAAGCCGCCGTCCAGATAAATGGCAGCGATGAGTGATTCCAGGACGTCCGACAGCAGCGACGTAGGCATGGCCGTCGCAGTCATGCCCTTGCCGAGAATCAGGAATTTTTCGAGTCCCAGTTGAGCACTCACCTTGGCGCACGTCTGCCGGCTCACCACCGTCGATTTAATGCGAGTTAAATGTCCCTCGGAATAGTCCGGGTAATCGCGATAGAGCATTTCACAGACGATGCAGCCCAGAATGGCGTCGCCCAGGAATTCCAGCCGTTCGTTGGACGCCAGCCGATGTTCCGCACTGGAGGCATGAGTGAGTGCGGCGCGGAGCAGCTTTCGGTCCTGGAATTCATATCCAATCCGCTGCTCGCATTCCAGCAAGCGATCAGGTGGCGGAGTGGGATCGGCAATCGTCATGATGAGGCGACAGTTGGAAGTGTATTATCAGCGAAGATGAAGAGCGGACCGTAACAGGAGCCACCAGCATTGTCAACTTAAGTCGAGTACGTTGCTCGCCCGAGTCTTGTGGCTGTGGTACAAGAGATACGTATTGTGAAGTCGATTTTACATCCACGAATTGTGGACTCCAATTCCTGCCATTGAATGCTGTGCGCCCATGACTGCTGCACGTGAAACGATCTTTGCCGCCAGTGTGGAATATTTTCTGGCACCGATCATGCCGTATTTACGCGATCCGTCGGTGACGGAAGTGATGGTCAATCGATTTGATCAGGTCTACATCGAACGGGCGGGGAAGCTGCACAAAACGGATGCGCGCTTTGAAAGTGACGACGCCCTGCTATCCGCTGTTCATAATGTCGCTCAATGGGTTGGTCGGCGAGTGGACGAACATCAGCCGATCATGGATGCGCGGCTTCCCAACGGCTCGCGCGTGCACGTAGTTTTACCGCCGAGTGCTCGCGGTGGTACCTGCGTGACGATTCGCAAATTCAAGCCGGGTGGTCTGTCCTTGGAGGAGTTGATTGCGTTTGGGAGTTTGACTGAGGAGGCGGCCGAGTTTCTGGAATTGTGCGTGCGACTGCACAAGAACCTCGTGGTCTCGGGCGGCACCGGCACCGGCAAAACATCGCTATTAAATGCCATCTCGGCGGCCATTCCCGAGGACGAGCGGATTGTGGTGATTGAAGACACCAGCGAGTTGCGGCTGCGGCAAGATCATACGGTTTATCTCGAAGTGCAGCGCCCCGATCAGCACGGGCAAGGTGGCGTGACGATTCGCCAACTCTTTGTCGCCTCGCTACGCATGCGACCAGACCGCATCGTGGTGGGCGAAGTACGTGGCGGTGAGGCACTCGATATGGTGCAGTCGATGCTGAGTGGTCATACGGGTAGTTTGACAACCGTACACGCGAACAACCCGCACGATGCCCTGGTACGCCTCGAAACCCTATCGCTCATGTCGGACGTGGAACTGCCCGTCTATGTCGCTCGGGCTCAGGTCGCCTCCGCCATCCAGCTCATCGTGCAACTCACGCGGTTTTCCGAGGATGGTTCGCGACGCATCTCCCGGATCACCGAGGCGTTAGGGATGGATGGTCAGCAGCAGTATCAGCTGCGCGATTTGTATCGGCTGCAGATCGCTGGTCGGAATGCAGACGGACGGCTGCAGGGTCAATTGGAACCGACCGGCAACAAACCCACCTTTGCAGCTGAACTAGCCGAACAAGGCTGGCTCAATCGAGCCCGTTTAAGTCGCCAGATGTGGGAATAACAATAGGTCCATTTGGGTTTCCTGTAGGTCGACGTCGAGCAACGACTCAGTGTGGCTGTCGCCACAGGATTTTCGGAGGCATGGCGAAGGTATTCCCAGCGTACATCTGTTCTGCCCCCGTGGTGGTGTAGGCTTTTGCCTCCGGGAAAAAACGCAGTCGGGCTCCTGTGGAGACGCCACCCAACAAGGGTTATCCCGGTCGCGGGTGCGCCCAGGCGCAGGCAGCCGCTAGCGGAGTTCATTCGCCCGTGGCTGGTTGCATTGGCGTAAACCTTTGGACACCTGCTCGATGCCTCCAAAAAACCGACGGCCTCACGGGCGGTCAACCCACTGCACAAGATCGAACCATTCCGGGAGCGCACCAAACTGGTCAGCCGGTTAGCCATGAGTTATTCTGGTGCCGGTCGTTTTTCAGGCGTATCACCCCACCTCCCCTTTTACTTCTGCAGGATGAAGCGATGGCCGCACGATATCGAGTAATCATCTCCGACTTTCAGCATGGATCCGCTGAGATTGAACAACGGATTCTGGGAGATCTAGCCCACGTTGAAGCGTTGGAAGTCACGTCCGAAGAGCAAATGTGGGGACGTGCGGATGATGCCGATGCCATCATGGTCTATCACACGATCAAGATCAGTCAGGCAACGATCGAACGCCTGACCAACTGCAAGCTCATCGTGCGCTGCGGAGTGGGTTATGACAATGTTGACCATCAGTTTGCGCGTAGCCGCGGCATCCCGGTGGCCAACGTGCCCGACTATGGAACCGAAGAAGTGGCCGATTCCGCCATCGGACTCACCCTGGCACTCACGCGCGGCATCGCATACCAGAATACCTTGCTGCGTGATCCCCAGGTGCCTTGGCATTATGACCACGTACGCCCGCTGCGACGGTTGCGCGGAGAGACGTTTGCGATCCTCGGCCTGGGCCGCATCGGCACCGCCGCCGCTGTCCGCGCCAAAGCACTCGGCATGAACGTCATCTTCTACGACCCGTACAAGTCCGACGGGTACGATAAAGCTTTGGGTTTGAAGCGAGTGGAAACGCTGGATGAGTTACTGGCGGAAGCCTATGTGCTGAGCTGCCATTGCCCGCTCTCCCCCGAAACTCATCACATCATCGACGCCGCCGCGATCGCCAAGATGCCCAAGGGCAGTTATGTCGTGAACACGTCGCGAGGTGGAGTGGTGGATGTGGCGGCGATTCCCGATGCTATTGCCAGCGGACAACTCGCGGGCGCCGGGATCGACGTATTGCCCCAGGAACCTCCCCCTGCCGATCATCCGCTCGTCGCAGCGTGGCGCGATCCCCAGCATCCCGCTCACCATCGAGTTATTCTCAACGCGCACAACGCTTTTTACAGCGAATCTGGCTTGCGGGACATGCGCGTTAAAGGAGCGGAAGCATGTCGGCGAGCGTTATTGGGACAGCCACTGCGCAACGTTGTGAATTAAGGGAGAGTGTGACCATGGATCGCGAAACAGCACTCGCACTTTATCGACGGATGCAACTCATCCGCCAATGCGAAGAGCAATTAGCACGTGCTCATCAGCGTGGCCTCATTCATGGCGCTTGCCATACCTATGTGGGCCAGGAAGCGGTAGCGGTCGGCGTCTGCGCCCATTTGGATCATCGCGATGTCGTATTCAGCACGCACCGCGGTCACGGCCATGCACTCGCCAAAGGTGTCACTCCCCGGCAGCTATTCGCCGAGCTGTTTGGACGTTCCACCGGTTGTTCGCAGGGCCGCGGTGGGAGCATGCACCTGTTCGCTCCCGAAGTCGGCATGATGGGAACCAGCGGTATCGTGGGGCCGTGCATCCTCCAAGCGACCGGCGCTGGCTACAGCTTCATGCTGTTGAAAAGCGACCGTGTCGGCGTGGCGTTCTTCGGTGACGGTGCCGTCAACAACGGAGCGTTTCACGAAGGGCTGAACTTGGCCGCCATTTGGCGACTGCCGGTGCTGTTCGTCTGCGAGAATAATCAGTTCGCCACCGAGGTTCCGTTCCAGTATTCAGCTGCGAATCCCAGCGTGGCGAGTCGTGGCGCGGCCTACGGTATGCCGGGTGTGGAGCTCGATGGTAATGATGTGGTCGCGGTCCATGCCGCCGCCCACGAAGCTCTGGCGCGAGCCCGCTCGGGTGGTGGTCCCACGTTGCTGGAATGCAAAACCTATCGCACGCGACCGCATGCGGAAGGCATGGGTGACTTTACCTATCGCACGCGCGAAGAAGTCGACCACTGGAAGACACTCGATCCCATCCAGCGTTTTCGCCAACAGGCCACGCAGCATAAGTGGCTGCAGGAGAGCGACTGCACGGCGATCGACGCCGAGATTGCGGCCCAGGTCACCGACGCGCAGCAGTTTGCTGAATCAAGTCCCTGGCCGGATCCAGCGACGGCGGCCGATCATGTTTACGCCCCAGCCGCGCAGTCGTAACGAACCAAGATTTTAGTAGAGAACACAACCATGCGCGAATTAACGTTCATGAAGGCGACGCTGGAAGCTCTGTCCGAAGAAATGGCGGCGAACCCGCGCATTTTTGTGCTCGGGGAGGGAATCGGAAAACGCGGTGGAAATTTTAATACCACCACCGGCCTCTACGACCTCTACGGACCCCAGCGACTGTGCGATACCCCTATCTGTGAACGTGGGTTTGTGGGGCTGGCCTGTGGAGCGGCGATGACCGGCACTCGACCCGTCGTCGATTTCATGTTTGCCGATTTCATCCTCGATTCTGTGGGTGAAATCGTGAATCAAATTGCCAAGATGCAATATATGAGCAGTGGGCGGATCAAGATGCCGCTGCTGCTGCGAGGTTGTATTGGTATTGGTGGCGCCGCCGCAACTCACCATTCCGGTAATTACTACGCCATGTATGGACAGTTTCCGGGTTTGCGAGTGGTGGTGCCATCGCAGCCTGCCGATGCCAAGGGTCTGCTGAAGACGGCACTCAACGTCGACGATCCCGTGCTGTTCCTGGAACATAAATCCCTGCTGGCTGTCAAAGGACCAGTACCGGATGGGGAACACCGAGTGCCCTTTGGGAAAGCGGCCGTGGTGCGGGCCGGTCGCGATGTCACCATCGTCGCCCTCGCACTCATGGTTCATCAGTCGCTGCGGGCCGCCGAAGAACTGGAGCGCGAGGGGATCTCGGTGGAAGTGATCGATCCGCGCACGATCGCTCCGCTCGATCTACCAACCATCACCGCTTCCGTGAAGAAAACGGGGCGATTGCTGGTCGTCGACGAAGCGTTCGCACCGTTTGGATTCGCCGGCGAAGTGGCCGCTCAAGTGGGCTCCGTCGCCTTCGATGATCTCGATGCTCCCATTCAGCGACTCAACGGCGTACACACGCCTACCCCTTACAGTCCACCGCTGGAAGCAGCGGTCACGATCAGCCCCAAACAGATCGTGACGGCCGTGAGGCAGTTGCTGGAAGAATAGATTCGGCGGCGCGGCAAGTCAGACGGCAGCGGCGATCGCTGGCATCCGCCCACTCATAGAGGACTCATGATGGCAGTTCCAATTGTGCTTCCGCGACTCGGTTGGACCATGGAAGAGGGAACGCTCGTCCAATGGCTCAAGCAAGATGGCGACTCGATCCAAATCGGCGACAAGCTGTTCGTGATGGAAGGCGATAAGGCGACGGAGGAAATTGAAGCGATCGACGCGGGCGTGCTCCGCCTCCCACCCGACGCGCCCGCCACCGGTACCACGCTGGCCGTCGGCACCGTACTCGCTTTCATCTGCGCTCCCCAAGAAACTCCCCCGTGGCTCGCCAGCCACGCCGCGCCACCCGCTACGCCCACACCGGCAACTACGCCCACACCGGCAACTGGGTCGGGAGCCGGCACTGCGCCTGTCGCTGGATCAGTCCCCACGCCCGCTTCTGCCAGCTCTGATACTGCCAGCTCTGCGTCTACCAGCCCAGCCAGCGTGAATTCTGCATCGGTCGAGCTTCGACAGCTCGTCAGCCCGCGTGCACGGCGCCGCGCCCGCGAGCTGGGTGTCGACGTCACGACACTCGTCGGTAGTGGCAAGGCAGGTCGAGTGCGCGAGCGGGACGTGCTGGCCGCCGCCCAGCCTTCGGCCACCAGCGTCGCCACTCACTCCCCAAACTCTACTCACTCCCAACATATTGCCGCTGCCCCAAACCTCGCCCCAGCTTCACCCACTGGTAAAGTAATCAAGCTGACGGGTCTGCGTAAAACCATCGCTCAGCGCATGGTCACGGTCTTGCAGCAGTCGGCTCCTGTCACGCTGACGCGACGAGTGGATGCGACGAATTTGGTCGGACTGCGGCGACAGTTTCAGGCCACCCAAAGTGATCCGCGAGCCGATGGGTTTGTGCCGAGCTACACCGAACTGCTCGGGCGACTCGTTGTCTCGGTGCTAAAACTGCATCCTGAACTCAATGCCGTCTGGCACGAACAAGACTTGGTACAGTCCAGTGACGTGCATTTAGCGGTGGCAGTGAACACTGCTGCCGGCTTGGTGGCGCCCGTGATTCACGGTGCGGAGCGCCTGGGGCTACGCGAGTTTGTGCGGGTGAGTCGCCAGTTGGTAGAAGTCGCTCGCGCCGGGAGATTAACGACCGAGCAGCAGTCGGGGGGCACGTTCACGATCAGCAATTTAGGCATGGAAGGCGTCGATCTATTCACTCCGATTATCAATCCGCCCCAAGTAGCGATTCTGGGCGTCGGGCGAATTGTGCGTGAACCGGCCATCGTGGCGGATGAGATTGTAGCTCGCGATCAACTCTGGCTTAGCCTCACGTTTGATCATCGAGCGAATGACGGCGCTCCGGCGTCGCGACTGCTAGCCGCAATCGCCTCGGCCATCGAAAATCCGGGACCACATCTGGTCTAGATTCATCCCGTTGTTTCTGGCCCGTCGCCGACGATCTGAAGTCTTGCGACTTCAGCTACGAACCTGCAGCTGAACCCGCAACCTATAGCTGAACTCGCAAGAGTTCAGACGATGAACGCTACGCGCCGCCCATCTCAGGCCATCTGAAGTCTTGCGACTTCAGCTACGAGGCTACGAGGCGATAGCCCGAGCCTGACTCCAGGCGAGATTCGCATAGCGTTAAACCGACGATTCAGCCATAATGCCGACTCACAACGAATCAGTTTTTGATTTCGGAGGCTGTTATGAGTCGTTCATCGTTGGTCGTGGCGTTTCTGGCGGCTTGGTTTCTGGCCACAGCACCGAGCAGCTTGTTCGCTGAGGAAAAAGGACTAGCGGACCTCGACAAAGCCACTCAATTGCAGCTCAACGCCGAGACCATCGCGGATCTCGAAAAAGTTATCGATCACTGCGAAAAGGCACTGGCCGCTGGTCTGAGCGATGAAAATCAAGATTTCGCTAAGGAGCTGCTCGCCAGTACTCTGGTCGATCACGCTCGCCGCTTAACCGCCAGTGTATTGCGACAGCCGCAAGGGAACCAGCGCTGGCCGATGGTGCGTGATGCAGCCGTTCGCGATTTAGAGAAGGCGGTCAAGCATCAGCCCAAGTTAGCCGAAGCACACATGATGCGAGCGCAACTGCTGGCGATGCCTGGTGGTGACCGCAAGGAAGCCTTGAAAGCCGCAGCCACCGCCGTCGATTTGCTCAAGAACGACAAATCGGAATATGCCAAAGCGCTGGTGCTGCGGGGGCAGTTGAGCCCTGTGGAAGAAGATCAACTGAAAGACTGGGCGGCCGCCATCGCCGCTGATCCAAATTGCATCGAAGCCTGGCAAGCTCGAGCCAGTCTTTATCTTTCTAAGGGAGATAGCGAGAAAGCGATCGCTGATCTGAAAAAACTCATCTCGATCAGTGATGACAATCTGGTCGCGCGTTTCGCCCTGATTGAGGCCTTGGTTTCAGTCAAGAAAATCGACGAAGCATTTCAGGAACTTGCCACGGTCATTAAAAACAATCCCGAATTACCGCTCGGCTACATGACCCGAGCCCGGCTTTATTTGATGCAGAAGGATACGAAGAAGGCCCTCGAGGATTTGAATCAAGCGATCAAGATTGAGCCCCGTGATCTGAGTGCTTTGCTGCTACGCGCCCAAATTCATTTGGCAGCCGAGGATTTTGCGAAGGCCCGCGAGGATGTTGATCGAGTGCTGCAATTGCAGCCGAAACTCATCCAGGGCATTTTGATGCGAGCGAGTATTTCGGCCTCTGAAGAAAAATACCAGGACGCCATTAAAGACTTGAAGCCGTTGTTGGAAGACGAGGAGATTCGGCCTCAAGTGCAGGTGCAGATCGCGCAGCTATATGTCGCTGGCGGCTGGCCGCGTCAAGCCATCAAAATACTCACGCAGGTCATCGAGGCCAACGAAGATGCCGAGCAGGGGTGGCGCTTGTTGCGCATGCGTGGCGATGCGTTCCTCAATATTGGCCGTCATGCCGAGGCGATTACCGATTTTGAAAAGGCACTTAAGGCCAAACCCGACGACTCCGGGATTCTCAACAACCTCGCCTGGGTGCTGGCAACGACACCGGACGACAAACTGCGCAATGCTAAACGTGCGATCGAGCTGGGCAAAAAAGCTTGTGAAGTTACGAATTACAAAGCGTCGCATATCCTGAGCACACTGGCGGCGGGCTATGCGGAGTCGGGTGATTACGAACAGGCGATTGAATGGTCCACGAAGGCCGTCGAAATGGGCGAAGGCGAGAACAAGGAACAATTAGCGAAAGAGCTAGAAAGCTACAAACAGAAAAAGCCGTGGCGCGAAAAACAGGAAAACGCCGAAAAGCCCAATCCTCCAATTCTGGAAACGGACGCCGCCTAACGCTGGGCCGCGAGTGTCGAGATGAAATTGATTCTGGCCATCATTCAACCGACGAAGTTACAAGCGGTGCGCGAAGCACTGGCGAAGATTAACGTCGAGCGGCTAACGGTGCTGGACGCTCAAGGATACGCTCGCCAGCGCGGCCAGCAAACCGCCACCTTTCGCGGTGCCGAGTACAAAGTCGATTTGCTGCGCAAAGTGGTCTTAGAGATTGCTGTGAACGACGATTTTCTCGAACGCACGATCGAAACGATCGAGCACGTCGCTCGCTCCGGCCCACACGGAGAATTCGGCGACGGGAAAATCTTCATCCTGCCGCTCGCTGAGTGCTACCAGATCGACGGACCCAACAAAGGCAAAAGCGCTATCTAGGGTGGGAGATCACGGAGTGATTGGAATGCTGGGTGATTGGAATGCTGGGTGATTGGAATGCTGGGTGATTGAAACACAGAGGCACAGAGGTCACAGAGGATGAGGGAAAAATTATTGAGTGACTATGTTTTTAGGTAGAGCGTTACAAGCTACTCTCTGTGTCCTCTGTGCCTCTGTGTTTCAAAAAAAACATTTTTTTCCTTCAATCTTCGAACGGCTTGGACTCGTTCCTGCATCTCAAACGCCTATTTGAAAATCTCCAACCATCGCGTGATGTTATCGAAATTGTGGTTCATGATCACGTATTCATTATGAATTCGGTGTTGCCGCAAGCGTTGACTAAGTAACTTTTCCATTTGTTGCCGCAATTGAACTACTTTGGGTCGGTCATCAGCGGGGACGAGGCGTTCGATCTGTTTGACGCTGTTAATATGTTCGATCATGCGATCGAGGTGCCAGGCGTTGCGCATCAGTTCTTGATCGTTGGTTGCGCCCATCAACTGATCGTTGGTGCGTCTACTCAGAAACGGCAGCGCGGTGCGAACCGAACGCCATTCAGCCGTTTTTTCTGAAAATCGCTCCCGCGTCACGATTTCTCTCGCCCATCAGGGGACGGACGTCCAGGGCCCTTCCCGCGACTATCGCGCCAGAACGATTTTTTTGGTTCATCCGAACAGGGCATGGATGGGTCGGTATGTGTGGCGAGCCCTGGAGACCAGCGGATCAACCGAACACTCGCCGTCCAGGACGGCATGATTCTGGGACTCCGGCGATCACGTGGCATTCTTAAACTGGGGGCTACTTCACCAGCAGGCCCTCTCGAAGGCACCACATGACAAGTTCAAACCTATGAACTGTCAGTTCTATGGGCTACGTGATCAGGAATTCCTCACCCACAAACGCTATTAAACACACCGAGCCAAGTACGCTTTAGTCGGATGAACATCCTTTTAGATCTCGATACCCATTCCTGGTTCGTGGAAAAGCCCGAAACGGTCTACCGATTGTGCAGCGCCTTATCACAGCTTGGAGTAACCCTTCACCTCTACGGCCGTCGGTCGATCGATAACCTAACCGTCGTCCCCGACCGCGCAGCGGCAATCGCCCAATCGATGCAGGCACACGAGGTGCAGGTAATCAAAAGCTTCTCATGGTGACCGCTCTCCATCAGTTAGACCAATTTACTGAAGATGAGAAACGCAATTTAGCATTACAAAAATATAGTATGTATAAAAATC
>JBJSXJ010000006.1:0-6132 GCA_046086325.1 Planctomycetota bacterium | reverse complement strand
GGCTCCACCAGATCCGGTCGATTCCGCAAGATCGAGTGAAAATGATTATCCAAGATGGCATATTCATGCACATCGATCAGAAAGACCTGCGCCAGCAGCTCCATACGCCGCCGAATCCAGCCCTTCCGCGCCGACCAGTCCGCCCCCGTCGCCGGATCCCGTCCCAGTAAAAAATGACGCCGATTGATCCGAGTGTAAACGTGATACAAACCCGGTTGCGACTCATCAATCACATCCCGCCGATTACGCCTAGCCATGGTTATCTCCTTGCAACACAAGCTAGATAATGCCCCACGGTTAATGGTGAACAAATTATCATATGCGCAATAGCTCGTAAAGGCCACTCAATTGGGGAGAAACTCACCAACCCGGTACTGTTACGATTCACCGCGGCCAGCAGTGATCTTTGGCGAGATGCCGCACTAATCGCTCCACCGATCGAGATACTACAGGGGTGAGAGACTCGTCGTACTCCAACGACTTCACTCCGATTGTCCAAATACACGCTCGCGGTGAGGAATAGCCCAATAAGTCTGCCAGCGTCAGTACCCGATGGATATCCCATTCGTGACTACCGAACTGTCGGTCGACACCAGTCGCACACGATTTTCGGATTCTCTCCGACGTCAATTTGTTTCCATGTTTCGCCCCAGCCTTTGAGCCTTTCACCCGCGATCCCACCCGCTGCAGGCGAATCTCACCAGGCGAATGAGCAACACTGGCGTCGATCACAATTAATCGATCAACGTCGGAGAAATCTAGTACAAGCTCTGGGATCCATTGGTGTGAGATCATCAGACGGCACGTGTCAGAAGCTACTCCCAAATTCTCCAGCGCACGAACAACTCGCTCTCCAACCCCGTCATCACCGCGCAATGAATTACCGATTCCCAAGATCAGTTTACCGCGATTCGCTACGCGTATTCCGGGAACACCCATCTTGGATCAATTCCTTCCCAACTCAAACATGACTTCGCTGCCGTTCGTGCAAAAAAAGCCAATCCCTCAACGGCTTATCTGATCCACTAGCTTTCCCGCTGGATCACGCAATTCGATTCGCAGTTGCATGTTGCCCCAAGCATGTGTCGAGCAACTGAGGCATGGATCGAAGGCCCGGATAACAGCCTCAACTCGATTTAACATTCCTTCCGTCAACCGTTCACTATGCACAAAATGCCGTGCGACTTGCTTAATTCCCCGACTCATCGCCAAGTTATTATGCCCTGTAGCGATGATCAGATTTGCCCACGTCATTAATCCATTTTCGTCTACTCGATAATGATGAATCAATGTCCCTCGAGGCGCCTCGGATATACCCACCGCCTCTTGCCGATTTATCTCTGCTTTCGATCGTACATGATCACCTAGAATGTCCGGATCCTGTAGTAACTGATCGATCCGCTCCAATCCATATAGGATTTCGACGAGTCTCGCCCAGTGATAATGAAAGCTACTCTGTGGCACCCGGCCCAATCGCTCTCGAAACTCCGCTAGCTGCTCGTCAGCCCTGGACGTGCCACAGCGATCAGCACAAATTAAACGTGCAAGTGGACCGACTCGGTAGATCCCCTCGGGATATCCACGTGTGCGATCATAAGGAAATTTGAGATAAGTCCACGGTTCCACCCTCTCAGCAATCACATCCCTGTAGGTGTTTGGATCATCGAACTGCATGCGAGTCTGTCCGAATTCATCACACAATCGCAGTGGACCATCATAATGCTCCAAGGCACCATCCGGTGACACCATTCCTAAATACTCGGTAGGAAAGTTCGCAAATGTCGCAATCTCGCTGGTGAACTGGTCGAGAATCTTTTTTAGCCACTCAAGTGCACGATACACTCGATCGCGAGCAGTCGGCAACTCACTCAATATCTCCGTACGATTCTCGGCTGTGAGCGGTGAATTTACTCCACCTGGTACACACCACGCCGGATGGATCCGCTTACCTCCCAATCTTTCGATTACTTGCTGACCAAATCGCCGTAACTGAATTCCGTCCGATGCGAATTCGGGATGTCGCCGTATCAGCCCAAATAGGTTTCGTTCCGCTGGGTCTGCATCCATTCCTAGCATTAAATCGGGGCTCGATAAGTGAAAGAAACTGAGGGCATGCGATTGCACCAGTTGCCCCAGATTCATCACTCGCCGCAGCGCTGCCGCAGTGGGTGGAATGTTAACCGCCAGTAATTGATCACAAGCCTTCGCGCCAGCCATCAAGTGACTTACCGGACAAATTCCGCAGATGCGAGCCATCAGCGCCGGCATCTCCTGCAATGGTCTACCTTCGATTAACTTTTCAAAGCCACGAAATTGGGTCACATGAAACAGTGCGTCTGCTACAGCCCCTGCTTCATCCAGCAAAATCGTGATTTTCGCATGACCTTCAATGCGAGTGACAGGATCAATCGTTATCGTACGAGGCGTATTCATCGTGTCCTGCTATCTTCCAAAACGCGACAGATACTGAGTGTCAGGCAGGCGACCAGCCGCTAATTCGGAAAGGAGATAATAAATCGCATCCGCTGGTGGTGGGCAGCCCGGCAGATAGATGTCGACCGGAACCACTTCATGAACCGGACTTACCCGACTGCGCAGCGCCGGCACATAACGCGAGGGCAAACTATCCGCATACGAACGTCGCAAGACGTCCTCTAGCGGAAATGGATTTCTCATCGCTGGTATATTTCCCGTCACCGCGCAGTCCCCCAGTGAAACCAGTATCCGACTATGAGCACGGAGCTCCGTCACCTTCTGTAAATCCTCTGAACTGCTTACCGCCCCTTCCACTATCGCCACATCAAGGTCGTGAGGAATTCCTTTTGTATCGAGATAAGGTGAGCATACAAGATCGATGCGACTCGCTAACTCAATCAGGCGTTCATCCATATCCAATAACGACATGTGACAGCCAGAGCAACCATCTAACCACACCGTAGCTACCCGTGGCCTTCGTACACCCGGAACTAACTCATCGATATTCATTGGATAATTCATGCCTCTGCTATCCGATGGGAATCATGAGCGGTTCGCATGGTTTGCAGATAACTAAGAAAATCTGTTTTCTTTTGCATTTCGCCAACACTTGTTGATTTGTCGGACAACGCGCCGGTGGGACAAACCTGCACGCATTTTCCACAGGAGGTACAGGTGTTGCTCTCGCCCCATGGAGTATTTAAATCGTGAACGATGAGCGAATGAATACCTCGCCCTAAAATATCAATTGTGTGAGCACCTTCCACCTCATCACAAACCCGTACACAGCGAGTACATAAAATACAGCGGTTATGGTCTAGACGATATCTTGTATGGGAATTATCAACAGCCAGCGCGGGGTAGCGATAACTCCAGGGGACATGATTTACTCCAAGTTTTTCCGCTTGAGCCTGCAGTTCGCAGTGCCCGTTGCTAACACAAACCGCGCAAATATGATTACGCTCCGCAAATAGCATCTCGATGACCGTACGGCGATCGGCTTGCAACTGTTTCGTCTGCGTTCTAACCACCATGCCTGGCAGCGCGGTCTGAGCACACGCAGCAACCGGCCGTGCCGTACCGTCGATTTCGATCAAACATAGTCGACAGCCTCCATGCACACTCAACCCGTCGAGATAGCAGAGCGTAGGAATCTCAATGCCTGCCCCTCGTGCCACTTCTAGCACCGACTGTCCCGCTCGCCCTGTCACCGTCTGGTCATCGATCGTCAGCGTGACGAATTGCGAACCGATGTTTTCTTGTCTGGAATCCATCAGAGTCGCTCCCCTACGCCCGCTGAAGCAGTGGAATTCGCCAAACAATTCCGATATTCATGCTCGAAAAACCTCATCGTACTTAGCACTGGATTCGGAGCACTCTGCCCCAGCCCACACAGACTCGTGCGTTTCACCATTCCGCATAGTTCGCGCAGCTGCTCCAGGTCACGTGCCGTCGCTTGATGCTGACAAAAACGATCTAGTAGCTGGGTCATCAGGTGAGTGCCCATGCGACAGGGAATACATTTTCCACACGATTCGCATTGACAGAAATTCATGAAGTAACGGGCCACTTCGACCATATTCTGCTGGTCGTCAATGACAATCATGCCGCCTGATCCCATGATCGATCCGACTGAAGCCAGCGATTCATAATCAACTGGCAAATCGAGATAATCGGTGGGAATGCAGCCTCCCGATGGTCCACCAGTTTGCACGGCCTTGAACAATCGACCTGCAGGAGGCCCACCGCCCATATCAAAAATTATTTCTCGCAAACTGATGCCCATCGGAACTTCGATCAACCCGCCTCTAGAAACCTGACCAGCAAGTGCAAAGACTTTGGTGCCGGTGCTGCCTTTGGTTCCAAGCTGCGCAAACCAGTTACCACCGTGGCGCATGATCGAAGGCACGTTAGCAAACGTTTCTACGTTGTTGATCAAAGTCGGACAGCCAAACAGCCCCTGCTCGGCGGGGTATGGTGGACGCGGTCTGGGCGTGCCCCGACGCCCCTCGATGGAAGCCAGCAGCGCCGTTTCCTCCCCGCACACGAACGCTCCACCACCCATGCGCAGTTCAATCGAAAAACTGAAATCGGTACCACCGATGCGAGATCCTAAAAGTCCCTGCTGTACAGCGTGGCGAAGCGACAGTTTGAGTCTCGTGATTGCCAGTGGATATTCCGCTCGGACATAGATGTATCCGAACTCCGCCCCCACTGCATACGCCGCAATCGTGATCCCCTCAATCACACGCAGTGGATCGCTTTCAAGTATGGCTCGATCCATGAACGCTCCCGGATCCCCTTCATCGGCATTGCAGACAACGTATTTGTGAGTTCCTGGACTGTGAGCAACGGCCTGCCACTTTCGTCCTGTAGGATACCCCGCTCCGCCGCGCCCGCGTAAACCACTCGTCGTCACCTCGCGCACCACGTCCGCCGGTTGCAAATTTCGAAGCGTATGGGCGAGCGGTTGATAACCACCGACGGCTAAGTAATCGTCGAGTCGCGTGGGGTCGATACGGCCCGAGTTTTCTAGGACCACTTTTGTTTGACGCTGAAAGAATGGAGTGTCTGTGGGAATGGCAAGACGAGTGACAGGTTGGCTGGTGGTCATCGTTTCGACAATTGCCTCTACGTCGCCCGTATGCACGTGACCGTAGAGCGTGCCAGTCGGCCGCAGAGTTACGCACGGTCCCGCTGCACAAGGCCCCAGGCAGCCAACCCCTCGCACTCGACACTTATCCTGCAGGCCTTGTCGAGTCACCTCACGATTAAAAGCGGCAACTAGGCTGGTTCCACCTTGCTCACGCGAAATCTGGCAACCGGCCGATGTGCAGACATCGATCGACCGTGCCACTGCTTGCTCCACTGCCGCTCGCTGAGCCCCGATTTCCTGCAGCGCGTCGAAATCAGCCATGCTGCCATTCCTCCAAGCGTGAAGCGAGCTGCGTGACTGTAACGTGAGGCACCACATCACCATCCAGCACAACCAGGGGCGCCAGCCCACAGGAGCCGATGCAGCGAGCTTCCAGCAGCGACACCGCCCCGTCGGACGTCGTTTGTCCGCAATGGATCCCAAGTTGAGTTTGCAGTTGGTCAACGATGGCTTGTGAGCCGTGGATGTAACAAGCCGTCCCCGTACAAACCAGACAGGTATGACGTCCTGGCGGTTTGAGCGTGAAGAAATGGTAGAACGTGACGACGCCGTACGCCGCACTCAACGGTACGCGCAAACTTCGCGCCACATAGTCCAGTGCTACCTTATCGACATAACCAAACGCCTGCTGCACGGCATGCAGGGATTCAATAAGTGCCTGCCGCTGATAACGCCCCTGCCGCATCGCTGCCTCGACAAGCCGCCAGCGCGTATCAGCGGAAGGTGCCGGAAAGGGAGCGGGAACAAGAGCAGAATGGGCAGCGGACGAATTCATCATGGTCAATCGGCCCAGCCAAATTAGGAATCAAAAGTATGGGAACAAATGTGTGTAACTTAAGGAGTGTCTCCATCGTGAGCAGTCATCATCGTTCGCCAGCGTCTCCAGCCGACAGCACGACTTCTTACGGACAGCCTAGATAGTAACAGCAACGCAACTTCGAAGCCAACGCCGACACCGCGCGCCGAATTTGTCCTGCCCCGCATGGAACTGGAATTCACGG
>JBJSXJ010000005.1:0-24874 GCA_046086325.1 Planctomycetota bacterium | reverse complement strand
GTCAAAGGTGGCTCGAATCCAGCGGCTCTGGACCTGCTGGCGTCCGACCACTTCGGCCCAGGCGCCCAGTTCATTCACCATCCGCTGCCGGTCTTGAGCCCAATCGGCTGGTTTGCCTCCCAAAATCGTTTCGATGATGGGCGAGGGGGAGTCTGGGGTGGAGGTCTGCGGGGACCAAGCCCGTGCCAGGTCGGCGGCAGCGGCTAACCGCTCTTGATTGACGCGCCGCTGTTCACGGCCCAGACGCCGCACATCCTCCGGGGACGAATTCGCGGGAACGGTGGGCAGCAGGGAGAGATTTTCCATCAGCGCGCTGAGTCGCAGCTCGTGACGCTCCAGACCTTGCTGGAATGCACGCTGCTCGGCGGCATTCCAGCGCCGACTATCCCAGGGCCAGTCGGCCATTACGGGTAGTTCCACACAGCGGTAGCCAATTTCGGCCAGCTCTCGCAGAGCATCGGCCCAGGCCCAGGTTTTCATCCCGTACAGGCTGAACCCCAAACTGGGCAAGGTCCGCAGGTGCGGGGCCGGCGGTTCTGCTGCAACCAGACCACCGCTCGTTAATCCAGCGGGAAGCGAGGCTTGTCCAGTGCGGCTCTCCCGCCACGCCGAACGAGCGACACCATCCCACGCAGGGCCAGCACAGGCAGCGCCAAAACAGGCCGTACCGGTCAAGATTGCTTGCTGCAAAAAACGTCGTCGCTCATCACGCTGCGCGGACACGGCTGACTTTCGCTGAACGGAGTTAGTTAGCGCCGCGACGACTTAGATTTGGATTCCGACTTGGCCGGGGCACCGCCGCTCAACAGACGCATGCCGAGCGCGACGAGCCCCATGATAGCGAAAATCGATTTCAGGTGTTCAAACATCTTGGCGTCGAGAAACAGGCCCCGGGGAGCGGCGGGGGAGGAATCCTGGGGATTGCTCGTGGGGGCTGGAAAATCTGCTTGATGAGCGGCCATGGCACGCGGCACTTCGTCGTAAGCGGTCGCCGGGCGACCGCTGAGTGCCGCGAGTTCACTCGGTGCGCTGTTTTCCAGCTGCGGGCCGAGATCGCCGCTGGATCCGTCCACAGCGCGAGCCGGCAGGCGCGGTGACGATGGAGTACTGCCGCCGATCGCCGGAGTTGCAGGGGCGACAGCCAGTCGATCTTGATCGGTGGTGAGCGGCGGTACGGGTACGAGTGGTCCCAGCGAATCGGTCGCGGCCAAATTCGCACTGCTGGCTGCGCCGTTATCCGTGCCACTCGCCGCCAAAGTGGTCGCCGGTGCCAGCGCGGGACTGGTCCCAGGGGCAGCGCCCAGTGTGATTCCCTGCGCAGGTGCTCCAGGACTTCCAGCCCCGGAAAACGGTTTGGCAGTTGCTACCGTTCCCGGCTGGCTATTGGCCGGGATCACATTAGTGAGAAACCAGCGCACTCGGCCGGCGTGGCTACCGGTGGTGCTGCCGCGGGAGGCGCCGAATAGAACTCCGGCCAGCTCCCCGCGTTCATTAAAAATGGGACCACCCGAATCACCCTGTCGAGCTTCGACGGAGATTTCCAGCATGTCGGGCGGAAAACGCACTCCCGGCGACACAAACTGACTGCAGCGTCCAGTGGCGGCTCGGTAGTTGCCCGAGCCGTAGCCGGCGATCGTGAGCACTTCACCCAGGCGCGGCGTGTAGGGGGCGAGCGGAACAGGGTTCAGGCCCTGGGGACGCCAAATGATGAGGGCCGCGAGGTCCCAGTCGGCATCCACTTTCCGTACGCGTGCGAGCGACTGAAAACCACCGGGAAAGACGACCGTGATCTTGCCTTTCACATCGCGCACGACGTGCCAGTTGGTGAGCACCAGCCCATAGTCATCGCGGAGGTCAACCAGCGTGCCGCTGCCGAGTGACTGCGAGCTGTCGCCTTCTTCCACAATGATGCGGCAGACGGACGGGTGCGGCAGATTGCTGGTGGCCAGGGGCGGAGCGGCGGCAGGAGCAGCGGAACCACCGAAGATTCCGGACAGAACGTTGTTTTGAGAGCCAAACGGACCGGCCCAGGCGGGAGCGCTGCAGAGCAGCGGCAGGACCGAGCTGGCGAGCAGCAGGAGGGCGACGAGTGGTACGCGAGGGGCTATCGCGCGAGGGGTGATAGCGGGAGAGGCCGTCGCAGGCATCGCTGCGGCGGAGTCTCGTTGATCCAAGATGGTTGGTAAAGCGACCACGACAGGAACCGTTTGCCAGGAGTTCGCCAAAAAATCGACGCGAATCTATCCTAGCTCGCATTTTACGAGTTGCGGTCGGTCGCGATTGGTTTTCGCGCGGACTCGTTTCTCACAATGAGTTCCAGGAGCTTGCGTCGCAGCAGGTCTAAGTCTTCGAGCGGGCGTTCCACACGGGTCGGCGGAGTCGTCGTGAGAGCTGCGGGATCGGGCTGAGTGCTGGTTGTCGGCATAGCAAAAATAGAGGATCGACCGCCGCGGAGGCGAAGTTGAGCTTGCTTCACGGCCCTGGCGTAACCGGCAGGGGCGGAGCAGATTCCCAATTAAAAGGGTGGGATTCGCCATCCATGCTCGACAATTGATTCGTAATCTTTAGAATAACCGCGTCTGTCGCAACGGGCGACGGGCGTGGCATCCAAAGTCATTCATGAGGGAGAGTAATGATGAAGCGAGTGCTCGCGTTGGTGGCGGTGTTGCTGGCAACTGCCGGTGTGGCCTGGGCTGCGGACGTAAAGTCGGGTTTGGCCGTTGGTGAGTTCGTTGGTGCGTTTGACGTCAAGGATTGCTCGGGTCCGAGCGAAGGCAAGACTCTGTGCTATCGCTGCCAGTACGGCAACAACCCAGTGGTCGCTGTTTTCACTCGACGTCTGGGCGATGATGTCGCCAGCTTGGTGAAGCAGATCGACGACACGGTTGGTCAAAACAAGGGCAAGTCGATGAAGGCCTTCGTGGTCTATCTGTCCGACGAGCCAGATGCTGCCGAGCCGAAGCTCAAGGCGATGGCCAAGACGCAGAAGTTGTCCAACACTCCTCTCACCGTCTTCCAGACGAGTGAAGGTCCCGATGGCTACAAGATTGCGCGTGACGCCGATGTCACCGTGATGGTGTGGAACAAGGGCAAGGTCCAGGCCAACCATGCGTTTGGCAAGGACAAGCTGGCCGAGAAGGACGTGAAGGCCGTGGTTGCCGCTGCTGGCAACGTGGTGAAGTAGTTGCTCGAAGGGGTGGCTGGGTTGCTCGCCACCGTTCCTGCAAAATCGTAATCTGCGAAAGGCACGAGTGGTCCATCCCTCGTGCCTTTTGTCGTTTATCACGGGCCGCGCGCCACAGCCCCGCTCACCCATCCTCTGGTACCAATTTTGGTGGCTCTCTAGTAACTGGATTTTTCCGCAGACTCAACGTACGATCGACGCAGGACTGAAACGGCGCAGAGCGAGGAACGCGGCGGTACGTCGAGTCTTGTTTTAAGATCCTTCAGACTGAACCGACCGGTGGGAACGAGCAGCATGCGTTTTTTATCGCGAACTCGACGAGTACGACAACAGCAGCGCCGGCGTCAGTTGACCTGCGAATTTCTGGAACAGCGTCAGGTGATGGCGGCGACCCTCACCGCCTCCCTGGTTGGCACGGAACTGCGGATCGAAGGCACGGCGCGGAATGATGACATCTTGGTGAGTCAATCCAAGGGCTTTTACACGATTCGTGGGTTGAGTCAGAGATATGCGGTCGGTGCGGTTTCGTCGATCACGGTGCTCGGGCTGGAGGGCGACGATCGCCTGACCGCTCCCTCTAAGCTAGTCGCTGGCACGAATCTGACCGTGACGCTCGAGGGTGGACCAGGCCGCGATACGCTCACCGGCTCGCCGGCCAACGACGTCTTGCGCGGCGGTGAAGGAAACGATTCGCTGACGGGGGGCGACGGTAACGACCAGTTGTTCGGAGATGCGGGTACCGATCGCTTATTGGGCGGCAACGGTAATGACCTGCTGGATGGCGGTGCCGACGCTGATACGCTCTCCGGTGACGCCGGGGATGACTTGTTAATCGGCGGTGGCGGCAACGATGCCGTGAGTGGTGGGATCGGGAATGATCGCTATCAATTCAATGCCGATCAGCCACTGGGTACTGACACCCTGACGGAATCTCCGGGCGGAATCGAAGTGCTGGATTTTTCCCCCACACAGTCCCAAGCGGTGCAGGTCAATTTAGGATTCGCCACGACTCAAATTATCAATTCCAACCTGTCGCTCAATCTCCGCTCGAGCAGCGACTTTGAGCAGGTGATTGGCGGCGGAGGCAATGACACGCTTACCGGAAATTCCGGTGCCAATCGCTTGGACGGTGCTGCGGGCAACGACACTCTGATGGGATTGGATGGTGCCGACGAACTGATGGGTGGAGCGGGTAACGACACCTATCTGTTTGACGCCGATACGCCGCTGGGACTGGACACGTTAAGCGATGGGGATGGCATCGACACGCTGGACTTCTCCGCGACGACGACCAAAGCGATCGCCCTCAATACCGGTTTTTACACGGCGCAAGCAGCCAATTCCAATATCACCTTGCTGCTCACAGCCAATCAGTTTTTTGAAAATGTTATCGGTACGCCCCTAAACGATTTGTTCATCAGTGGTCCCGCGAACAACACCTTTCAGGGTGGAGCGGGCAATGACGTTTATCGCTTCGACGCCGACACTCCGCTGGGGACCGATGTGATCCTGGATTCCGAGGGGACGAACGATTTCATCGACTTCTCGCCTACCACGACGGTTGGATTGACGCTCGACCTGTCCCTCACCACGGCACAGGTTGTCGCCAGCAATCTGACGCTGACGATCGGTGCCGGGACGATTTTAGAGGATCTCCTAGGTGGCTCGCTCAACGATCGACTCACGGGTAACAGTGTCAAGAACTCGATCGGTGGTGGCAGTGGCGATGACCTGCTGGCCGGCTTAGGAGGTGATGACCTGCTCGTAGGAGGCCTGGGAGACGACACTTATCTCTTTGACACCGATAATCCACTCGGTTCTGACACGATCAACGAAGCCAGCAACTTCGGACTGGATACGGTCGATTTTTCTGCCACCGACAATCAGGTCATCGCGTTGAATTTGGGCCAAGCCGCTGCCCAGACCGTGAACTCGAATTTGACGCTGGCACTCGGATCGGCCGCGGTGATGGAACGCGTCGTGGGAGGCGCGCTGGGGGACACGCTGATCGGCAATAACCTGGCTAATCATCTCGTCGGTGGTCTCGGTGCGGATCTGTTACAGGGGCTAGCCGGTAATGATCTGCTGGAAGGAGGAGCGGGCGACGATACCTATCCGTTAGACGCCGACGCGGCGATTGGCACGGTGACGATTTTCGATGTGAGTGGCGTTGATACGCTGGATTTATCGGCCACGACTACCTTATCGGTGAGTGTCGATTTAGCATCGCTTGATGATCAGCAGGTGAATCGCAATTTACGCTTGTCCCTGCCGGGCCAGGACGATTTGGAAAACGTGATCGGCACTCCGCTGAACGACGTGCTGGGTGGCAATCGACGTGACAATCTGCTGCGTGGCGGTGCGGGCAGCGACACGTACGTTTTCACCACGAACACATTTCAGGGCACCGACACGATTGATGACTTGTCGGGAACGGCTGACTCGCTGAATTATGCCCCGAGCAACACGCTGGCGATCACGGTCGACTTGGGGCTCGCTACCGCCCAAGTCGTGAATGCCAATCAGCGTTTGATTCTTGGCTCCAGCACCGCGCTGGAAAACGTCGTCGGCGGTGAACTGGGTGACACGCTGGTCGGAAACTCACTCAATAATACGCTCAGCGGCGGTCCGGGCGCCGATATTCTCGCGGGTTTGACGGGCAACGACACGCTCATCGGCGGCGACGGCAACGATCGCTATGTGTTCAACACCGACACACCGCTCGGCGCGGATCGCGTGGACGATACTCAAGGCGGTTCCGACACGCTCGACTTCTCTGCCACGACGACGTTACCGATTGTCATGAATCTTGGCCTGACTACGGCCCAAGTCGTGAACAGTAATCTGACGCTGACGCTGGCGTCCGCCACGGGGACCGAGAACATCCTCGGCGGCTCCTTGAATGATCAGCTCACCGGCAATTCGGCTATCAATTCGTTGCAGGGCAACGGCGGCAATGACCAGCTACAAGGGCTCGGTGGAAACGATAGTTTAAACGGCGGCCTGGGTGATGATATTTACTTATTCAACACCAATTCGCCACTCGGCACCGACACCCTGACCGACGGGGGCGGCGCCGACCTACTCGATTTCTCCTCGTCCACCACGATGGGAGTTGCTGTCAATCTGTCGGCCACGACCAGTCAGGTCGTCAACAGTAATCTCACCTTGAATCTCGGCACCACGGCGGTCTTTGAGAACGTCAACGGCACAGCACTCAACGACACCCTCACCTCCAACCGACTCAGCAATTACTTGCGGGGTGGCCTGGGCGACGACACCTATCGATTTGATGTGGACACGTTCCAGGATGTCGACTTTATCCTGGAATCGGGCACCGGCAACGACACCATCGACTTTTCTCTCACCACGTCCTTCGGCATCACCTTCTCGCTCGCGCAGGATGGCTTGCAAGTGGTGAATGCGAACCTGACCGTGGACCTCGGTGATTCCACGATCCTTGAGAACCTCACCGGCGGCGCGCTGGCAGATACACTCACCGGTAACGCTCGCAAAAATATCCTGACCGGTAATGCCGGCGATGATGTACTCGTGGGATTAGCCGGTGATGACACACTCGTCGGTGGCTTGGGAAATGACCGCTATCTGTTCAACACCGATACCAACCTCGACACCGATTCGATCAGTGACACCTCCGGCACCGGCGATACGCTTGATTTTTCCACCGGCTCGCTCTTACCCGTTACGGTGAATTTGTCTCAAACGACTACCCAAGTGATCAACAACAACTTGAGCTTGATCCTTGCTGGCAATGATCACGTCGACAATGTCGTGGGCAGTCCGCTCAACGACACGCTCCTGGGAAATGCAAACGCCAACATCTTAAGTGGTGGCACTGGCAACGACGTGCTGGTGGGATTCGGCGGCAATGATACGCTCAATGGCGGCGACGGTGACGACAACTATCGCTTTGGTACCAATAGCGTTCTCGGAAGTGACACGATCAACGATTCCGCGGGAACTGACACGCTGGATTTTTCGGACAGTACGCTGCTGGGAATCGCGGTAAATTTGAGCCAAACGACGGCCCAGACGGTGAATGTCAATTTAGGACTTACGCTGACCGCCACGAGCTTGGTCGAGAATGTCATCGGCACCAACAACAACGATACGCTTGTCGGAAACCAAGCGGATAATGTGTTGACGGGCGGTATAGGGAACGATACCTATCGCTTTAACATCGGAGCCTCCCAGGGCAGTGACCGACTGGTCGAAGCGGGGGCTGGTAGCGATACGCTCGACTTCTCGCTGACCACCAGCGTGCCCGTCACCTACAGCTTGATGTCCAGCGGCATCCAGGTCATCAATTCGAATCTCACCCTCGATCTCGGGACGGAGCTCAGTTTTGAGAATCTCACCGGAGGTTCGCTCGGCGATAATCTGACCGGCAATGACGCGGCCAATGTGATCAACGGCGGAGCGGGTGATGATGTGATCACGGGATTGGCTGGTGACGATCAGTTGATCGGCGGTTCAGGCAATGACCGCTATGTATTCGATACGGACACTGATTTAGGTACTGACTCGATTACGGAGACCGCCACGGGCGGTACTGAGACGCTCGATTTTTCCAGCACGCTGCTGCTCGCCGTCGCAGTGGACCTCAGCCAAGCCACGACCCAGACGGTAAATGCAAACCTGAAGCTCAATCTGAGCGCTGGTAACGTCCTGGAAAACGTTCTCGGCACGCCGCTCGATGACACGTTAATCGGAAATAGCAATGCGAATTCGCTGAGTGGCTTGGATGGGAATGACACGCTCAGCGGTCTAGCGGGGAATGATACGCTCAATGGCGGTGCCGGCGATGACACTTATCTGTTCAGCACCGATACGGCGCTGGGGACCGACACGCTCAGCGATTCAGCCGGCACGGATCTCCTCGACTTCTCCCGCTCCACGACACTTGGCGTGAGCGTCAATTTGGCGGCAACCGTCACTCAGGTCATCAACAGCAACCTGTCGCTGAACCTTGGTACGGCCGTGGCGTTTGAACATGTGTACGGCACCGCATTCAGCGACACCTTCACTTCCAATCGCCTCAACAATCTGCTGCGCGGCGGCGCGGGCAACGATACCTATCGTTTCGACGCCGACACACTGCAAGGCACCGATCAAATCGATGAATCGGCGGGCGGCAACGATACGCTTGATTTTTCGCTGACCACCGCCGTTCCGATTAAGTTCAGTCTGGCGAACGATGGGGCTCAGTTGGTGAACTCCAACCTGACGATCAACCTCGGACTGGGCAGTGACTTTGAAAACCTCACCGGTGGCGCGCTGGCCGACATCCTCACCGGTAACGCCAACGACAATCAGCTCACTGGTGGCAGCGGCGACGATCAACTCTTCGGATTGCAAGGCCAGGATGTGCTGATCGGGTCAAGCGGCAATGATACGCTTAATGGTGGTGACGGCGACGATCTCTATCTGTTCAACACCGATACGGCCCTGGGCACCGATACCCTGGCGGATAGCTCCGGCCAGGATTGGCTCGATTTTTCTCGCTCAACAACAACGGGCGTCACCGTCGACCTGGGAAACACCGCTCTGCAAACGGTGAACGCACAGCTCAAGCTCATCTTGGGCGCCACCATGCCGATCGAGCATGTCGTCGGCACCCCGCTCGCCGATACCCTGCAAGGCAACTCGCTGGACAATGTTCTCGTAGGCGGAGCCGGAATTGACATGTTGGCGGGAGCTGCTGGGCGTGACATCCTCGTCGGTGGCTCCGGCGCCGATCAGCTTTCGGGCGGCGCTGCCGATGACATTCTCATTGGCGGACTGCAAACGTATCACGACGAAGCGACCGGAGTAGTCAATCGAGTGGCCTTTCAGTCGCTCATGGCCGAATGGCAGCGGACTGACTTGGTGTTTGCGTCGCGCATCAGCAATATGCGAGTGGTGTCCGTGAATGCGGGTGGCACCGGAGCGGCCGATGGCTCGCTCCCCCCAGGACTCAACGGCACGGCTCTCTTGGATGCCACCACCTGCTTAGACGATGCTGCCGTCGATACGCTGCTGGGCGATAATGAACTGGATTGGTTTTGGAAGTTCGCCGACGACTTGACCACCGATCTGGATGCCACCAACGAGCAGCTGAATTAGCCCCAAAAATAGCTGGTGAAGCTGGAAACTCTAAGTTGGGGGATTAAGGTGATGGGAAACGCACCTTAATGGCTCCACGGAGTATCCAGCTAATGCCCATTCCTGCAGCTCAGCTTCGCACGCGTCTGGAACAGTTAGCCGCCCATCGCGATGAATATGAACAGTTGAAATCGCCGCCCGCGCCGTTCGACGTCTGGAAAAACCGTCTCGCTTGTTTGATCGGCCGCACTCCTCTCGAAGCCGGCGGGACTCTGGCGACCACGACGTTTGATAGCTTGTCAGCCGATGAGCGCGAATCGCTACAAGCGGAAGTGGAATGCCTGGAACGCGAGCTGCAGCTGCTGAAGTGCAGTGAAATCTCGCCTCTCCAGCGCTGGGCGTTACTCATCTACGGCGTCGTGCTGACGGTACTCATGCTGGGCGGCATCGGATCTCTTTGGGAACGGCCCATGAGGATTTCTACGACCGCTGTCCAAATACCAGCAGCGACACCAGCACTGCCAGCACCGCCACCACCAGCAGCACCGCCAGCGACACCAGCGACACCAGCATCGCCAGCACCGCCAGCACCAGCAGCACCACCCATATCACCGTCACGGGCGATCTACCAGATGGTGCTGATGTTTGGCTGCTTGGGCGGCAGTTTACGACTGCTGAGCTCTGTGGTGATGTACATCGCCAAGAATCGGCTCGTGAAATCATGGATTCCCTATTACGTCATCATGCCACTTGAAGGGACCGTGATGGGACTGCTCATGTTCTTCTTGAGCTCGGGGGGCTGGCTCAAAGGGAATGAGATTGCAACCGCCGGAAGCGACTTGAACGGACTCTGGCTACTCGCCACGCTCGGCGGTCTCTTCGCCAAAAACGTATCGCGGAAACTGGGCGAAGTTGCAGACGTGATGCTGGGCAAGCCGAGCGCAAAAGATCCGTTACGGGACGAGTCCAGCGGAAGTTGAATCTCCTTCCGCTTACTCGTCACCCGCCGGTTGACTCGGTGTTATTCTGCCCGGAAGACGGTGATTACGGGACTCGTACCGACCACATAGCGAATGTGGCGACTTTGAGTTTCCTCACCTGTGCCCTGAAAATGTAACTCGGCCGTGACGTGCAGATTCGTGCCGTCACTCGACTCCTGCACCAGCGAATAGCTCAGCAGTTTGGTCCCCTGATCCCAGGCGGGATCGCGGCCAATGATGGAGGGCTTCTGCGTGCTCAACGATTTCGCCTCCCCACCATCCATCCAGCATTGGAGGAATTTGTTGAGCGACTCGCGGGCTTGATCTTTATCGAGCGACAGCGAGCGAGCGCCTTGATCGCAGCCCGCCAGCAGCAGGAAGCCACCGCACAGCGCCAGGCCGAAAATCCGCAACCAGTTCCGCCTGCATCCCAAATCCTGCTCCACCATAATGAGCACCGTTTCACCTTTCCCAGAAAACGAATAATTACGCGCCGACAGTGGATGAGATCCGTCTGAGGAACTCAGACGGATCTCATCACGTTGACCGAGTTCGCTTAGAAACCTGACACCACATCGCCGCCATCGCGAGTGCCAACGGCGCGATAGACGCGCAAATCAATCGAACTTGGGACTCCGCGCACCGAACCATCGCACATCGCGAACTGCACAATTCCGCCCGCATGACGACTCATCGCCGTCGTGGCGATCCGTCCCGGCGGGAACATGCACGACCGCGAGTTGGGAGGCAGGATGTGATAGTAAGCGGTGGTCGAGTGATACGGTTGCAACCAGGGCGCACCGACATTGGAGTAACCTTGCAGCGACAGATCGTTGACATTGATTGACAAACAGTCCTTCATCGCCTGATCCGCCGTGGCCGGGAACGTGCCGGGGCGATAGGTGTCGGAAGCGGGCGTGCTGCGACCATTCGAGCCATCGCCGCGATTCTTCTCGCCAAACATCGCCGTGTTACTGGTGCCATCCAAAATGTCTCCAAACCGCACCGCAACACTCGCCGAAAACGCACCATTGTGATCCGGCATACCAAAATTCGGATTGCCCGGAACGGTGGACGGAGCCAAGTACAGAATGTTCGTTCCCATGTTGCCGTAATAATTATTGCTGCCACCTAAATTTGCCGGCAGCATGTCGGGATCAGAGGCACAAATGAAGGTCGGAATGCGAATGGGTAAAACGGGAGCATTGGCCGGGTCGTTCCACGGCACTCGAAAGTCAATCATGTTGTAGACGTTCGTCTGCTCCATGTAAGGCAGCAGTCGCGCGTGCATGGAGATGGACTGCTGATAGGCATACGGAAAGGCTAAATAGGAATCGTGGTAATTGTGAACCGCGATTGCCATTTGACGCATGTTGTTGGTGCACTGAGTGCGTCGCGCTGCCTCGCGCGCCGCCTGCACCGCCGGCAACAAGAGCGAAACCAAAATCCCAATGATCGCGATCACGACCAGCAGCTCCACCAACGTGAAACCGCGTTTGCGCGCGACCCAGCCGGTGACTGCGGATCGAGATGCTGTGTGCTGAACCGAAGATGAAAAACAAGTACGAAAACTCAGACCAATCAATTTTGGAAAAGATCGCATGGGATGAATCCCTATACAAAGTGCGCGTGTTTAGTTCAGGTAGAGACCAACAGTGAGCTTCACAGATCGGAAGCACGCTTCACAGAAGGAAGTGGCTTCCGCTTGGCCTAGCCTCCCAGCATCGGTGGATGCTGAGTGACCAGCGATCGATCACGCGTCGATCCGAGATGGCTGCCAGCAGCTGGCAGCGCAACCATTTATCGACGGTTACTCAACTGACAGCCACGCGCGGCGGACGCAAAATAGAAGCGGCCCACTGGAGCGGACTCGCGGCGTCCCACGTTAACCAACCGCAACAGGAGAATTGCGGCGACCAAACTTCACAAACTAGCGGTATTAGCTCGGGAACATGCGAACGAGAAACCGACGTCGGTGCGGGAATCTTCCGCAGTGGTGATTGGCGCGAACAATTCGGGCCCTGACAGTCCGTTGGGCCTTCGTCGTAACCGACCAGATGCTGACGCGGGGAATTCAGATGCAGGGAAGTCAGATGCAGGGAAGTCAGATGCAGTCCCTGGGGCGCGCGACCGCCGACCCCGCCCATTCGCCAGTCCAGCGCACCGCTGGCACCTAGCTGTCGACCGTCATGCTGCCGACCGCCATGCTGCCAATTTCCAACTCGCACGTAACTGCCACACCCCGCCTCTGCGCTCGCCACCAGCAGCACTTCCATCAGCAGCAGCGCCATCAAGAACGACAGGCCAAGCATCAACCAACGCCGACTTGCTACAACGCCGCGACGCGTGATCAGAAGAGAGCCCAGAACGTGACGAGGAAGCAGAGTCATGGCGACAAGCCGGTGTCTAGGATCGGTGAGAACGTCGCTAGTCTATTCAGCTTCCAGTGAATCGGCAAGTTCTTAGCGAGAATTGAATCCGGCTCAATTGAATCGGCTGGCCGGTCAGCCGCCGCCGACCGCCGGTAAAAAATGCACTTCGGCAGATTCCGCTACCGGTTGCAGCAGACCCAACGAGGCAAAGCGGCCATCGATGGAGATGGCCAGGCCCGGACGGATCTGATCGTCCACGCAGATCCGGGCACGAAAGCCCGGAAAACGCCGCTCCACGTCCGCCACCACCGCTCCCAGCGTGCCACCCGGAGCCTCCACCAGCTCGCATCCTCCCACAAACACCCGTAGCTGTGGGGGAATAAAGAGTCGCGGCATCGTTAGGACTTCGCTGCGGAGGACTTGAGAATCTCGGCGAGCAGGTGCGGCGGAGACATAGGCAGCTGCGTCATCTGGACTCCGACTGCCTGAGCAATCGCGTTGGCAATCGCTGCCGGGGGCGGACAAATCGGTACCTCACCCACGCCTCGCACGCCGTACGGATGCGCCGGATCGGGCACCTCGACCAGAATCGTGTCGATCATCGGCACGTCGTAGCAAGTGGGAGTGCGATAGTCGAGTAACGTGGAGTTCCGCATCGTGCCCTGCGCGTCATACCAGTACTCTTCATTCAGAGCCCAGCCGATGCCCGGCACCGCTCCCCCCTGAATCTGACCTTCCACGTAGCTGGGGTGAATGGCGGTGCCGACGTCCTGAGCGGCCGTGTAGCGCAAAATCTGCACTTTGCCCGTGTCCGGATCCACCTCGACATCCACGCAGTGCGTCCCAAAAGCGCCCCCTTGCTGGGCCTCGCTGGACGTGCCACTGCCAATCACAGCGCCACCCGTGTGGGCAATCTTGGCGGCGATTTCCGCGAAGCTCAGGCGTTTATCACCGGGGCCGACCACGCCGCCGTCGCGATAACTCACTTCGCTGGCCGGAACGCTCCAGAGCAACGCCGCGCGCTGGATGAGCTGCCGTTTGATATCTTGCGCCGCTTCATACGCCGCGATGCCCGTAGCAAACGTCACTCGACTGCCTCCCGTCACGTCGGTGTAACCGACGCTGTCGGTATCGCCAATCGTGGGAGTGACATCTTCGGCGCGAATGCCGAGTGCCTCGGCCAGCTGCATGGCGATGCCGGTGCGACTGCCACCAATGTCCGTCGACCCTTCGACCAGCGACACCGTACCGTCAGGGTTCACCGTCGCTGTCACGGCCGATTTCAGACCGCAGTTCATCCAGAAACCCGACGCGATACCGCGGCCGCGATGCGGGCCACCGAGCGGCGAGCGATAATGTTCACTGTCGCGAATCGCTTGCACCGTCTCCACCATCCCCACACGCTGAAACACCGGTCCATCGACGCGGCGAGTGCCTTCGCGAGCGGCGTTTTTGAGTCGAAATTCAGCCGGGTCGATGCCCAGCTTGCCACACAACTCGTTGATCACCGTTTCCACCGCAAACGCCACCTGCGTGGAACCAGGCGCGCGATAGGCGTTCGTGCGCGGTCGATTCACACACACGTCGTATCCCTCGACTCGTCCATGCGGAATGTCGTAGCAGGCGAAGACGCAAATAACGGCCGCTCCAATCGGTGACCCCGGATACGCTCCCGCTTCAAACGCCACCCAGGCATCGCCCGCCACCAGCTTGCCATCCCGTGTCGCCCCGAGTTTGATCTTCATGTGCGAGCCGGGAGTGGGACCGGTCGCTTCCAGCACATCGGTGCGAGACATGACCAGTTTTACGGGACGGCCCGACTTTTTCGACAGCACCGCAGCGACCGGCGGCAGGTAGACCGAAATCTTTCCACCGAAGCCGCCACCAATTTCCATCGGCACCACCTTCACCGCGGAAATCGGCACCCGTAACAACTCGGCGGTCTGTTGCCGAGCGGTGAACGAACCCTGCGTGCTCATCCAGACCGTAATCTTGCCATCGGGATTCCAGAGCACCGTGGCATTATGCGGCTCGATGTAACCCTGATGGACCATCGCCGTGTCAAACGTCCGCTCGACAATCACATCGCAAGCCGCAAAGCCCTGCTCCAGATTTCCCTTTTCAACCAGGATTCGCTTGGCAATGTTGGTTGGGCCCGTGGTCTGGTCCCCGATGCCCCCCAGCGTCTCGGTGCGCACTTCGTCGTTCAGGATCGGCGCGTCGCTCCGCATGGCGTCGAGCACCTGGAGGACGGGTGGCAACAACTCGTACTCCACTTCAATCTGCTTCACCGCCTCTTCGGCCTGATGAATCGAGTCGGCTGCGACAGCAGCAATGGCGTGGCCACGGTAGAGCACTTTGCCGCGGGCAAGAATGTTGCAGCTTAAGTGCCGCATGTTCACCGCGCCTTCACCCAGCTCCACAATCCGATCACCCTGCTCTGGCAAATCGGCACTCGTCGCAATCGCCCGCACACCAGGCATTTTTTCCGCCTTCGAGGTATCGATGCGGGTGATGCGAGCGTGCGCGTGAGGACTGCGGAGCATGGCGGCATAAAGCAGCCCATTCAGCTTGACGTCCGCTCCATATTTCGCGCGACCCGTCACCTTGTCCACGCCATCATGGCGAATGGGGCGAGTACCAATCACTTTGTATTTGGGCTTATCGGCGAGTGACATCTCAGTGCTACCTGTTCGATTGAGAGGGAGGGATGCGAGAGTTGTAAGTGATCTGTTCTTCGGGCGACGCGAACGTTCGTGCGGCAACAGCGCTCACACCAGCCGGCGTAACGCTTAGGACTGGGTGCTGGCGAGGTTCGCTTGACGTTTCTGCGCGGCCGCTTGGACAGCGCGGACGATTTTGTCATAGCCCGTGCAGCGACAGAGGTTGCCCGCCAAGTGAAAGCGGATCTCGGCTTCCGTCGGCTGGGGATTCTTCGCCAGCAGGGCTTCGGATTGCATGATGATGCCGGGCGTACAGATCCCGCACTGCAGTGCCGCCCCTTCCAGAAACGCTTGCTGGATTTCGTTCAGATGAGAGCCGCAGGCGACACCTTCAATCGTGCGAATCTCGCTTCCCTCCGCCTCCATCGCCAGCACCAAACAGCTCACGACCGGTCGCCCGTTCATGAGCACCGTGCAGGCACCGCAGTTGCCGTTCGAACAGCCCTCTTTGGTGCCGGTCAAATCGAGCGTATTGCGGAGCACTTCGAGGAGCGTTTGACGCGGCTCGCACAGAAACTCCACGCGGTCGCCATTGATGTTCGCAGAGACAACTTGTTTTTGTGACATAGTGAAAAGGCACCGTCCGAGGTGAAAAAGGCGAAAGGGATAGAGCTCAGTTGGGATCTCGTTCTCTGCGAACAGTCGTGTGGCCGCAGTGAGGAAGTAAAGGGGAAATGCTTAATGACCAGGGCGCTTAATGACCAGGGCGATAGTCGATCGTCTGACCGCGAGCTCGATCAACCGCGGCACGTAGCGCTCGCTCCACCAGGACCCCCGTCACGTGCCGGCGGTACTCTTGGGTGCCACGCATGTCGGTGATCGGCGAGGCGGCGGCACGGGCAAGTTCACCTGCCTGAGCGAATACGGCGTCCGTAATCGCTTGCCCTGCCAGGGCCTGGCTGATGGAGGTCACCAGCAGCGGCGTGGGTGCGACTGCTCCCAGGGCCAGACGCACCGAGGAGAACGCTTTCTGCTGTTTGTCGAGCGTGACGTGAACACCGACGCCCACGACCGCGATATCCATTTCATTGCGGGGAATCAGGCGTCGATAGTGCGAACCGCTTTGAGCGGTCGGGGCGGGAAAACGCAGTTCCACCAGCAGTTCACCCGGCTGCAGCACATTCTTACCCGGTGCCGTGCAAAAGGTTTCCGCGGGAACCTCTCGAGTGCCACTGGGACCGGCGATCACACAGATGCCACCCAGCGCGATAACGCTAGGTGTGGTATCTCCCGCCGGGCCAGACGTACAGAGATTACCGCCCACCGTCGCACGACTTTGAATTTGCACTCCACCAATGATCGCACAGCTATCGGCCAGCGCCGCGTAGTCGTGCCGAATGGCAGCGTGTTCGCTAATCCGGTAACAGGGCACCGCCGCTCCTACCCGCAGCCCCTGCGAGTCGCAGCTGAGCACATTCAGCTCGGCGATTTTCTTGACATCGATTACCAGTTGGGGAGCCATTCGTCCGACGCGCATTTGATCGATCAGATCGGTGCCGCCAGCCAGTGGCCGAGCGCTGGTGGACTGCTGAGCGAGAAGCGCGAGGGCGGACTGCAGCGTGGTAGGCGCTGCGTATTGAAAGTCATGCATGAAAAAGACCTGCATCGAACGAGGTGAAGGACAACCGAGTAGCCCACAAGATAAAGTGCCTGTAGTTCGCCGACAAGTCAGACTGCTGACAATGTGGGACGACGTCGACTTCCATCCCTGCAGCAGCCACCACTCCGATGCAACTAGACTCAGCGCAGCTTGTCGGAGAACGTGGTGGCTTGCAGGGCGGCCAGCGGGCCCGCCTCTTGCAAAGCCTGCCACTGGGATTCACCGCGCACGAACAGCCCACCCGCAAAGGCTAATGAATTGAGTGAGATGTTGCCAAAACATTCCGCTCGACGCGGCACGTGCAGCATCCAGTCGCGCGTCCACAATAAATTGTAGGGAGCAGCGTTGCGCTGCGCACGCAGCGACACGTAGGCCGCCATCGCGGAGCGATCAGCGTAGCGCACCAGTTGATGCTCAAAGGGCAACGCTTGTAAACCACCACGATCCCAGGCGCCCGGATCGGCTGCGAGCCAGTCCCAGAGCGGCAGGGGAGGATCGGCAGGCGACCAGAGGAGCAGTTGCAAATGTTTGTGTGGCTGACTCGCTCCCGCCACTCGACCACCATTGAAGAACGCCAGTGCGTGCCAGCCCAGCTGCTGCGCCGCCACGAAACACCAATCCAAAGCCGCAAAATCCATCGCCTGCAGCGGTTCATCCTGCGAACGATACTCCTTCGTGACGACGAGCAAGTGATGATCGGTGACAGAGTATTTGTTCAGCAGACAAACATGCTGTTCGAGCAGATCGCTGACATACAGCGCCGGTTCATAGGGAAGAAAGGGATTCGTCGCGGGTGGGGCAGATTTTGTTGCGAGGGCGGCTGGTTTCGTCATGGGTGAGCTGGGTTTGGTCACCGGTGTTAACAGCACGCGCACCGCAAATCGCAGCGCTCCGTCCCACAGGGTTTCGCTGCGCGTGGTGAGTGGCACCAGAGCTCCGCTGACGCGCGCTTGCTGCTGGACTTGCAGCAGGTGCTGCCACCAGCGAGCGGCGGTCAGGGTGGCCGAGTCCATGCGAGCTGCCTTTACCGCGTCTTCTTGGGCCAAATGGAAGGCACTCGGTCGCGCCAGCCGGTCTTTTCACTGCTCTTGTCAGTGTTCTTGTCACTGTTCCTATCGCCGTTCTTCTCGCCACTCTTTTCCCCGCTCTGGTTGCCAGCTCGTTCATCGCTGGAATTCGCGGCGGCAGCTTCCGACTGTGCAGCCGTATCGCGTGCAGTCGTGCCGCGCGCAGCCGTACCGCGTGCAGCGTCTACCGCGACATTCTCGGTGGCGCCAGACAGCGTGCTGGACAAATCGGCAATCGTTTGGCTGGCCGGTGAGCGCGAGAAGATGCTCTTGGATAACGTGGAACGCAGAGCCAAGGCACGTGGATTGCGCGGGGGCGAGGGCTGGTCGGAGCGCGGGGCGCGAGTGGCTTTGGCTGGGCCGCTGGCGATCTGCTCGACCGAAACGTTCTGCAGCAGATAGCGCGCCCAGTAGCCCTGGAGAAATCGTTCGCACTCGGACACGCGTCCTTGCTGTAAATGAAAATCAGCTTGACCAATTTGCTTCACCAAATCATCGCGCTCGTTGTCGTGGAAGAAGCGATCGAACAGCTGCACATCATCGATCCAGACTTCACCCGGCTCCATCAAATCAAAGCCGACGCGCAAGTCTTGCAGTCCGCTGGTTGGTAAGTCGTCCACTTGCAAGAAATACTGCGTCCACTGGGGACTCAGCGGAGCAGCCTGAGGGCCGCCCACCGTGGCAAAGCGGTAGTAGGTCTGTCCGTCCCAGCGACCTTCAATCGCCAGGCGTAACGCGGGTTGACGATTCGCATCGTTCGTTTTCAGCCAGACCCACAGCGCCAAACGCCCGGTGCTCGGAGTGGGAATCGGTTCGCTGCGGACCCAGGCCACTTCGCGATCGGTGCGCAGATACAACGAACGCTTACCGGTGTGGGTTTCACGAGCGTCGGAGCGAATCTGTATGCCACCGCCACGCGCTGGCAACCAGTGCAGCACATCGTCGCGTGCGGTGAGCTCAAAACCGGGATTCGTGAGTGTGGTGAGCGGTGTGGAATGCTGGACTTCGCTCAGCCGCAAGCGCAGTTCCTGCAGGCGCCGCGCCAGTTGCCGTGGGGCGGCGACGGGTAAGGTCACACGCCAATCCTGCACCTCCGTCTCGACCGGCAATTGCAGCGCCTGGAGATCATACGGTGCCAATTGCACTCTCCACTGGGAACCAGAATCTTGAGCGACCAGTTTTTCCGGGGCGGAGTATTCGTGGATTGTGAGTTCCTGAGCAACGCTTCTCTGATCAGCAATTCTCTGATCTCTGCTTCCCTGATCAACAATTCTCTGATCAGTAGATGGTTGATCTGCCCGTTTCTGTTCGGGTTGAAGTTCAGAGCTAGCGCTGCTGGTGCTTGCCGCACGGGGGCTCGCGGCCAGTCGTCGTGCGGCGACGCTAACGGGAATTGGCAAATCGACTTCCACTGAGACGGGCCAGGGGGAATCATTCACCGCGTAGATGGTCGTGACGCCCGCCTGTCGACCAGCCCGTAGCACCACCGGCTGGCCAGTGGTCGCCTGACGGGGCGCGATCGTTTTGAATCCCGTTGCTGGCAATTGGCGAAAGACGGTCCAGAGCGGCCGCGTGGCATCTTCCTGTCCCAGGGGCAGGAGCCAGCCGCCATCGATCAGAATAGCGGGATCGCTGACGGCCAGCGCATGAGCAAAACGCTGGCGATTGGCGTCGTCGGCGGGAGGCAGATGCGCGGCCAGCCACATCCTGGTCTGCTCCGCGCCATACGGACTGCGCTCTTCAAAGCTCGGCAACTCCAGCGTCGCCGCCTCATGCACGAATTGATGGCCGCTGACCGGTCCGAGCGCACCGAGTCGATCGAGTTCGGGGGCACGATTCCATTCCAACTGAGTGCCTTGCGTGGCGAGGTCACCGACGGACGTGAAGCGCTGAGAACGCAGCAGCACGATGTCGCGGTGCGGCTCGAGGCGTCGCGGGTCGATGCCGAGCGTCAGCAGGTAGTCGCCATAATCGGGGCGCTTCGGCAAGGTGGGCCGCAAGCCTTGTGCGGCGGCCGGCCCGGAGGTGAGATCGGCGGTCGCCAGGTAGAGCCGGGCGGCGGGACGCTGCCGCACCACGTGATCCGCCAGCCGACCGTAAAACTCAGTGAGCTCGGTCGCGCGCCATGCCAGCCAGCGAGCGCGTCCTTCACCGAGCAAAAAACGAGCTCGGTCGGCCTTCGACTGTCCAGCCAGAGGCACTCCAGCAGCGCGGGAAAAGGCTTGCAGCGTATCGTCATCGAAACCCCACCCGGCTCCCGGTAACTGCGCGAAGCCGTCGGGAGTCAGTTGCAATGAGAGTCCGCCAAACGAGCGATGCTGTGCATAGCGACCGGTCAGTTCGTCGACGACTTCCAGCAGCGCTTGTTGGACGTCGCGATGCAGGATGTTGTAGTGCGGCGCTAAGCCTCGATTGGTCCCCTGCTGCTCGATCCAGCTCTTTCCCTCGGCGTCCACCAACGTCCAACCCGCTTGCGCTTCGCCATAACGACGCTGCTGTTCGAGTCGGGGTAGGGGGGAGGCGAATTGAATTGCCGGGATCAGCGTTAGACCTTCCCGATCGAACAGCCGAAACAACAGCTCCACGACATCCTTGCGGAGCGGATCTTGACCCGATTGGAAGAAGACGCCGGTGTCGTATTTCGGGGTGGACTGCAGGGTGCGACTCGGATAGATCGCTCCACCCTCGACTGCGACCGAGATGATGGCGGAGTTATACCCGGCATATTTCAAATACTCGACCAACCGTCGTCCACCATCGTAGAACGTTTGCCAATCATCCCACGTGCTCGTGCCGTCCAGGTCGAGTGCTTCGGCGGCGCCAACGTTTTTCGGAAAGATAGGCCGATCGAAAAATGCGGCTACCAGGCGTTGATCAAGTGGATGGAGGGCGGGGCGCGTAGCGGGCAGGTTGGCTGGTCCGGCCAGCAGAGTGATTTTGCCGCAGGCGGCTGCCGAGTTGGGGCGGCGGTTGGTGAGAAGCACGAGGGGATTTTTGGTGCGGGGCCAAAACAGTAAGCGATGCTTCTGCCAGCGAACGGACGGCGCTGGTTCACTGGCACTCACGTCAAACCCCGAATCCAGTCCCAGCGGTAACACTCGACCCGCTGCATTCGGTTCCACGATGCTGATGCCGAGCGTTTGTGGCCAGTCGGCGGGATATTCCACTTCCAGCAAATGCGGTTCTTCCGTCCGCTCGACAGGCAGCGGATACGCGATCCAGCCCTGGGGCGCGAGCGTGAGGAGCTCGCGACCACCATGTTCCTGATGGCCCGCTTGATGGTTATCAATCGGCCCCTGCAGAAAGCTGGAGCCCGGCTTCCAGGCCGGAATTTTTCGCAGCCATTCGGTCCATTTCGCGGAGTCTTCGCGAGCCAGTCGGATGTGGGCGGGATCGATTTCCGCCACCGTGCGCCACGGCGCCGTGGCGGTGATGGCGGCGGATGATGAGGCGGCGGCCGTGGCGGTGGATGGCGTGGCGGTGCCCGCTGCGGGGGCGATGGAAACGAACTGCACCGAGCGCTGCGTGAGAGGTCGCTGGTTGAGGGGCCGTGGGCGGGGGAGCGGAATGTTATCGGTCAGTCGTTTGGGATAGAGGCTGATGGTGAGATCCCAGACTCCTTCGGACTCGGGTAAGCTGAGTTCCACCGCGGCGGTGCTCACCGTCTGCCCATCCGCGTCCACCTTGAATTCCACGTCGGGTGCTGTCCACTGATAATCGCCTCGCGCTGCCGATAATTCCACTCGCCCCCTTAGTGTCGTGCCGGCCGGCAGGCCCAGGCTTTGGGGACGAATCTGGCAGCGCACCGCTTCCCCGGGGCTGAAGACCAGCGAGTCGCGGCCAAAATCGACTCGGATGCGATCGCCGGGAGCACGCGTCAGATGCCAGCGATTCCGGCGTGCATCCAGTTCCCGCGACTGGGCACCGCTGATGAGTTCTCGAACGGCGATGGTCTGTTGGCGGATGGAGGTTGGTTCATCGCGCGGGGCAAATTCGATGGTGAGCTGGGCGGAGAGTGGAGCGTGGAGCGAAAAGTCGCAGCCGGAGAACGTGCTGGCACTCCCTTGCACAATTTGCAGTTGGCTTTGGTTCCCCACGACCGAACCGGGATCGTCCGCTTCGCGTCCCAGCGGGCTGGGATCGAGCAGTTGACCGTCGTCGAGTCGTACGACACCTTGCCAGGCCCGTTCCGCTCCCCCACCCCAGGTCAAACGCAGGCGGAGATCGATGTTGGCCGAGATTGTGGGGGAGTCGTCCGCAGCCCGAAGCGGCGTTGCACTCAGCAGTCCCAGAAGCAAGGCAGTTAGCGGCCACACGACGAGGGGCGCAGTCCTGGACAGAACGATCGCCAGCCAGTGTGAGGCGAGCGAGCTGAGTGCTTGAAAATGGCTAACGGTGCGCGGCAGCATAATCGGACGTCCCTGTCCGACAGAGGTGAACCGGAAGTTGCGGGAACGCTGGCTGGTACGTCCGTGTCGAGCCAGCGCAGCCCGAAGTGGGCGGGGAGTATAGCGACTGCCGGGCTTGTTCGCCTACCCGAAATTCAGACCGCTAGGTGTGGGGGGGGACACGCAATAAGAGTCACCTCGGAGAGGTGACCGACGGACCAGTCACCTCGAAGTGGTTGACCGATGCGAGGGCACCGTGGCCCCGGAGGGCTGCCAGCCTGTCTTACCGATTTACATGCACGACGGTGGCTGGCGGAAAGCCGTTGAAGTAGGTGGACGAGGCGTGGGTGTAGGCGCCCACATTTTGACTGTAAAGTAACTCGCCAATCTCCAAATCCTCCGGCAGATGCTCGGCCAGCGACACGGTATCCAAGGCATCGCAGGTGGGTCCGAAGACGGAGCAAACCTGTTTCGGCCCATCCCGGAAGGAACGCAGGTGGTACTGGATGTGATCGAAGATCACGCCCGAGAAGGTGTGGTAGACGCCATCGTCGATGTAGTAGCAGAGCTTTCCGTCGCGGACCGCTTTGCCCACGATGCCGGTGACCAGGTGAGCCGCCGTGGCGACCAGAAACCGGCCCGGTTCAGCCACAATTTCCATCTCTTTGGGAAATAGCCGATCGAACTCGGAGTTGAGGACTTTGGCGAGGGTTTTGAAGGGTGGGACCTGGTCGTCGTAGGGGACGGGGAAGCCGCCGCCGATGTCGAGGATTTTGACTTGCGGATAGCCCCGCTGCCACGCCTCCTGAAAGATGCTCGACATGAGCTGCAGGGCCTGCACGTAGTTCGTCGGATTGGCACACTGACTACCGACGTGGAAGCTGAGTCCTTCGACGGTGAGTCCGGCGTCGAAGGCGGCTTCGATGAGTCGCAGGGCGTCGCCCGACGATGCGCCAAATTTGGAGGAGAGTTCGACCACGGAGCCGGTGTTGGGCACCTTGACTCGCAGCACCACTCCTGCCTGCGGAGCATACTTCTTAATCTTCTTCACCTCTTCAAAATTGTCGTAGGTCACCAGTGGGCGGTACTGGTTGAGTTCCTCGAGTGTTTTCGGAGGCTTGATGGGATTGGCGTAGATGACCTTATCCCAGATGAAATCCTGCCGTTTTTTGGCGGAAAACTTTTTGATGTTGTCGTGCACCAGCATGAATTCCGGCATGCTGGCGACATCAAAGCTCGCGCCCTCCTCGAATAACGTTTTCACGATGAGGGGATCGGAATTGGCCTTCACGGCATAGTAGGCCTGCACGCGCGGCAAATGCTGACGAAAGGTGGCGTAGTTTTTTCGAATGACGTCATGGTCAATCACGAATAACGGAGTGCCATGTTCGCGGGCCAGCTTTTGCAACTTTCGCGGTGTGATCATGCAGGTAATCCCTCGATGTAAAACGGACAGCGGAACAGGGAACGATCAGTCACGTTCGCCGACGACGAAGTTCTTGAACTGCCAGGGATCAGTGCGATCAAGGTCGGGCCGACCATGCTCGCCGAAATAATGAGCGGCATGTTTGAGTGGCGTCCAGGCGGACGGCACCGAAACGAATTCACCGAGGTAGGGCTTGGAAATTTTCAGGACATGTTCGTGAGGCAGTTGATCGGGGACCAACACGCCGCGAGCGGGATTGGCGATCATCCAGGTAACGGCGGCTACCACGGAAATGGCGACTTGCATGGTCGTCGCATTTTGGTGCGGCACCAGCCGCCGCGATTCTTCGATACTGAGGATGCTGCCGGTCCACCAGCTTTGGTAGGCATGCCCCATCACCAGTGCTCCCAGGATGTCGGCACCGCTGGTGATTTCATCCGACATGATCCGCAGTCGCGGCTGCAGTTCGTAATCGTAGCCGCGGAGTTCATTGAGCGAGACGAGGGCGGCGTCACATGGGCAATAAGCGTAATGCACCGTGGGACGATAGACCGGTTTATTGTGCTCCCAAACGGTGAGTGCATCGGAGATGGTGAAGGCTTCGCCGTGGCGCACGACCATGCCGCGAATGCAATAGTTCGGCACCCACGAACGCACCCAGGTATTCATGCCCATTTTGGCCAGGCAGATCTGATTTCGTGGGCCGTCACCATGTTCGAAGGCGAGCGGTGGGAGCTCCTTTTCGTGCGTTCCCCAGCCCATTTCGGCCGTCGTCGTGCCCTCTTCTCGGAACCCCTCGATGCTCCACGTGTTCACAAACTCGTCGACCTCTTTGGGGACATTCGAGATTTGCGTGTCCCGTTCGCTGCAGTGAATGACTTTGACACCGAGCTGGTGAGCGAGGTGGTTGAAGGCCTGATCGCGCACGTGCTGTCGCACCTGCTCGCCGTAGGCCCCTTGCAGTTCGCCATCTTCTTCCAGCTTGGCGGCGATATCGAGCAGCGCTTGTTTGGTGAAGTGCGAAATGAG
>JBJSXJ010000004.1:0-11284 GCA_046086325.1 Planctomycetota bacterium | reverse complement strand
CGGACAGCACCGACGCATACGCTCGTCAATTGGACGCCTTCAGTATTGAATTGGGGGCGGTTGGTGGCACCGGAGCCACCCAAAACGTCGACTATGTATCCAAGTTTTCCTCGAATCCGGTGCGTCGCTCAGGGCCCGCCAGCGAAGAGAAGCGGCTCTACATGACCTGGCGCAGCGGCTCGCTGGTCGAAGCCGACATTGAACTCATGACACGTGGTGGTGTCGCGACCAAAGGTCGTATCATCATGCAGCTCTATCCCAAAGAAATCGAAGACCAACTGAAGATTCTCGAAATGGAACGTGCGGGAAAACGCGACGTGAAAGAGATTTTGAAGACCGTCTTTGGTGTGCGTGCAAAAGGTGGTTCCTACGAGTACTACGTGCAGGACCAGTTCTATCGCACGTATCAAAAATGAAGTGTGTGAGGCAGTGGTCCGTGGAGCACGCGGAAAGATTTAAAGTCGGGTCAATTCGTGGGTTAATTGGTTTAAATTGTTTGTCCGTTAGTTAGAAGGAGCCGCGAGGCTGCAGCGATGGATATTACTCAATGGACCCTGATGGACTGGGTCAACAATTCGGTGTACGGCTTTCAAGCGATTGTGGCTTTGTGGGGACTTTACTGTGCGATCGTCGTCTGGAAGCGCTCGGGTGAAACGCGCTTCAAGACGATGGACGAGCAGATGTCGTTCTTGGAACTGCTGGGGCAACCGGTAACGAAAGGCGACTTCAAAGCGGCCACCGAAATGTGTGAAGGCGATCCGCGCGCGGTTTGTCAGCTGGCGATCCTGTCGATGGCGAATTTCAAAATGGGGTTTGCCAAAGCCAAACAGCTCGCCCTCGACACCTTCCAACGCGAAGTCCTCTCCGACATCGAATTCCGACTCACCGGCGTCAATATGGCGATTAAAACCGAGCCGATGCTCGGACTGCTCGGTACCGTGATGGGTATGATGCAGGCGTTCGGCAAGCTGGCCGGACAAGAAGGGGTGAAGCCCGAGCAGTTAGCGTCGGACATCAGCTTCGCGTTGATTACGACCGCCGTGGGACTGGCCGTTTCGATTCCCTACATGTTCATCCTCTCGAAACTCAACGTGCGCATTCGCAAGATGGAAGAGAACATCACGATGGGGCTGGGGCGTTTCTTTGATCTGTTCAAAGCGGGACTCGATGGACTCACACGTCGCGCCGGGTAGTGTCAGTCTGACGCAGGCACAATAAACGGTCGCGCCCTAGGGGGCATGACCGACGCAGGCAAGATGCTGCGTGACGCTCGATTGGAGTGAGATTCAGGGAGCTGGTGGAATGGCGACGGATGCGGTGAACATACCGGTAGACGACGATGAAGATGACGGTAACGTCTCGCTTTCGAAGACGAAGCTCGAAGATGCCGAAATGGACATCGCGCCCATGATCGACTGCACCTTCCTGCTTTTGATCTTCTTTATTGTCTGTTCCCACATTGGTCAGAGTGCTGGCGTCGATTTGCCCAAGGCCAAGTATGGAGTTGCCGTGTCGGCCAAGTATTCCGTCATCCTCACCGTGGCTGTCGGGGAAGGCGACATGGCTCGCGTTTATCAGGGAGACGGATTGGATGAATCGAAAGTCGTCCCCGGCGCTACGATTGCTGAACAGGAAGATGCCATCGCGCAGTACGTCCAAGATGCGATGGCCAATAACAGCGACCTGAAAAACGTACTCATCAAGGGCGCTCGCAATTTGAAACATCGAGAAGTGTCTCGAGTTTGTCGTGCGGCGGTCAGAAACGTGGAACTGTCGAATTTGTATGTCGCGGTGATGGAAACGAACTAGCGGGTAAGTGGACAGCGATGAGTCAGTACAACGAGCAAACGCCAGGCGATGAGTCACGTGGGAACGATCCGCGCTGGCACGCCGGCGCGGGAAGAGCGACGGGCACCGCCAGTGCGCCCCCGGCACCGCCACCGCCGGAGGTGGAAGAGGAAGCCGAGTCGCTGACGTTTGCCAGTAAGCGTGAAGAGCCGGAAATGGACGTTACGCCGATGGTCGACGTCGTGTTTCAGCTCCTCATTTTCTTCATGATTACCGCCTCGTTCAGCCTGCAGAAATCCTTGCAGCTACCCAAGCCACAGGACGACAAGCCCAGTTCTAACGTGGTGCCGCAAGATCCCGAGAATGAAACGGAATCGGTCACCGTCTACGTCGATGCGAATAATACGTATCGAGTGGAGACGGGCGATTGGGAAGAGGAAGCACCTAGCGAGCAGGATTTGCTCATCAAATTGAAGCGGGCTCGAGCGGGTGACGGCAGCGGTGGCAAACCGCCCACGAAATTGATCGTAAAAGCGCATGGTGACGCGCTGCATGGCAAAGTGGTTGCTGCGGTGGATGCAGCAACCGCTGTGGGAATGGAACAAGTGCAGTTGAAAACGGTGGAGACTGACGACGAATGAGCGCGTCTGCAAATAGTTTATTGGACCGTCTGGAACAGCTCGGTCTACTGGAAGAATCCGTCGTCGCGGACGCCCGCCGCATGGTGCGTGAATCGCGCTTCGAGGTGACGGCCGATGCCGTGGCCAAGATGCTGGTCGACGACGGTCATTTAACCGCCGCTCAAGCCAAGAAAATGCTGGCTGCAGCGGCCGGGGGAACGTCGGCCAGCGGCGGTGCTGCGCCCGCAGCATCTGCCTCGTCACCCAAACCAAGTGCACCGGCGGCTCCGCCGGCTCCCGCCGCCGCGCCTGCACCCACCAGTGATGGCGATGATCTGCTGGGGCTGGCCGACGACGACGCGCCGTCCGCCGCGGCATCGAAACCGGCACCCGCAGCACCAGCACCCGCAGCCGCGAAACCGGTCGAGCGTCCTGCCGACAAAGCAAGTTCGAAGACTGCGGCTGAAAAAACGGCGGCTGAGAAGCCAGTCGCCAAAGTGCCCGAAAAACCGAAAGCACCCGCCGCCCCAGCACCCGCTGCGATGGCTCCTGCCAAGAGCGCCAAGCCGGCGGTTGGCGGTGACGTCGAAGACATCATCGTGCTGGAAGAGGCGCCGAAAGCGGCTCCTGCTGCCCCGAAGAAAGCGGTCAAGCGTCCCGCTGCGCCGCCGTCCGCCGGTGCCATGCCACCGAGTGGCGGATTGCAACCGCTCGACGGCGGCCTCATGCCGCTGGGAGGCGGCTTGGATGTCACGGGACTCGATGCCTTCGGCGCACAACCCGCCGGCCTTTCACCTATGGGTGGTGCGGGACAAGATCCGTTCGGAGCCGGCGGCGGGGCTCCAGCCGCTCAGCCAACCCCCGACGCGGCACAAGCTGCAGCCGCAGCCTTTAAGAAATCGAAAGCGCGGACCTTCGATTCACCTTTCATGCTGCTCGGAGGTGGCGGACTCGTTCTGCTGCTCATCGCCGGCATTGTGCTCACCATCATCTTGATGCGCGGAAACGCCAATGAGCTGTTTGAAGCTGCCGAGGCGGATTATCGCTCGCAGTCCTATAACCAAGCGATCGGTAAGTATGACAAGTTCATCGCCAATTTTGGTGGTGATCCCAAGGCGAGCTTAGCGCGCGTGCGTCGCGGGCTCGCTGAAATTCGCTCGGTCGTTGAGAGTAGCAAGGATTTCAAACTGGGGCTCGCACGCTCCAAAGAAGTCATTCCCAAGATCGAGTCGGAAGAAAAATTTTCGGAGGGGCGACAGGAACTGGCAGGTATTCTGCCAGCTATCGCCGATGGACTGGCTAAACAAGCTCGGCTGGCCGGAGCTTCGGAAAAGGCCCGTGAACTCGTCAAGCTCACCGACGAAGCACTTGAGATGGTGAACAACCCGAGTTACATCCCGACTTCGCTCCGTACGAGTCAGCAATCGCGAATCGACGACATCGTGCGTATTCAGGCCGAAGCGAAGCGTCATATCGACCAAGAGGATGCGCTCACCAAAGCGATCACCGACATCGAAGCGGCGACCTCGACCGGCCAAACCGGTGACGCATTTGAGATTCGTCGCAGTTTGCTGAACACCTACCCGGCGCTTGAATTCAACGAGCTGTTGATGGAGCAAGTGAAAAAGGTGGCAGCACGCGAGCGCGAGCTGGTGAAGGAGCTCGACAAAAAAGCTACTGCGACGCAAGAGGATGAAGCGGACGTGCCCAATGTGCGTCGACTGCTGATCTCGCATCGGCGTGGTGGCACGGTGGAGAAGCCCGATCATGCAACCCTCTTTTTCCTCGCCAACGGCTCCGTCTACGGACTGGATGCAGCGGGTGGTCAACTGCTATGGCGCCGTGCCGTCGGCTATGAGACTCGGGTCCATCCGCTGGCTGTGGGCAAAGCGCCCGAGGTCGACGGTCTCATTGCGGATGGTTCGCGAAATGAACTGATCCGAGTGGCCGGTCGCACGGGAAAACTGCTCTGGCGTCTGGCGATCGGTGAACGCTTCGCCTCGCCCGCCGTGGTCGGTTCGAAGGCCCTGGTTACGACCGAAACGGGTTCGATCTGGGAAGTGGATTTAGAATCGGGTGCGTGTGGTCGTCGCGTGCAGTTCCCCCAGGCGTTGGCGATTGAGCCGGGACCGATTTCGGCCACTGGTGTGACCTATCAAGTGGGCAGTCATTCGCATCTATATGCCGTTGCGGCGGACAAGCTGGTCTGCCGAGAAGTTTTCTATCTTGGGCATCGCGCTGGCACGATCGCTGTTCCACCGGTCATGTCCTTAAATCATTTAGTGATCGCCGAGAATGCCGGTCCCGATTACTCGCTGCTGCATGTGCTCGCCACCAACGCCGAAGGTGTGGGACTGGAGCGACCCGCGGAGCAGGAACCGATTCGCTTGAGCGGGCACGTTACGGCGCCGCTCATTCAGGTGAAGAATCGCATTATCGCGATCACGAATTTGGGTGAGATTCGCGTACTGGATGTCGATCCAACCAACACCAAGAAGCCTGTCAAAGTGGCTGCGACCATGGTGAAATCGCTCAATCGGCCCCAGTCCAGCTTTGGCTTGGTCGATGGTGCGCAGATTTGGCTCGGCTCGGATCGATTCGTGTCCTATGACATTCAGGCCTCGCGCCAACAACTCAACCGTCGCTGGGTGCGCCATGAATTAGAAGCCTTTATCGCCCCGTTCTCACGCAGCGGTAAGACGGTCTTTCATGCTCGACGTCGACGTGGTTCACCCGGTGTAACGATCAGTGCGGCCAGTCTGGAAGATGGTAAGACCATCTGGCAGACAGACCTCGGCATCTCGTTGCCACTCATCGTCAACGACGAACCACGCAATCAGTTGGTGACGGTGAGTGCTCAAGGTGATCTCTTCCGCATCAGCAAAGAAGCGTTGGACGCCGGACTGCTCGATAAGCCCATTGAGACGGCGGAGGTGGAGGGGAGTGCCACGACCTACTCGTTTAATGAGGCGTTCCCGCTGCCAGGTGGCAAAGCGGTGCTCTTCAGCGACCTCGACCGCTCGGCGGCTTTGGTCTTTGATCCCAGTCGCCAGGGCGACGAGTTGCAGGTGGTGCGAGTCGACACGAGCGGCGCCAATGTCACGTGCCAACCTTCGCTGCTGGCGGGAGCCATGCTGCTGCCACTCGATAATGGTCAGGTATGGTTGGCAGATTTGAGCACGGGCAAGCCGCGTGTGTTGCCGTTCCAGTCACGGACGGAACCAGGCATCAAAGTGCGGTGGATGAAACCGGCCCTGATGGCGGGCGATCAACCCGAATGTGTACTCGTCGACTCGCGACAGAAAATCTATCGCATCGGCATCAAAGATCAGCCCAGTCCGAATTTGGGGAGCTTTAACGAAGCCGACGTGCCTGCTCAGCTCATTACCCCGCCAGCCGTGTCCGTCGATACGGTGTTCGCCTTAAGCCGCAATCCGGATGGGGACAAGATTCATCTTTTGCCATTGCCGGGGATGACGGAGGGCAAAGAGGCCGCTTTGGGCGGTCGATTGTTACAAGGCCCATGGCAAGTCGGCTCACAGGTGATAATGGTGAGTGACACCGAGGGACTGCTCTGCTTTGGCTCGGACCCCGTGCCCCGCTGGAAGATGCCGCTACCCGGCGGTCCCCTCGCTGCGCCACCACGTTTGGATGGCGATTCGCTGCTGCTGGCAAGTTTAAAGGGCGAGGTCTGGCGAGCAGCGCTGGAAGATGGCAAGCCAGGCCCGAAATTGGACCTCAAGGCGCCCCTGCTCGGTGCACCGATTCCCTATGGGGATCGCGTTCTCATCAGTGGAGCCGATGGCATGCTGTTTGCCATTCCTAAACCGTAGTTGATGCATTTCAGACAGACAAAACCCATGTCCATCATGCCATCCAGTGAGCGAAGCCAAGTGAGTGTCGCAGCCCGGCGTTCGAGCCGTCACGTCTGGTCGAGACTGTTGCTGATTGCGCTGGCACTGACCGGCAGCTTGCTTGTTATTTCTGCCGACGTCTGCGCACAGGCCCCGAAAAAGGGAAAAGCGGAGGAGACGCCGAAGCCTCCCGAGCCGCCGCGTCGCCTGGCCGATCGCGAAACCTTTGATCGCATCACCCTGGATGCAAACAATAAAAATGCGGTCATCGAGGTCCTGCCACTCGATATTCCGGATCGCAAACTTCCGGCCAATCCCAAGCCCACGGATAAGATGATTATTCGCCTCCTGGGCCGTCCCACGCAGCAGTTTGAAGTCTCGTGGGGCAATATCGCGAAGGTGGAGTTGTTTGAAGAACTCCTGCTGCGCGAGGGAATGAAACTCACGCTGGAGAAACGCTATGAAGAGGCCTTTGAATATTTTGATAAGGTTTATCGGAGTGATCCGAAATATCCGGGTTTGAAAGAAGCGATTCAAGAATACCTGTATGCCAACGCGCGGCATTACTTCACCGTGAAACGCTATCCCGAAGCACTCTCGCTGCTGGAGGAACTCTATCGGCTCAATCCCGACTATAAACCGGCTGGCCAACAAGGAAATCTGGCATCCGCGATTGGTCGACTCATCGATCAGTTCATGGAAAGCTATATGTCGAGTGCGGATTTTTCGGCAGCTCGCAATATGATGATTCGAGTGACGAATTCTTATGGCGAACGTCAGCAGGAGACGGTAGAGAAGTGGCGGTCGCAACTGGTTGATCTGGCGACCAAACATCGAGATGCCGCTCGGCAGCATATCGATAACTCAAAGTTTCGCGAGGCGCTGGCTGAATCGAAGGAGATGATGAAGGTTTGGCCGGCGGTCAAAGGCGGAGTCGAATTATCGAAGGAAATCTCGGAGCGTTATCCACTGGTTGTCGTCGGTGTCACGCAGCGTTATGCCGGTAACGACTTCGACCGGATGGACGATTTTTCGGGACGGCGAGTTGGTCGTTTGCTCCAGCGGAAGCTGTGCGAGTATGTCGGCAAGGGACCCGAAGGTGGGCGCTATGAATCACCCCTCGGAACCATCGATTCCAGCGACGATGGACGACAAATGACGCTCAGTCTGCGGACCCCTGCAGAAGGCGATTTGATCGCGCTAAGTGGCTACGATGTGGCTCGCAAGCTGATGGCGCTGGCAGATCCCAAAGATCCGTCGTATTCGTCTGCGTGGGGCGGCTTGATGGCGGGCGTCGCGGTCGAGGATGTGACGCGCGTGATCATCGATCTGCGCCGACCGCACGTTTTGCCGCAATCGTTGCTGCAGATTTCACTACCGCTGCCGGCGGGAGCTGTCGGAGGTGTCGCGGAGCCGTATGTGCGCGCGGAGCAAAGCGACACGGAATCGCGCTATCTGGTAAACCGACAATATCAGTTCTTTCAGGCTCGGCAGCCAAAAGAGATCATCGAAAAAGTTTATGAGAAATCTGACAAGGCAATCCAGGCGCTGAAGCGCGGTGATATTGACTTGGTCGAGCGAATTTATCCCGCCGATGTCTTTCGACTAAAGAACGACAAATCAGTCGTGGTCGGGCAATATGCGGTTCCTACGGTTCACGTGCTGGCCCCGAATTACAAGAAACAGTTTGCTGCCAATCGCACTTTTCGACGTGGCATTTCTTATTCGATTAATCGAGAAGGGATTCTTGATACGGAAATCATGGGCGGTTCTACCTTGCCTGGCTGCGTGGCCATCAGTGGACCATTGCCCGCCGGTACGGGTGGCAGCGATGCCTTGGCTTATGCCTATGATGAAAAAATCGCGCCACGTCCTTATCAGCCCCGCCTGGGACTGACGCTCATCAAGCTCGCCGGAACCGAACTCGCGCTTGCCAAGCAAAAGGAAGAGGATGCGAAAGCGGCAGCGAAGGCAGCTGCCGAAGGTAAGCCACTCCCAGAAGCCGATGCTCCGCCCGCCGATCCGCCCGCAGGCAAGCCCGGCGATCCACCGCCCAAAAAACCATTGCCCGAAATCAAGCTCGAAAAGATCGTAATTGGTCATCCGCCCACCGAAGTAGCACGCATCGCTTGCCAAGCCATCGTTACTCAACTGGAGATGCTGCACTTGACGGTGGAATTAATGGAACTGGCGCCGGGGAAGCTGAATGATCCCGACGGAGTGTGCGATTTTGTGTATACCGAACTGCTGATTTCCGAGCCTGTGGTCGACATGCCGAAGATGGTCGGTTTCCGCGGACTGTTTGCGGAATCGAGTCCCTATGTAGGACTCGCGCTGCGACGCCTCGAAGCGGCTCGCAGTTGGCAGGATTCCAGCATCACGCTCAAAGAAATGCATCGGATTCTGTACGACGACGTCACCGTGATCCCGCTCTGGCAGGTCTCCGAATACTACGCCTATCGGCCCTGGCTTCGCGGTGTGGGTGATCAGATTGTGACGCTCTATCAGAATATTGAAAACTGGCAGGTTGGTTTGCGTACCGGCTCCGATTAGTCGCGGCCGGTCGCGACGACGGCGGCGAGCAGTGCCGCGCGAGGTAGTTAGAAAAAGAAGTTTTTTCGTACGAGTGATGTTTACGATGGGTAACTCATTTCAGACATTTCGGTTGATACTCCGCCAGGCACTTGTCGCGCTGGCGATCGGCATCTTCGGTATCTCCGCGATGTTCACACCCGCACGCGCCACGGCGGGCGTGGTCGAGACTTGGGAATATTCCCCCTATCGCATTCAGGTCTGGCTGGCGATTGAAGACACGCCCGATCTTTCGCCGAACGTACGCCGCGAGATTCAGCGAATTTTGCTCGAACGCACGGAGCTGGTTTTCGGGGGCGCTTGGCAGTTAACGGTGTCACCTCCCCCCGCTCCGTTCGCCACCGAAATGATCTATCGCTTGGAGTCCGTCCCCGTCGCCGACCTGGTGGAACTCGCCAAGCTCGGCAAGATCGCCGCTCCCAAGAAACAACCGGTTTCTAGTCCGGACAGCGGGACCGCAGCGGATGCTAAGCCAGCGGAGGCAAAGCCAGCGGAGGCAAAGTCGGCGGAGGCGGAGTCCTCAGCAGCTAAACCAGCGGACGCTCAGCCGGCCGATGGCAAACCGGCGGATGGCAAACCGGCGGACGCTCCGAAGGATTCCGCTGCCGAGTCGGTCCCGGAAGTTGATCCCGTAACGGTCCAGCTGCGACAAGCATTTGCCAGCGAGAAAGTAATTGTGGTGAGTGTCACTCGGCAGTTCGATCATTGGCGAATTCAAAGTCGGGAACTGGATTGTCGCGCGCGAGTCTGGGGCCCGCTGCTGGAGATCACGGTGCGAGATCCCGCACTGCTCGCCAGCGAAGCGACCTCCGCGGCTCACGGAGTGTTTGCTCCGGTGGCGCGTACCGAGTCGGTGCAGGAGTCGAAGACGGCGGTGCTGCGACTGCGAGCCGCCGGCTTGGCTCGTAATGACGAATCTCCGATCCTCGTCGGTCGCGAGTCGATCATTCAGCCTTATGTGCGCTACAACGATCGCTACGGGGAGCCGAAGGCGGGTGGAGTGCAAACGTTGCCCTGGACGACACTCGTGGTCACCGAACGTAACGGGAGCGGTTTGAACTGTGACATCCATTCGGGCGGTCGAGTGGCATTGAGTGGTAAGACGAGTAGTCGGATCGATCGCTTTTCGATTGTGCAGCGGCGGACATTCGAGTCGACGAAATTGCGGCTGCGAACCTTGGATAAAAATCCGCAGCCGCTCTCGGGCTACGACATTTATGCCAAGGATCCGCGATCCGAGGATACGGTGTTGATCGGACGAACGGACTGGCAGGGCACGATGGAGATTCCACCCACCGACTATCCGCTGCGTCTGGTCTACGTCAAAAACGGTGGCTCGCTGCTGGCGCGTCTGCCGATCGCACCGGGCGTGCAGCCGACGCTGCAGGTTGATTTACAAAGTGACGACAAACGCCTTCAAGCCGAAGGTTTTTTGCTCGGCGTGCAAGGGGCACTTACGGATCTTGTCGCGCAGCGCGAGCTCACGATCAAGCGTTTGCGGAACAAACTGGTGGAAGCGAATACCGCCGAGGCGGAAAAGCTGTTGACTGAATTCAAGGCGCTACCCACGCGCGACGATCTGCAAAAGTTAATCGACCAAAACCAACCGCGCATTCGCTCGCCGCAGCCCAAGATCCAAGCCAAGATCGACAAACAGTTCGAAGACACTCGGAAGCTGCTGTTCAAATTCGTCGACCCAGCGGTCACGGCACGTTTGGAGGCGGAATTGAAGGGCGGTCGAGCTGCCGATCCGGCACAGGGGACAGCCCAAGCGACACCTCAAACGCCGCCGGGCGGAGCGCCGGCGAGTAGCGATCCCCGAGCTGCCGGTGCCAGTGGTTCTCAGCCGCCTGTGCCACCGTCGTCGCCAACCTCTGGAGCGCCCAGCTCTCCTGCCACCGGCCCACCAAACAGTCCGCCAAGCGGTCAAGCAGGTACGCCTGGAAGTGGTCCACCGAGTACTCCACCGAACGCGCCGCCGTCGCAGCCCCCGACAACTCCGCCGAATGCTGGTGGCGGAGCAGTTGCACCCGGTGGCACGCCTCCGCCACCGCGTCCGAATGTGAGCTCGCCAGTATCGGCTGGCGGCGGCAATGGTCAGGCCGGCGTGAATCCCGCTGGCGCCGGCGGAGCCACCGCGCCGCCTCCAGTCGCCCCGCGCTAATCGCCGTAATCATGTCGCTGTTCAGCGACTACTGGAATTTCGCGCACCGCGAGTCCGAGAAATTCCAGTAGGTTCGACTACGGCGTACAGGTTCAGCTATAGCTTCGTAGCTGAAGTCGCAAGACTTCAAATGTCTTGCGTTCCGGCTGCGGCGTCGATCGACTGAACTCTTGCGAGTTCAGCTACCGCGTCCAGGTTCAACTACGGCGTACAGGTTCAGCTCTAGCTTCGTAGCTGAAGTCGCGAGACTTCAGATGGTTTGCGTT
>JBJSXJ010000003.1:0-3211 GCA_046086325.1 Planctomycetota bacterium | reverse complement strand
TCAGGGGCCAAGACCGAAGCCGCGGCAGTCCGCCAACGCGTGGACTGCCGCCCTTCCACCTTCGGGATTGGCACTTACGCGCTAAACCTTCGCGGCACGCGGCCGCGACCCGAATGGCAGGAAGCCCTCAACAATTCGCTAACTCGCTGTCCCCAAAAATTCCAGTTGCCGGTGAACCAGGGCAGTTCCCAAGTGCCCTTGTTCCGTCGTGTGAGCAAGCTTGCAGGGCGGCGCGGGGCGACGGTATCATTTCAGTCCACGGTTTTCTGCCCGCAGGACGGGCGTTCCCACCTCGATTGCAAGGAATTTCATTCATGATCGACGCTGCAACTTCGGCCACTTCCTCGGGCAATTCGCGCCGCGACTTTCTCAAAACTTCCACGGCGGCAGTGGTCGGTGGAGCGGTGGTGGCCGAAATGACTCGACCCACGACCGTTCACGCTGCTGGCAGTGACATCCTGAAAGTGGGACTCATCGGCTGCGGTGGTCGCGGTTTAGGTGCCGCCGTGAATGCGATGAACGCGGAAGATAACGTGAGACTCACCGCGCTGGGCGATGCGTTTAGCGATCAAGTCGAGCACGCGCGCGGCGTCCTGTCAAAGCAGGTGGGAGCCAAATATGCCGTCGAAGCTGATCACTGCTTTGCTGGTCTGGATGCCTATCAAAAGGTGATCGATTCCGGTGTCGATGTGGTGCTGCTCTGTACGCCCACCTACTTCCGTCCCGTGCATTTGCGTGCCGCCATCGACGCCGGTAAACACGTTTTTTGTGAAAAGCCGGTAGCCGTCGATGGTCCCGGCATTCGCAGCGTGCTCGAAAGCACCCGCAAAGCAAAGGAAAAGAAGCTCACCATCGTCTCGGGGCTTTGCTGGCGCTACGACCTGGGCGTGCGCGAAACCATCAAACGCATTCAAGATGGTGAAATCGGCGATGTGGTCACCATCCAGGAAAACTATTTGACCGGCACCCTGTGGCATCGCGATAAGCAGCCCAACTGGACGCCGATGGAATACCAAGTTCGCAATTGGCTCTATTACACCTGGTTGTCGGGCGATCACATCGTCGAACAGCACATTCATAGCCTCGATAAGGCACTTTGGTTGTACGGTGACCAAGCCCCCGTGAAGTGTTTCGGTTTGGGGGGCCGGCAGATGCGCGTGCAGGAGCAATACGGTAACGCCTTCGATCACTTTGCCGTCTGTTACGAATGGGCCGACGGTCGCAAATGCTTCTCCTACACTCGACAAATGGCCGACTGCGCCAACGACGTCGATGACTATGTGATGGGGACCAAGGGCCGGGCGGTCGTCCTGCGCCATCAGATTCAAGACGCCAAGGGCGAAACGACGTGGCGCTATCGTGGTCCGAAGCCGAGCATGTATGACTACGAACACAAAGAATTATTCGCCGGTATTCGCTCGGGGAACATTATCAATAACGGCGAATATATGGCGGCGAGCACGCTGATGGCGATTATGGGACGCGAAGCGTGCTACACCGGTCAGAACATTACGTCCGAGCAGCTCTTGAAGTCCGAAGTGAGTTTAGGGCCTGCGAAGGTTGAATGGGGAGGTGCTCCGACGGTCGAAACCGCTCGCCCGGGCGTCACCAAGTCAGCCTAAGCACGTTCGAAAACAGCGTGCGATCCGGTATTGAGACGGCGCGCCGAGAACGATTTCGGCGCGCCGTTTTTTTGCGCACGGGGAAAATGGGGGGAGTCTCGCACGGCGACAATCTGGGGATTCTCGCACGGCGACACCAAGGCACGGAGAGGGATTTGGGGGGCGGGCTGGGCAGAGTCAAAATACTGGACTTGGTGAACTCATTTCTTTCATTCCGCCAGATGCGCTGCTAGCAGTTGCCGCTAGCGTGCGCTACCTCTAAGTTACCAACAACTTACGGCGGCGAGCTGGGAGTGGGAGTGACGAACTGCCGACAACTTTTCCACCCAATGGGTGGCTCGTAGCGCACGCTTTTTCGGTTGGGCTCAAACCAAAATTGAGCGAAATTCACGTGAATTAAGCCGGTTTCTGCGCGATCGCAAAAAAATACCGGAAGTCAAATTCGGGGAAGTTTGACAGCGGCGAGTGCTAGCTTACAATCCTCGCCGCTGAAGACGTGAGAACCCTTAGGAACTGGGCCATGGACGATACGGACATCGTGTCGGCAGTGCGCGAAGCACTGATCGACAAGGTCGGATCAGACACTTTTGATCTATGGTTTCGAGCTCCGGTAACCATGGAGTGGACCGGCGAGCAGTTGCTGGTGGTGGCCCCTACCCACTTCATTCTGGAACGTCTGCGGCGTACGATGCGGAAGGAAATGGTCGCCGCCTGCCAGCTCGTCGTGGGCTCGGCGGTGCAGGTTGAGTTTCAATTGGCCAAAGACGTACCAACAGCGGGAGTAGCGGCGACATCGATGAACTCTCGGCTCCTTAGTTCGACGCCTGCGCGATCCGCTGAAGCTGCCACTGTGCGGCGGCGAGCCTTGTCTGATCGTGAAGCGATCACCAGTCATCGCTCGGCCGATAGCTCGGCTACCGCTGCGAACGGTTTACGCGTTGTTGGTCGTAGCGGAGCGGTGCAAGTCGCGTCGGCAGCACGATCACGTCCCGAGCCCAGCCCCGAGGTTGCTCAGCGCGAGGTTGCTCAGCGCGAGGTTTGCACGGTCGCACCGCGGGCCGTTCGAGATTGGCAATCATTCGTGGTCGGTGATGCGAATCGAGTGGCGGTGGCGGCGGCCCAGCGTGTGGCAGCTCAGCCCGGAACCAACTCCCCGCTCTATCTCCATGGAACTCATGGCTGCGGCAAAACACATCTACTGGAAGCTTTAACCGATCTCGTACGTCGTTCCCGGAAGCTCAAACGCGTGGTGTCGCTGACAGCGGAGCAGTTTACCAGTCAGTTTTTAGAGGCGCTGCAAGGCAGTGGTTTGCCCAGTTTTCGACGCAAGTATCGTGACGTCGACATGCTGGTGATCGATGATGTGCAATTCTTCGTCGGCAAGACGGCGACCATCAACGAGTTTCAATCCACAATCGACGCACTCCGGCGGCAAGGCAAGCAAGTCGTCATCGCGGCCGATCGTCCCCCCGCCGAATTACGCGGGCTCGGACCAGAATTGATTGCTCGCTTGAGCGAAGGCACTTCCTGTCAAGTTGATGGGGCCGACGTCACGATGCGGCGCGAAATCGCCGCTCGGGCAGCTCAAC
>JBJSXJ010000002.1:0-33723 GCA_046086325.1 Planctomycetota bacterium | reverse complement strand
ACGAACGAAGGCAGTTTCACGCCAAGGCACGAAGACACGGAGGGCTGCCAGTTCTCGGTGAGCTCCATGCCTTGGCGTGAGACCAATTCCACGATGCACGAACGAAGGCAGTTTCACGCCAAGGCACGAAGACACGGAGGGCTGCCAGTTCTCGGTGAGCTCCGTGCCTTGGCGTGAGACCAATCGCATGACGCGCGACGCACGGCGTTCGACTCTCAGCTCAGTATCTCGTGGATCACTCGACCGTGAACGTCTGTCAGGCGTCGATCGAGTCCGTTGTGGCGGACGGTAAGTCGTTCGTGATCGATGCCAAGTAAATGCAGGACGGTGGCGTGCAGGTCATAACAGTACGTGGGATTGATCGCGGTCTGATAGGAATACTCGTCGCTTTCCCCATAGGAGCTGCCCGCCTTGATTCCGGCACCGGCGAGCCACGAGACGAACGTCCCACCGTTGTGATCTCGCCCGACACTTCCCTGCGTAAATGGCATTCGCCCGAACTCGGTTGTCCAAATCACCAGCGTGTCGTCCAGCAATCCTCGCGACTTCAAATCTTTCAGTAAACCAGCAGTCGGTTGATCGATTTGACGAGCGATAAACGGTAATTCTTGTGGTATGTCGCTGTGATTGTCCCAATTCTTTGCTGCTCCCCCAGCACCGCTCCAGACCTGCACGAAGCGCACTCCACGTTCAATCATGCGCCGCGCGACCAAGCATTGCCGGCCGAAGTCTGCTGAAGCGGGTTCGTGCAAGCCGTACATTTTCTGTGTGGCAGCCGTTTCGCGACTCACATCCAACACTTCGGGTGCGGATAACTGTAACCGCGCCGCCAGTTCGTACGATTCAATACGAGCGTCCAAGCGAGTGTCACCGGCTCGCTGGCGAGCGTGATCGCGGTTGAGTGTTTGCAGCAGTGCCAATCCATCACGGGCACTGTCCGGAGTGATAAACTTCGCCTGATCGGGTGGGAAAAGATCGGCGATGGGTACGGGTGAGGTTGGCTTGATGACGGTCGCGGCGTGTGTGGCAGGCAAAAAGGCATTGGAAAAGTTGCCCATGTTGTTGTAGGGCAAACCGCGCGGATCCGGCAACACGACGAACGTCGGCAGGTCGTCGGTGATGCGTCCGAGTGCGTACGACACCCACGACCCAAAACTCGGAAACCCCGGCAGGATGAAGCCCGTATTCTGCATGTAGCTGGCCGGACCATGGACGTTCGACTTCGAAGCCATCGCCATTAAGAAAGCGAGTTCATCGACGCATGACGCCAGATGTGGAATAACGCTGCTCACCCACCGACCACTTTCACCATGTTGTCGGAACTCAAACGGCGACTTCATGATCGTGCCCGGCACGCTGGTCGCCGCCGCCTTCACTCCGAAATCAATCTTCTCGCCGTGATGCTTGGCCAGCGCCGGTTTGTAGTCAAACAAATCCATTTGGCTGGCGCCGCCATTCATAAATAACTGAATGACGCGGCGCACACGTGCTGGGTGAGTGATCCAGCGCGGCAACTCTGCGACACGACTACGGCTCTGGGATGCTACTTCACTGGTTGATGCGGTGGGCTGGTCGAGTGCTGTTAGCGCGAGTGCGCCGAAGCCGCCACCAATGTGAGTCAGAAATGCGCGTCGCGACGACATACGTACTCGGAGAATTAGGTTGCCGCAATTCGGATGACGAACGTACAATTTTCAAGTTTCCGTGCCGACGGTCGCTCGCTATTATACCACGCTAACGAATCCTGATCTCCTGTCTTGTCAAAGGTTTGAACGATGACTGCACGCCACTTCAACTCGCCACGCGATCCTGAGTCCCATTCACCGCTCGAGGGCTCTGGCAAGTTAAATCGTCGCCGCTTTCTCGGCACGACGGCAGCGGCGAGTGCGGCGGCGATCATCGCGCCACTAGGCGCACCCGCCATCGTGCGCGGGATGAACCTTAACAGCAAACTCAACGTTGCCGTCATCGGCACGGGGGGACGAGGAGCTGGAAATCTGGCGGCGGTGGCGGCGGAAAACATCGTTGCACTCTGCGACGTCTATCAACCGAATTTAGATCGAGCCGCCGAGCGATTCAGCGGCGCAAAAAAATATTCGGACTTTCGTCGAGTGTTTGATCAGGCGAAGGAGTTCGATGCGGTGGTCGTCAGTACGGCAGAACATACGCACGCCTTTGCCACTCTTGCTGCACTTGAATTGCGCAAACATGTCTTCTGCGAGAAGCCACTCACTCATAACATCTGGGAGGCTCGTATTATTCGCGAAGCAGCCGCGACGGCCAAAGTGGCGACGCAAATGGGAATCCAAATTCACGCTGGAGATAATTATCGCCGTGTGGTGGAGTTGGTGCAGGCGAATGCCATTGGTGCGATCAGTGAAGTTCATGTCTGGGTGTCGCGAGCGTGGGGCTGGCAGCCCAGCGTCGAAGCCGCTCAGCGCCATAAAGATATTGTCTTCGTGCAGAACCGGCCCGCCGAGACACAAGCGGTTCCGGCTGGCTTGGACTGGGATCTCTGGCTGGGACCAGCTCCCGCTCGACCCTTTAACTCGGTCTACTTTCCCGGTCCGAAATGGTATCGCTGGTGGGATTTTGGCAGTGGCACGATGTCCGATCTGGGAAGCCACTGGAACGACTTGCCATTCTGGGCGCTCAAACTGCAAGCGCCGCTCACGGTCGAAGCGAGTGGTCCGCCACCGCATGCTGAACTTGCTCCGGCGTCCATGCAAGCGACCTACCAGTATGGTGCTCGGGGCGACATGCCACCCGTGAAACTGACCTGGTATCAAGGTGAAAACAAGCCTGCTCCCTGGTCTGAAGGCTTGATTCCTCGGTGGGACAGTGGTGTGCTGTTCATCGGCGATAAAGGCATGATCCTCTCGGATTACGGCCGTCATTTGCTACTTCCTGAAACGCAGTTCGCCGACTACAAGCGACCTGAACCCACGATCCCCAAATCGCGCGGTCATCATGAGGAATGGCTGCACGCCTGCAAAACCGGCGAGCCGACAACGTGCAACTTTGAATACTCGGGCTGGCTCACGGAAGCGAATCATTTGGGCAACGTCGCCTATCGGACTGGGAAAAAACTAACCTGGGATGCCGCTCGACTCACCTGCCCCAACGCTCCCGAAGCGGACCAGTTCATTAAACGAACCTATCGCGACGGCTGGCAGCTCCGACCGAGTGTATAGTGTGGGAATAATGGGTCTCACCGCGGTGAATGCGACAGCCGAAAACCCTGACACGAGCAGCTATGGCACTGAGCGAAACGGACGAACTGCCACCGAAACCGACTGGCAAAACCCGCGTGAGCGTGGTGGTGAGTGGCTTGTTGATTGCAGCGCTGCTGCTGTACTTCGGCCCCGCTTTGATTCGGCCGACTGGTTCCGGTGGTCACCACTCCCGCGTCGGTGAACCGCTGCCCGAATTCTCGCTGATTGCCTGCGCTCATGTGGATCAGGATTACTCCACGACTCAGGCCATCGGGAAAGTGACCCTCATCAATGTCTGGGGCACTTGGTGCCCTCCCTGTCGCGAAGAATTCCCGCACTTAATGCAGCTACGGGCCGCTCGACAAAATAAGCCCGATTTTCAATTCATTTCCGTCGTCTCGGGTGCTGGCAGCGATGAGGTTCAAGAACTGCGATCCGATGTCATGGGCTTTCTCCAAGCGATGCAAGTTACCTTGCCCGTCTACTGCGATCCCAACACCGCAGCTCGACTGCGTATTGCCGCTTTTTTACAAGCGGAAGATTTCGCTTACCCAACCAGTTTAGTTGTCGATCGAAAAGGAATTGTACGAGGCGTTTGGTTAGGATTTCGCTCTGGTGATCAGCATGATATGGCCCGTTTGATCGACCAACTACTCGCAGAGAAGTCCTGATGGCGAAGTATCCGCAGCGAACGGTTCCCCTCAGAGCGTTGATTCAGCGCGCGTTGATTCAGCGTGCGTTCAACCAGCGCGCGTTCAACCAGCGGGCGTGCGTCCAACCGGCCTTACTGCAGCAGTCGTTGCTACGGCAGGCATCGCTCCAGCATTCATCCGTTGCTAACAAGCAGGCCGGATTAACCTGGCAACTGCTGCGAGTCGTCGCCTTGCTACTTACGATTCATTGTTCCTACGCGGCACCACTTACCGCGCAGCCGCTTCCGACTGCGGAAAACAAACCGTCCGCCACCGCCTCGAACTCGTTTTCCCCTGTCGACGCACAAGTGCTTATCACGCGTCGCTGCCTCACCTGTCACAACGCCGAGCAAGCAGCGGGTGACTTGGTGCTGGGAGCCCAGACCGTCACTGCGCACTCCCAAAAAATCATCGCTCCCGGACAACTGCAGGCCAGTGAGTTATGGCGTCGAGTGAACGCGACGGACCCGGAACTGCGCATGCCTCCCAAGGGCGAGCCGCTAACGCCGGACGAGCGCGCGGCAATTAGGAGTTGGATTGAAAGTGGTGCCGCCTGGGTCGGTCATTGGGCATACCAGCCACTACAACGAACCTCTCCGCCTCACGTGCCGACGGAACCCGCTCCGGCTGTACCCCAAAGTCCGCGCGATCCCATCGATCTCTTCATCATCGCTCAGCAGCGCTCCGCCAATCTCAGCTTGTCACCATCCGCCGCGCTACCGCTGCTGGCGCGGCGAGTGTCCTTTGATCTCACTGGACTGCCGCCACTCGCCGAAGAAATTCACGAGCTTCAATCCGCTGCGAGCTCCGGTTCCGTCGATGCCTATGAGCGTTATGTGGAGCGTCTGATGGCGCGACCTCAGTACGGTGAACGTGCCGCGCGGCGCTGGATGGACTTAGTTCACTTCGCGGAAACTCACGGCCATGATCAAGATCGACCGCGACCCAATGCCTGGCCTTATCGCGACTATTTGATTCAAGCCTTCAACGAAGATCGACCCTACGGCCATTTCATTCGCCAGCAGATTGCCGGTGACGTACTGGAGCCTGCGAATCCACAGGCGATCATTGCTACTGGTCTCTTGGCGGCAGGTCCGTGGGATGAAAGCTCACTGCGCGATATTCGCGAGGATTCGATCGACCGGGAGATCGGTCGATATCTCGATCGCGACGATATTGTCACCACGGTGCTGAACACATTCGCGAGCTCTACGGTTCACTGTGCTCGCTGCCACGATCACAAATTTGATCCCATCACCCAGCGCGATTACTACAATTTGCAAGCCGTGTTTTCGGCGACCGACAAAGCCGAGCGAGCATTTGATGCGGACCCACAAACAGCTGCCCGCCGAGACCAACTCACCCGTCAACTCGCTGAATTGCCCGCTCAAATGGCCGCCGCCGCTCCATCGCTGCTCACCGCTGAGCATTTAGCTGATGTGGCGCAGTGGGAGCGTGACGTCGCCGGTGCCGCTCGCCAATGGCAAGTACTGGAAGCGGTCGAGGTGCGTACCGAGCATGGTTCGCAGCTCACCAAGCAGCCTGACGGCTCGTTACTTGCTGCCGGTGCCAGACCAGAGAAAGAGATCTATTACATCACCGTCGAAACGAAGGCACCGGATCTGACGGGGATACGCTTGGAAGTCCTGTCCGATCCGACGTTGCCCAAGCAGGGACCAGGACGGCAGGACAACGGCAATCTGCACCTCAACGAAATCAAACTCACCGCTGCTCCCATCGGCGATGTATCGCAAAAACGAGCCGTCACTCTGAAGAATCCACAGGCCGACTTCAACCAAGCCGGTTGGTCGATTGACATGGCACTCGATCAAAATCCTGCTACCGCGTGGGGAATTTTTCCCGAAGTGGGAAAGTCGCATCAGGCCGTGTTTGAGTTCGCGGAATTGCCGACCTCGCCGAGCGGCTGGCGACTTACGATCGAGCTGCATCAGATCCATGGTGGTGGTCACTTAATTGGTCGACCACGAATCGCGGTCACCTCCGCCGCTCGCCCATTGAAACTTGATGCCCAAACCTTACCTGCCAACATCGCCACGATTCTCGCCGTGCCTGCTGGGCAGCGAGATGCTCGGCAGCAAGCCATCCTTGTCGGCCATCGCGTGACTGCCCGCTGGCAAGAGGAGCTCGCCCAATTGCCGCCACCGCGACTCGTCTATGCGGGGACGAGTGTTTTTAAACCGGATGGATCGTTTCGACCGGCCGGCGCGCCGCGAGTGGTGAGGGTCTTGCATCGAGGCGACATCAAGCAGGAGCGTGAAGAGGCTATGCCTGGGGCGCTGCGCTGTGTGACTGGACTATCTGGCGACTTGGTTGTGGCGAATGCGGGGGTGGAAGGACTACGCCGTGCGGCGCTCGCCGATTGGCTCAGCGATCAGCGCAACAGTCTTACTTGGCGATCGATCGTGAACCGTTTGTGGCAGGATCATTTTGGTCGCGGCCTTGTGGATACGCCGAGTGACTTCGGGGCGATGGGCTCGCGACCTTCACATCCCGCCCTGCTCGACTGGCTCGCGACAACCCTGCTCGCTGAGGATCAGTCGCTGAAAGCCTTGCGACGACGACTCGTACTGACAACGACCTATCGTCAGTCCTCCGATCAGCGACCTGATATGCAGGAGTTAGATGGTGACAATCGTTTTTTGTGGCGCATGCCACGCACTCGTCTGGATGCCGAATCGGTCCATGATGCGGTCGCCCGAATTGCTGGCTCGCTTGATCTCCGCATGGGCGGTCCTTCCGTGAAGCAGTTCATTCAAGTCAACGGCCCGCATGTCACGCCACTCGTCGATTACCAGAATTTTTCCGTGGATGATCCAGCGAATTATCGGCGGAGTGTCTATCGATTTATTTTTCGGACGGTTCCCGATCCGTTCATGGAGTCGCTCGACTGTCCCGATGCCTCGCAGTGGACACCGGTGCGCAATGTGTCGGTTACCGCTCTGCAGGCTCTCGCCATGCTCAACGACAAATTCGTGGTGCGTCAATGTCAACGCATTGCCGATCGAGTGGCAGCGGAAAGCGGAGAAGGACGGGAGCAGGTCCGTATTTTGATGCAGCTGATTTTGGCTCGCGAGCCCACCGCTGCGGAGCAGAGCCTGCTCGAACGTTACCTGCAACGACACGGTCTCGCGAATGCCGCTCGCTGGCTCCTGAATACGAACGAGTTCATGTTTATCGACTAAGCCGCGAGCCCAGTACGCTTTAGTCGGATGAACCGTTATTTTCAGCAACCTGCCGCGCATCGAATCCGTGCCCTCCGTGCCTCTGTGTTTAAAAAAAAGTCCCTCCGAAAATTGTGGCACGGCGTTGCTCTGATCCGCGCCGCTTGGTCAAATCGCCCGACTTAAGGGCTGAGTTACGGTTGGCGGCACGACGGAATGTGAATGCACGACACGTTGTAACTTGGAACTGAAGTTTGCTCTTTTCGTGGAATGAGATTTGAGAACCCCAAGGAGAACGAATGATGCGCAAGCAATGGCGGGAGTGGTGTCAGCGAGCGGTTGTCATCGCTGTAGTTGGCATGCTGACGTTGGTGACGACGGTAAACGCCGTGCGAGCAGATGTGAAGCTGCCCAACATCTTTGGCAATCACATGGTGCTGCAGCAGGGACAGAAAAACAAAGTTTGGGGAACTGCCGCTGCTGGCGAAGCTGTGACAGTCACGATTGGCGATCAATCGCATCAGACAAAAGCGGAAGCGGATGGCAAGTGGCAGGTAATGCTCAACGCACTTCCAGTCGGTGGACCTCACGAACTGACGATCAAGGGCCAGAACGAAGTGAAGTTCACCGACGTGCTCGTCGGCGAAGTCTGGATTTGCTCCGGTCAGTCGAATATGCAATGGAGCGTCAATGCGTCGAACGATCCTGATCTAGAGAAAGCGGCGGCCAAGTTTCCTCGCCTACGCATGGTCAATGTGCCGCAAGTTGGGACTCAGGAGCCGCAGTGGAACTTTAATGGGCAATGGCAAGTCTGCACGCCGGAGACGGTAGGTGGCTTCTCCGCTGTGGGGTATTTCTTCGGTCGACAGCTACATCTGAGCTTGGATGTACCGATTGGCTTGATCAACAACGCCTGGGGTGGGTCGGCGTGCGAAGCATGGGTTCGCCGAGATCTGCTCGCCGCCGATGAAAAATACAAGCCGCTGCTGGAAAGCTGGGCAACGCGCGAAGCGCAGTTCGCGGAGTTGTCGCAGGCGAAAGATCTGAACGAAGATCAGAAGAAGACGCTGAATGCAATGCGGGGTCAGATGAATGGTAATCATCGACCGGCGAACATTTATAACGGTGTGCTCAAATCGCACTTGGGATATGGAATTCGTGGAGCGATCTGGTATCAGGGCGAATCGAATGCAGGTCGCGCCTATCAGTATCGTGATTTGTTTCCGCTTATGATCGATAGCTGGCGCAAGGAATGGGGTCAGGGCGATTTTCCTTTCTACTGGGTACAGCTCGCCGATTTCCGAGGCGAGAAGTCTGAACCTGCCGAGAGCGATTGGGCTGAACTGCGCGAAGCTCAAACCATGACGATGGACCGTTTGCCGAATACCGGTGAGGCGGTGATTATCGACATTGGTGAAGGCAAAGATATTCACCCCAAGAACAAGGTTGACGTGGGCCGTCGCTTGGCACGCTGGGCCTTGGCCAAGCAGTATGGCGTGAACATTCCGTACCAAAGTCCACGCTATAAGTCTGCGGAAGTGAGCGGCAACAAGATGGTGTTGACGTTCGATCATGTCGGTAGCGGTTGGCGTCCGTTCGACGTCGCTGAGCTGCGCGGATTCGCGATTGCCGGTGAAGATAAAAAGTTCGTCTGGGCAAAAGCGAAGATTTTACAAGATGGGAAGATTGAAGTCTGGAGCGACCAAGTTGCCGCACCTGCTGCCGTGCGCTACGCGTGGGCTGATAATCCGGTCTGCAATCTCTTCAGCGTGAATGGATTGCCACTCACGCCGTTCCGTACCGATACTTGGCCGGGCGTCACGGTCAACAACACTCGCTAGTCATTTGCTCTAAATGACACGAGACGGAATCATCAACCGGGCTGACCAAGTCAGCCCGGTTGTGCATGATTAAGTGAGGTAGCGAGGAGTTTGCAGATGACACGTGGCGCGGCAGTCAAACTGCGACCGGAGAAAAACAGCGAGCTGACGGTGCTGCGCGGCGCCTGTGCTCACGATTGTCCGGACACATGCATCTGGCAAGTTACCTTGCGAGATGGACGGGCAATTGATCTGAAAGGCGATGCCGATCATCCGTTCACACGCGGCGTGCTGTGCACGAAAGTGAATCATTATTTAGAGCGTGTCTATCATCCAGATCGCGTGCTGCAACCACTGCGACGCAGGGGTGCTAAGGGTAGCGGTATCTTCGAACCGATTTCCTGGGACGCGGCGCTGAACGAAATCGCGGAGCGTTGGCAGCAGATCATCACGGAGTCGGGAGCGGAGTCGATTCTGCCTTATAGTCTCGCGGGCAATCAAGGTTTGATTCAGGGTGGATCGCTTGATCGACGTCTGTTTGGCCTGCTTGGCTGCACCGCGTTGGAACGAAATCTATGTGGTGTGGTAGCGGCAGAGGGACTCGCCGCAACACAGGGTTCACCGATCGGAATGGACCCCGAGGAACTACGTCATAGTCGGCTGATCGTGCTCTGGGGCACCAACACGCTGGTAACCAATCAGCATCTTTGGCCTGTGATTCTGGACGCCCAGCGGCATGGGGCGACGGTGGTGGTGATCGATCCCATCCGCACGCGCACGGCTGCCGCTGCCGACTGGCATCTCGCACCTCGGCCTGGCTCTGATGCTGCGTTGGCTCTGGCGCTGATGCATGTCATCGTGCGCGATAACTTGGTCGATCACGATTATGTCACGCGCTATGCCGATGGCTATGATGCTTTTGTGCAGCGGTTGGCTGAGTACTCGCCGGAAACAGTGGCTCCCATTACGGGCCTGCCAGCCAGCGATCTCGAGCGTTTGGCGCGACTCTATGCGACAACACGACCGGCTGCGCTGCGTCCGCTGATTGGCATGGAGCATCATCGCAACGGCGCAATGATCTTTCGCACGGTGGCTTGCCTGCCGATTCTGACCGGTGCGTGGCGAGATCGTGGTGGTGGTCTGTGCCGCTCCACCGGCGCTCTGCAATTCTCAACACTTGATATCAACGCTCTCACTCGCCCCGATACGCATCAGCGACCAGTACGCTCGCTCAACATGCGCGATTTGGGCCAAGTGCTGATGTCTGCGGATTTATCGCCACCCATTCGCGCACTTTGTGTTTACAACTCCAATCCCGCCGTCACGACACCGCGACAGTCACTGGTGATCAAAGGGCTTTGTCGCGAGGATTTGTTTACGGTCGTCCACGATTTGTTTGTGACCGAGACGGCTCGGTATGCCGATTTGGTATTACCTGCTACCAGTCAACTCGAGCATCTCGATCTCGTTCCCGCGTGGGGACATCATTATCTCTCGTTCAACCGGCCGGCCCTTGAGCCGGTGGGGCAGTCTGTGTCGAACACCGAGTTCTTTCGGCGACTGGCACGCGTGCTGGGGCGATCTGAGACATGGTTATATGACGACGATGAGACGCTGGTGCGAGCGGCACTCGCCAGCGGTCATCCCTATTTGCAGGGCATCACCTATGAACGTTTATGGCGGGACGGTTATGCTCGCTTGGCGACGCCCCCGGACTGGCGACCGTATGCGGAGGGGAATTTTCCGACACCCAGCGGGAAGGCGCGTTTATTGGCACCACAGTTGATCGAGCTGGGTGTCGATCCGCTACCGAGTATGGGTGAACTGCGGGCTCGTCTACCGCATCGTGCCACGTCCCGTGACGATGCGTTTCCACTTCAACTCATCACGGGCAAATCGCTGTATCATTTGAATTCCAGTTACTGCCACTTTGAACGTCAGCAGCGGCGGATGGGTGAGCTGAGAATTCTGATGCATGAAGCTGATGCTCGCGACCGGCAACTGCGAAGCGGTGATCAAGTCGAGGTGATGAACGGATGTGGCTCCGTAAGGGCTGGCTTACAAATATCAGAGGATGTGCAGCCCGGTGTCGTCTGGATGCCGTTTGGTGGTCACACCGATGCCAGCGGAGCATTCCGGTCGGTCAATCAATTGACTCCCGAGGAACCGACGGATTGGGCGGGAGGCAGTGGGTTTTATGATGCGTTTGTGGATGTGAAAAAAATCGATCGTGAAAAGGAATGAGTGGATGGGAATGCGTCGTATTCAAGTGGTTGATTCGCATACCGGAGGTGAGCCGACGCGCGTCGTCGTGGCTGGTGGACCCGATTTAGGAACGGGGACGATGGCGGAGCGACGCGAGCGGTTCAAGCGCGATCATGATCGCTGGCGGCGCGCGATCATCTGTGAGCCACGCGGTTCCGATGTGATTGTGGGCGCGATGCTGTGCGAGCCAGCCGATGCGGCGCATCAAGTTGGGACGATCTTTTTCAATAACGTGGGCTACCTCAACATGTGCGGCCACGGCACGATCGGATTGGCCGTCACCCTCGGTCATCTCGGACGGATCGGAGCGGGCCGACATACGCTGGAAACTCCAGTGGGCCTCGTGCCGTTCACCTACGATGGTCGTCACGAAGTGTCGCTGGAGAATGTGCTGAGCTATCGCTTGGCCAAAAATGTGAGCCTGCAGGTCGATGGTGTGGGGCGAGTGGTCGGTGATATCGCTTGGGGTGGTAACTGGTTTTATCTCGTGCATGAACATGCGGAGACACTCCAGGTGAGTAATGTGTCGCGACTGCTAGCCGTGACGACTGAGATTAAACGGTCTCTGGTGCGGGAAGGGATAACGGGGGCGGATGGTGGAGAGATTGATCACATCGAACTGTTTGGGCCGCCGGCCGCAGCGGGAAATCAGAGCCGCAATTTTGTGCTCTGCCCTGGCAACGCCTACGACCGGTCACCGTGCGGGACTGGGACCAGTGCCAAGCTCGCCTGTTTGGCTGCAGACGGTAAACTGAAGCCAGGCGAGCTGTGGCGTCAGGAAGGGATTTTAGGGAGCGTCTTTACGGGTTCTTATCGAGAGGCTGCGGGTGGGATTGTGCCGACCGTTTCCGGTACCGCGTATGTGAATTCCGAGGCGACGCTGCTGATTGAGGATGAGGATCCGTTGGGCTGGGGAATCGAGTGACGGGCGCGTGCCGAGAAAACGTTTCATGAGTGACACTCGTCTGTTGCATCGCCGGGGATGGAGCGGTGATCGGTTGACAGTGATTGATTAACGATCGTGTGGGACAAAGCTGGGGAGGCTCTGTGGGTGCGGTAGGAAGTTCAACGTCGAGTAACACGGTGGTCGTGGGTGGTGGCGCGATTGGGGCGGCGTGTGCGTATTATTTGCGTCGAGCGGGCCATGATGTCACCTTGATCGACCAAGGTTCCTTTGGTCGTGGCTGTTCCCATGGCAATTGTGGTTATGTCTGCCCAAGTCACGTGTTGCCACTGGCCGGACCTGGTGCGTTGACTGCGACTCTGAAAACTCTGCTCTCACGCAATTCGCCCTTGAAAGTTCGCTGGCGACTTGATCCTGCCATGTGGCGCTGGTTTTGGCAGTTCGCGAAGAAATGCAATCAGCGTGACTTGTTGAAGTCAGGTGAAGGAATTCAGGCGCTGCTGCAGTCCTCGCGGAGTTTGTATGACGAGTTGCTGCAGGAGACGTTGACGGATGTGGAGTGGGAAGATCGCGGACTGCTGTTTGTGTTTCAATCTCGGCAGGGCATGGAGCATTACGCGGAAACGGATCGGCTCTTACGGTCTGAATTCAATATGGCGGCGACGCCCTATGAGGGAGCGGCCTTGCAGCAGCTCGAGCCGTCGCTGAAGCCGGGGATTGCTGGAGCGTGGCACTATCGATCCGACGGACATTTACGTCCCGACAAATTGATGTCGGCCTGGCGTCGCGCGCTGGAGAAGGTGGGAGTGACGATTCGCGAACAGGTGGAACTGCTGGATTGGAAAGTGTCCGCGGGGCAGGTTCGCGGGTTAGTAACGAGTGCCGGGGAGATAGCTGCTGGTCAGGTGGTCATGGCGACTGGCGCGTGGACTCCGCGACTGCAGCAGTTGCTTCGCGCTCCGATCGCGATTCAACCGGGTAAAGGTTATTCGCTCACCATGACACGGCCTCAGCGTTGCCCTCGCTATTCGATGATCTTTGAGGAGCATCGAGTGGCCGTGACGCCGCTGGCAACCACCTATCGCATTGGTTCCACGATGGAGTTTGCTGGTTACGATGACAGCCTGAATCCAGCACGTTTGCAACTGCTGCGCGATGGCGCACAGATTTACTTGCATGAGCCGCTGGGGGAAACCGTGCTGGAATCCTGGTCCGGTTGGCGGCCAATGACTCCCGATAGTTTGCCTTTTATCGGAAGACTGCCAGCCTTGGGAAATGTCTGGCTAGCGGCTGGGCATGGGATGCTGGGCGTCTCCATGTCGCCGGGAACGGGACGATTGATTGCGGAGCTGGTTACGGCTCAAACGCCGCATGTTGATCCGGCAGCCTATCGAGTGGATCGGTCGCTGTAAGTAGGGCGAGGCATCCGATCGACGACCTCGTGCAGCGTTTCTTCCACCAGTGAGCGTCGGGCCAATTTATCGGCTGACCGTGGCGTCGCGGAATTGAGTGAACGTCACTTCTTCGAAGGAGGTCAGCTGATCACCAACGGCATCAATGCGTTTGCGATCGGTGCCAGAGAGAATGCCACTGGTGAGATGTTTTGAGCGACCAACGAGTTTCTTCTGACCGAGTTTATTGGGGTCAACCACTCGTTCTACTTCGATTGGAATCCAGCCCTTTTCCGCGACGACTTGATTGGCGTCGATCCGAGCGAAAGGAGGCAGATTGCCGGGACGCATGGAGTTCAAGCGTGCGGACCAGTCGGCGAAATCGCGATAGCGTCGAGCGATCGATGTCGTCTTGGGTCGCTCGCCCTTGATCCGATAACGGATGTATTTGTTTTCCAGTGTGAGCCACTGATCGTCCAGTTCGGTGGCTTCTCCAAAGCCTGGATGGGCCGCGGCATAAAAGACGGGATTGGACGCATCAATATGGGATTTCAGGGCCGAGGTAAAACGAAGGATCTCTTCGTGAGAAATGGTCGTCTTCCACTTGCGATCAGGGGCCAGTAGGACGATGCGACCGCGATCCGGGTCGTACACGGTGATCTCTTCGGGCTTCGTAACGCGAAAGTCATAGACTACGCGGTCGGCGAACAGCGTCAGGTATTCGACGACAGGCTCGCTCTCGTCACCAATGAAAATCTCCGTCTCCACTCGAAAAGCATCGGCCGCCGAACTGGTTTCAGCCACGAAAGAAATCCCCATGACTACCGCGAGGGCCAGCAGAGTCTGTTGAATGGATAGCGACTGAAGCGAACGTCGAGCGTGCATGGAATTCCTTTCCCAAACGCTTGGAGAACAATGACGGCGGGGAGAATAGCCGAAAACGGCTGTGAGTGTCTAGAGCGAAGTGGTAGTCACCGATTGGCTTTGATACAACAGGGAAGCGGTCTCGAAACCTTCTCTTACTGACGATCTAAAGAACGTATGTTCCGCATCAAAATCTGTGGTGTTACGCGCCTGGACGATGTTCGGCAAGCCGTCGCCGCCGGGGCCGATGCCATCGGACTGAATTTTTATCCGGCGAGTCCCCGCAGCGTGTCGCGGGAAGTGGCCCGGACGCTGGTTGAGGCGATTCCGCTGGGCGTCAGCAAAGTTGGCGTCTTCGTTAACTCCACGGCGGCAGAGATGGGTGATCTCTATCAAGAACTGCAGCTAGATTACCTGCAATTGCACGGAGATGAATCGCCCGAGTTGGCTGCCGAGTTGGTCCGACGCTGGCCGGGCGTCCGCCTGATTCGAGCGGTTCGCTGTCGCGTGGAACAGGTGCGCGAGGTCGAGGCCTGGGTGCGACGATTGGGCGACTTGGGGGTTGCTCCGAGTGGGTTATTGGTGGACGCTGTCCATGCGGGCCAATTCGGTGGTACAGGTCAGCGAGCCGATGGAGCGGTCGTGGGGGCGCTCCGGGCGACTGGTATTCAGCTACCCATCATCCTGGCTGGCGGACTGAATTCGAATAACGTTGCCGATGCTGTTCGGGATGCCAGGCCCGATGCGGTGGATACGGCGAGTGGCGTGGAGCAGTCGGCCGGTATCAAAGATGAGGCGAAGATGAGGGAGTTTGTGGCTGCTGCCAACCGAGCGCTCGGTGATGTAAGGAAGTGACGGAGTTGATGAAACACAGAGTCACAGAGATCACAGAGGGGTTTAAACACAGAGTCACAGAGATCACAGAGGGGTTTAAACACAGAGTCACAGAGATCACAGAGGGGTTTAAACACAGAGTCACAGAGATCACAGAGAGGCGTGCCTCAGGCGATTCACTTTCGAGCTGGACTGCTCTGTGTCCTCTGTGCCTCTGTGTTTCCATCTCTCCGTGAACTCTGCACTTACCGTGACTCTAGCTGCCTTTTTTGAGTCGATCGACCATGCGGCCGGGTGAGCCCATGGCGTTGTAGCCGCCGTCCACGTGCAGCACTTCGGCGGTGATGCCATCCGAGAACGAGGACAAGAGCCAAGCACCGGTACGCCCGACTTCTTCATGGGTCACATTGCGGCCCAGCGGAGCGACTTGTTCGTATAAACCTTGCATTTCGCCCACGCCCGCGGCGGAACCCGCCAAGGTCTTAAGCGGTCCGGCACTCAACGCATTCACTCGAATCCCCTGCGGGCCTAAATCGTAGGCGAGGTAGCGCATGCCCGCCTCCAGGGCCGCCTTGCAGATTCCCATCACGTTGTAGCCTGGCACGCACTTCTCGCCGCCAAAGTAGGTCATGGTCAATACCGAAGCTCCGGGATTGAGCAGTGGTCGAGCGGCGTTGGCGACCGCCAGCAAACTATAGGCACTGATCTCCATCGCCAATTTGAAGCCCTCACGACTGGTCTCGATCGTGTCGCGCTTGAGATCGTCCAGAGTTGCGAACGCGATTGAATGGAGGAGGAAATCGATGTTGCCCAGTTCCGCTTTCGTCTTTGTCATAAAAGCGGCGATGTCATCGTCTTTGGAAACATCCAGAGGCTCCAAAAACTTCACCTGATCGGGGAACTGATCCGTGCACTGTGACACTCGGCGACGATTCTTCTTCTTATCATCCTCGGGCTTGTCCGGCAGGTGGCTGAAGCCGCAAATACCGCCCTGGCTCATGATCTCCTTGGCGACCGCCCAGGCAATCGATCGATCATTGGCCACTCCCAGAATCAAGCCTTTCTTGCCGTCGAAATATCCCATCGTACCGATCCCTTCCTAATGCAACCTGGTTGGACAGCCTTATCGTATTCGAGCGAACGCTCACTCGAGCTCCGGCCTTTGGCGGCGCTCGAACCACGCGTGCGAACGCACATTTTCATGGGCCCTGAGTCTACCAGAATCCCCCCGCGCTGACGAAGTGGCTACACTACCAACATGACAAATCCCCGGGAATCAACGGATCAAGGTACCAGCCAGCTCGTTGGCGGCCAGCCACTCACCAGTCCCCCACTGGCCAACGAGGGAATGGCCAGCGAGGCACTGGTCAGCGAGGCACTGGCCAATCAGCTGCTGGCGGACTGGCATGCCGACTTCGCTCGTGCTCCCGGCCCATCCGGGCTCGACACCATCCGAGTTGCACTCGAGCAGATTCGTCGCCGCCTTGATCTGCCTTACGCGGCTTGGATTCGCGGGGAATCGGGCCAGTGGCGAACGCTGGCCGCGACGGGCTCCGAGTTGCCGATTCCGCTGGAGCTGTGTGCCGATGCACTCGACCGCGAATTACCGCTCACCAATGACCTCTGGGTCGTCGCCCCACTCGACCATCATGCCGCCGACGGCGAATTACTGCTGGTCGGTGGAGTCACTCGCGGCACTCTTCCTTCCCCACCGCTGGTCGCGGCCGTGGCGCAGGTCTTTCGTACATGGCAAAAAACTGTCAGTGCGAGTCAACTGCAGCGGCGCCGTATTGAACGACTGGAAGCGATCCTCGCCATCGCCGCGCAGTGGAATCAGACGTTCGATTTACAGCCCTTGCTGGAACGTATGGCCGAAGCTTCCACTCGGTTGTTGCAGGCGGAGCGGGCGAGCGTATTTCTTTGGGATCGAGCGGCCAAGACACTCATCGGTCGTCCGGCTCTGGGTGTGCCGGGTGGCGAATTACGCGTCCCCGACGATCGCGGAGTGGTTGGTCAAGTGCTCAACTCGCGGCAACCCGTTAAGGTCGACGATAACGATGCCGCGAACACGATCAATCGCAGTGTCGATCAGCAGCTCAAATTTCACACTCGCAATTTGATCGCCGTACCACTGATTGGCCGACAGGGTGATCGCCTAGGCGTCTTTGAAGTGCTCAACAAACGGCAGGGTAACTTTACGGACGAAGATCAGGCAGCACTCGTGGAGCTCGCCAGTCATGCCGCCATTGCACTGGAAAACAGTCGCCAATTCAATCATCTCCTGCAGACTCGTAATCAACTCGCCGACCAAGCGGCCAGCTCCGTGCAACTCATCGGTGAATGTGTCGCGATTCAGCGTTTGCGCGAAACGCTTCACAAAATCGCCCGCACGGAACTGGCGGTTTTGATTACTGGTGAAAATGGCACGGGCAAAGAAGTGGTCGCTCAGCTGATTCATTATCTCAGCGAGCGACGTCGTGAATCGCTGGTGGCGGTCAACTGTGCCGCGCTGACTGAATCGCTCCTGGAAAGCGAGCTCTTCGGTCATGAAAAGGGGGCCTTCACCGATGCTCGCGAATCGCGCGCGGGCAAATTCGAACTGGCCGCTCGAGGCACGTTGTTTCTCGATGAAATTGGCGAGATGAGTTTGAGTGGGCAAGCAAAGTTGCTACGCGTGTTGGAGGAGAAGATGGTGGTCCGAGTTGGTGGCACCACTCCGCTGCGCACGGACGCGCGCGTGATTGCTGCGACGAATCAGCGGCTTCCTGAACTCGTCCGCGTCAAACGGTTTCGCGAAGACCTGTTCTTTCGACTCAACGTCGCGACGCTCGAACTGCCCCCGCTGCGACAACGAGGTGGTGACATTTTGCTGCTCGCGGATCATTTTCTGGCTGAGTTTGGACGTCGCGCCAGACGGTCGCTGCCGGAGTGGACGGAGGAAGCTCGACAGCGGCTATTGGAGCATTCCTGGCCAGGCAACGTGCGCGAACTGCGCAATTTGATCGAACGGCTGTTTTACTTACATGCTGAGGATCGCATTGAAGGCGCTCACATCGTCGCTCAGCTCACGCCACTACCGGCGGCCGTGGAATCCAGTTCTTTAGCGTTATCGCTGGCGGAGGCGACGGATCAGTTTCAAAGCGAATTCATCAAGCGACAGATTGCGGCGGCGGATGGGAACATGACCGTTGCCGCCGAACGACTCGGTCTCCATCGTTCGAACTTCTACCGCAAACTACGCCAGTTGGGCCTGGACGAACATTCTTCCTAGCGCGAACAAACATCGCGCGAATGAACATCGCGCGAATGAACATCTTGGAGCAGTCGCAGCGCTCGGGAGATTTGGAGCGATCGTGGGGATTGAGCGGCTCGTGCGCTGGGAGGCAAATTCGGTGGGCTGAACGGCGCCGTTCGTCGATCATCTAGGGACACGGAAGCAGCGGCCTTGCGCCTATCGAGGCGGTGTGAGACGGCACTCGCACCACACTCCGTGCACTGGTTCCTGGCTGTTCGGACAGCGGTCAGGGCCCCGATTGATGCCTTCGGCAAGGCAGGCAGGGAATATAGGAAAATGCCCAAAACGACGTTTCGCGTCGTCACCCGCGGACCCGATGGAGGTTTGCGAGTTCGTGACTATCCGGATACCGATTACCTAGCTCGCCATCACACTCAAACCGGTATCGATGACTGCAGCACCGATCTCGAACTGCGCGGTATGCCCGTTTTTAAGGGACTTGTTGGTCCCATGCCGGACGGCAAAACTGTCGCGCGCTATGAATCGCCCGAGGTGTTTGAAACGTTGACTAAGGAGTGGGTGCTGGCGAAGGCGGCTCGGCGCACCCGTCGTCGGCCCGGGAGTCCAGCGGCGCCGGCTAGCGAGACGAATGTAGCGGTAATGGATGCTCCGGTCACCTTGGAGCCGGAAACTCCGCTGCCTGCCCCGACGGAACCACTAGTGGATTCATCGCCCAGCGTTGTTGCCGAAGAGCAGCGATCAGAGAGCGATACGCCGGCCGAAAGCGTTTTCACGCAAGCGGTCGGCTGGCTACGCCGCTCGTTCAAATCCCGCTAAGGGGCAGGGAATTCATCTGGAAGATGGGCTGTTTACAGGCGGAGCGAGAGTACTAAGAGCACGCCAAAAATGACGGCGAGTACGCCGATCAGCCATGCTCCAAACCGCACGGCTTCATTCCACACATCCGGCCACTGTTCGGCACGAGTGGCTCCGTAAACCAAGCTCACCGCCACGACCAGCGGCAAGAAGTACCAGGATGGAGTCTCGATGATCGAGAGTGCACCGAGCAGCGCGGGCTGCAGAAGTGCTGGCAGGAGTGAAAGCAGAACAGAGCTCATCGTCAGGCCTCCTCTTCGTCCGGTCGAGTTGACTGGGGTGGAACCGCCGGGCCGCTCGCGGCATCAAACATCACCATGAAGTTCAACAAGCCAGCGATGATGGTGTACAGAGTACCGACGTCATAGCGCCAGTTGTACTCGTAATGCCAGGCAGCCAGTTCATCTTTGTCACCGGGAATCACCGGTTGGATTGGTGGAGCCAGAACCGGTGCCAACAGCGGCGGCTGGTTGGCCATCACGCGGCGATTTTGGACGATTGCTGGTAGCACGGGTAAACCGACTCCAGCCTGCAACGCAAACTGCCACCGGCGATCTTCGCGCGTCCACGAAGCGTAAACTACGTGACCGCCACCCATCCATAAACCCGTCACATAGGTGCCAAGGATACAAATCAGATAGAGCCAGCCTTTGAGTCGTCGACCTTGATAGAAGTGCCCGGCTCCAGGAATGAGCCAAGCGAGCACCACGGCGACGACCGGGTTGCGTAAATCCAGCTCCTGCGCCGCTGGCCCTGGCGTGCCCGATTCGGAGGAACCAACTTGCTTGTTCGTCGTTTCCGAGTTCGTGAGTCGGATGGCCACAGGAGTCGATTCCACTCCAGCTTTGTTCTTCATCGTGTACGCTCTTTCCTGCCAGCACTTACCCCGTTGGTAGACGTGGGGAGTATAGCAAAGATTCGAATGTCGTGCGTCCATCGACGAGGGCTTCCCCTGTCCCTCACGGGAACCCAAAATTCGCAACTTTCCAAGTTGTTACACTCACAGCCCCGAAGTTTCCTGGACGCCACATTGTTAGGCTCATCCGACTGAAGTGTGCGCGGGCTTGAAGAAAAGGGGACATGCGGATCCTGATGGGATTTATGCCATCAGTCCGAACAGCACGACGAAACGTTAAGGGCATGGATGGGTCGGTAGGTGTGGCGGAGTTACAGAACGCTGGAAATCTGGCTAGCAGGCAGAGCAAATCAAGGGCCTACGGCCCGGCCAATCACCTAGCCCAGCCCAGCGGGCTGGGTTACCGGCCCCACCAATCTAATATGCCCAGGGCCAAAGGCCCGGCGATGAATAAAGCCACTCTTCCAGTGCCATCGAGACCATTCGTCCGATTCGTGGTTCGCCCACCACTCGTTCATCGCCGTTTGATGGGGCCGTCGCTCATCCTCGGGCCGTTGGCCCTAGACCGTTTTTCGATGGCGTCCAAAGCCATGAACAGAAAAGACTACGGCCTTTGTGATCAAGAATTCCTCACCCTCAAACTCTATTAACTCCATTTAGCCAAGTACGCTTTCTTCGGATGAACCGAGGTGAACATTAACCTTCTGTCACGCTGCGGCGGGTAGAGTGGTCCATTCCTGACTGACCAGTTCCACCGTGTCGGCGTCGAACGCGTCGAGGTCGAGCGTGCGGGTGGCTAACATCGAGAGCTCGACGAGCCGGGCTACTTGCCGCGGCACTCCACCGGTCAGTTCATGGATGCGACGAGCAGCATCATGAGTGGGAGCGGGAAAATTGCGTTCCTGCCGAGCTAGTTCATGGACGAGGTAATCCGTCACCTCCTCTTCTGTCCAGGGCTGTAGCAGCATGGTGAGATCGACGAGTTCCAGTAGGCGTCGATCGAGTCGAGTCGCGCCGCGGGAATCGATGGATAGCACGACCGTCACGCGGGCCTGAGAGCACTCTTCTAAGTGCAGCAGTCGCAGTACGATCGAACTGGCTTCCTCCGTCGCCAGATCAATGTTATCGAGCAGCAGGATCGTCGGGAGTCGCTGCAGGTGATTCGTCCAGATGCGGTCCGCGATCGACCGCCAGCAGTGCAATCGCGACCTGTCGGTCGACAAGCGTCGATCTAGTCGGTGGGCGAGGCTGGCGAGCAGTTCGCGTCCGTCCGTGCCCGTCAGGTCCAGCAGCGAAACATCGTCGCCCAGGCGTCTGCGAGCGAGCATGAACTGTCGCAGAAGACTGGTCTTACCGACTCCCGGAGCTCCGCGCAGCAACCCCAGCTTGCGGCCGTGATCGGCGAGAAAATGCAAACGGGCGAGAGCTTCCTCGCTCAGCGGTGCTGTGAATCCATCCATGTCGGCCTACCTTGCTCCAAACGTTACAATCCCTATCAGTTACTTAATCGACTTGGTCGGGGTTAATCTTGAACTTCCCTCGGGCCCGTCGGCGTCCTGTACCTCTTCAGCGTCCTGTATCCCCACACCATCCTGTATTCCCACACCATTCCGTATCCCCACACCATTCCGTATCCCTGTATCCCCATGTCGCATCGCTTTTTCGCTCCCCTGGCCGCCGCTCATTCGCAACTGGAAATCACGGACGCTGAAGCTCATCACCTGCTCCATGTGATGCGTGCCGAGGTCGGTGACTCGTTGGTCCTATTCAATGGTGAAGGCTGGGAATTTCCCGCCACGATCACTCGTCTTAATCGAGCCACGGTCTGGGTGACGACCACCGACGGCCTGCTAGTGGATCGCGAGTTGCCGTTTCGGGTGACCATCGGTGTCGCTCTGCCCAAAGGCGATCGCCAGCGCTGGCTCATCGAAAAAATGGTCGAGCTCGGTGCGACGACCTGTGTGCCGCTGCGCACGAAACGCTCCGTCTCACAGCCGGAAGGCGGCGCGCCCGAGAAACTGCGGCGAGCGGTGATTGAAGCTTCGAAGCAGTGCGGTCGCAATCGCTTAATGGACATCCAACCAACGACACCCTGGTCTGAATTTGTGGAACAAGCGCGATCAGCCACGCACCGCTATATCGCTCATCCGGACAACGTCGAAATACCAACTCAGTCCGCCCCAGGAGTTCCGGGAAATCGTTGGCACGCGGCGGGCGGGGATGATATCTGGATCGCGATTGGACCGGAAGGCGGATTCACCGCGGACGAAGTGGAGCTTGCGCGAGCCACGGATTGGAATCCCGTAAGCCTGGGAAATCGTTGGCTGCGAATCGAAACCGCCACACTTGCGATCCTCGCCGCACTCGCCCTCACACCAACGACCTGATGCCCGGCGGCAGGCTCGGAAACGGCGATCAGCCGAAGAGTTCGGGGATTGGGCGGCCGTTGTCGAGGATCAAGCGGGGTCGATCGAGCAGATCGCGAATCACTTGGCGATGATCGATGCCCATGGCGTGATAGATGGAGGCGGCGACATCGGCGGGCGTATAGCCACTGCCGATCGGAGCGGCGGCCTGGGCATCGGTTTCGCCAATCACCTGCGCCGCTCGAATTCCCCCGCCAGCGAAAAACAGTGAACCCGCTTTGCCCCAATGATCGCGACCACCCCGCGCATTGATCCGCGGCGTGCGTCCAAATTCGGTGATGAAGACCACGAGGGTGGAATCGAGTCGTCCGCGTTCTTCTAAATCGCTGATCAAAGCCGCAAACGCTCGATCCATGCCGGCCAAGTGATAGCCGCGCTTGACCATCTGCTGAATCGGTGGATGGTTTTGCCCGTCCGCGTTGTGATTATCCCAGATGTTGCCGTAGTCGGGATCGTAGCCATAGTCGACCATGACAAAGCGAGCACCCGCTTCGACGAGTCGTCGGGCCATCAAGCAGCGCCCGCCGATTTTGGTGCGACCATAACGTTCGCGAGTGGAATCGGTTTCGCTGGAGACGTCGAAGGCCGATCGAACAGCAGGTGTCGCCAGCAGCCGCAGGGCGTCTTGATAGCGCGATTCATTGGCCACCAATGCGTCCGCCGATTCCACGGTTCGCAGGGCCTGATCAAGCTGGTCGCGCAAGGCCGCGCGACTCGTCAGTCGCGCTAGCGGTACGTCAACGGTAAGTGCCAGTGAGGCTGGGGTGAGCGATTCATCAATACGCGCGGGCGGGTCAAATAGTTTTTCACCGACCACAAAATCAGGCTGTTCTGGTAGACCACCCAGACAATACGGGACATGTTTCGAGCCCAGCCAGCCGCCGACGAAGAGGTTATGAGGCGGGGGACCGGGACGCGTGATTCCTGGCACTGCGATGTAGGCCGGCAGTCCCTGGCGCGGTCCCTCCAGGTAACTCACCACAGAACCCAGATTCGGCTCGGTGAACAGCTGATTCTGGTTCACCTTCCGCCCCGACAGCGTATAGACCTGACTCAGCAGATGATCGTCACTGTCATGGGAAAAATTCCGCAGCACCGCCAGTCGATCGGCGATCTGGGCGAGGCAGGGAAGTGTTTCGCAAAAACGTATACCAGGCAGCTGTGTGGCGATATCGCCTAATGTGCCGCGAATCTCGACGGGCGCTTGCGGCTTGGGATCAAACGAATCCAGGTGCGTCACGCCACCCGCCATCCAGAGGAAGATCACCGATTCGGCGCGGCCCGGTCGACCAGCGCGACCACCCTGCTCCGCCGCCTTCGCCAGCCACGCGGACGGCACCAAACTACTCGCCAACGCCACCCCACCGACTCGCAGCAGGTCACGTCGAGCCAGGAGAGCGGCGGGGAGGGGCGAGTTCAGCATGGAAATTCTCTTCTACACGACCACCTTGGAAACGAGTGCGTCGAAGTGGGGGTCGTGGCGCACAGGATCAAAATCACTTTCCCCCGCTACCATGTCGCGATAGCTACTTTCGATATCAAACGCCTGAGCCAGATACAGAACGGTCATGGGGACGTTTTTGGAGAGTGCCCAGTAGCAGGCGAGGTTGTAATGGACGAGGGCCTCTTCGTGGTGCGATTCCAGCGCCTCTTCGAGCACCTCGATGGCCTTATCGAGCTTGCCGAGCCGTTTGTAGCACCAGCCGAGTTCGATCCAGGGGGAGAGTTCTTGTTCGTCGATGCGCGCGGCGGCTTCGAGGTGAGGGACGGCTGCGGCGTAGCGTTCCATGAGCCGGTAGGCGTAGCCGGTGAGGAAGGAGACCTGAAAGTGCGACTGATGGGTGAGCGAGATGATGGCGAGCAGGTCGATGGCGCGTTGGGCGAGTCGATCGCGGACTGCGGGAGATAGCTTCCACGAATGGGGAAAATGGCCGATCAGGTCCAGGTAACCCTCGGCTTCTCGGAGCATTTGTTGTCGTGCGATGCGGGAGTAGTCGGGCATGGCAGCGCCCTCCAACAGTTTTTCAAAAACTGGGATCGATCCTAACCATCAACATGGCCTATTCTACCCGCGCGAGCGTCTCTGCGCAAGATGAACGGCAGGTTGGCACCGCGCCTTCCTCCAAATTATTTTCGCCATTTTGCACGGCGAAGGCGCGAAAAAGGCACTAATCCTGAAGAGAACTCTGCGGAGTACCTGCCGAGAAATTGCTGACTAAGAGAAATTGCTGGTCAAACGAAATTGCCAGGCGAACGAAATTGCTGGCCAAGAGGTTTTTGTCATGCGACTCACACTGCGAACACTGCTGGCCTATCTCGATGATCTCCTCGATCCACTGGACGCGGTCGAATTAGGGCGGCGAATTGATGAAAGTAAATTCGCCACGGAGTTGGTGCAGCGAATTCGGCAACGGTCGAAACAGCCGCGGCTGGGAGCGCCGAAGGTGGATGGTCGCGGCATTGGCTTGGATGCCAATTCGGTCGCCGAGTATCTGGACAACACCTTGGCAGCGGATCGGGTGCCGGAGTTTGAGAAAGTCTGTTTAGAGTCCGATGTGCATTTGTCCGAAGTGGCATCTTGTCATCACATTCTCGCCTTGGTGCTGGACAAGCCCGCGACGGTGTCACCGGCGCTGCGTAACCGAGCTCATCGCTTGATTTCGCTCTCCACCAGCGATTTTGCGTTGCCGACTGAGGAGCCGCCGATTCATCAGGAGTGGGAAGCGGGGCTGGGTCACTTGGCAGCCGGCCGACCGGGTTCGGTCATGGCGGATCATTCCGTGGCGGGGTTTCCGGCCGCAGCGGGCTTTGGGGCTGGTTCCAGCGACGATTATTTAGGCGACAGCCATGATCCCCTGGGGGACGCTGTGCAACTGGCCGCTCAGCAGAATTCGGCAGCGGGTGGACCGATAACGGGTGCCATGCCGGCGAATGGTACGGCCAATAGCACGGCGAATCGTACGGCAGTGGCGCGGAAGCCGGCGGTAGGCCGAGCGAACACGATGTGGTGGGGGATCGGGCTAGCGCTTGCGATTGGAGCCGTGGCCTTTACGGTGCCGCTGGCGACTCGCTGGTGGAACGCGCGGTCGAGCACGGAAATTGCGGCAGCGGATGGCGAGCGAGGTGGCAGCGGTGGAGCGACGGCCGGCAAGAATACTACCAGGGAGAATATTGTCAGGGAGAATACTGATACGGCCGCGGCGACCGACGGCGAGCCGAATTCTGCGGTGGCGAATGCGGTGGACGAACGGGCTGCGGCCGGGAAATTAGCCGGTGATGCGGGTGAAGCGGGAGACGCGGCGGCGTCTGGTCTGGAGGGTGCCAGCCGTGAAGCAATGGTGGGACCGGGCGCAAAGACGCCGTCGAATGGAAATAAAGTAGCTGGAAATAATATCGCCGGAAACAATGACGCCGGAATCAATAACGCTAGAAACAGCGACGCCGGAAATAGCGACGCGGCGAGCGATCCGGCTGATAAGGCTCGTCCCGCTGCGGCGGCGGCCCTGGGCGGTGCGGACAAGAGGAAGGGCGATCTAGCGGCGGAGCCGGGCCGTGGTGGGACGCTGCTGGGTGGTCGTCCGCCGGCGCCGGCCATTCCACCGCTGGCGGGGGACGCGAACGAGGAGGCGGCGGACGGCATCGTGGGTACAGAAGTGGCGCGGATGGCGTCAGAAAACGAGGTTTTAGCGCGCGTGCAGGCTGCGGATGAATTGTGGTATCGAGTGCCGCGGGGTGGAAAGATCGTGGCGGGGGAGCGTCTGGTATCCTTGCCGGTCTACCGCCCGCAGCTGATTTTGAAATCGGGGGCGCAGCTGCTGCTGGTAGGCGAGGCGGCTTTGGAATTGTCGGCGGCGAGCGACCAGCAGGCGGGAGCGGTGCAGGTGCATTATGGTCGCTTATTGCTTACGGGAGCTGGTCATCCGGGGCTGCGGTTGCAGCTTAATTTAGGTGGCGTGGAAGGTCAGTTGCGGCTGTTGGAGGCTGACACGGAGGTGGCGATAGAGGTCCGGCGTAGTTTGGCGGCGGGAAGCGATCCCGAACGCGATTCGGCTTGGCTGACGGTCACGATTCATGCCCGTGGCGGCCAAGCGGGCTGGACATTGCCGGGGGGGGGTGAGGCGAATTTAGCGGCGGGTGTATCGTGGCGTCAGTCGTTGTCGTTGCCGTCGGCGGGTAAGGGGGAGAAGGTGGCGGGCCAGGCGGAAGTGATGGAGCAGTCATTTCCGAAATGGGCTGATCCCAAGGCTATTTCCAAGTTGGATCATGATGCGGCGGAGCAACTAGAGGGATTCCTCGCGGTTCAGCGACCGCTGACGGTGGGTTTGGAGGAGCGAGTTGGATTTCGCAAAACGGAAGTGCGTTCCCTGGTCGCTCGTTGCCTGGCCGAACTCGGCAGCTATGATGCGGTGATCGGTGAACTGGGGAGTGACCAGCAGCACGCGTACTGGAGTGTGGCGGTCGAGACGCTGCGGCTGGCCCTATCCCGCGCGCCGGAAACGGCGGTACAGGTGCGAGAGTCGCTGGTTCGACTGCGTCATGACGACGGCCAGCTGCTCTATCGCATGTTGTGGGAGTATAGTGCTCCGCAGCTGGAAAAAGAGGGTGCTCAGCAGTTGGTCGAGGCGCTGGAGTACAACGATTTAGATGTACGTGTGGTGGCTTTTGAGAATTTACGACGCATCACGGGATTAACGCTGAATTACCGACCCGAGGGAACGCCCGAGCGCCGCAAAGTACCGACTCAGCAGTGGAAGAAACGACTGAAGGATGGCGGCATTGTTCTCAAACCTGTCACCTAAAAGCTAGTTCAGGCTGGTTAAATGCCCCTTTCGTCAGCCATTCAGAAGATTACACTAGGACCGACCAGAAGTTGGCTGACGACTTCCAGGCGGTTGGTTTTCGATTTTTAGAAGGAGCCGTATCCGTGCAGTTATCAATCTCGGCCCGTCATGGGCATTTGAGTGGGGCGACACAAGAAAAGATCACGGAGAAGGTGGAGAAGCTGCGGAAGTATCATGACCGGGTGACCGCGATTCAGGTAACGGCTGATTTGGAGCACAAAGAATCGCCCTCGGTGGAAATTCGCGTGTCGGTGGAGCGTACGGAGCATTTTGTGGCGACGGAAACCGCCGAAAATCTGCTCGCGGCTCTCGACGGCGCCATTCACAAGGTGGAAGGCCAGTTGCGGAAGCATCATGAGAAGCAGGCCGGTCACCGAGTGCCGGGGTTGAAGCATTTGGAAGCTGGCGGCGAAGCTCAGCCGTAGTCCGAACGCTGCGGAACGAGGGATGAAGTACGATGAAATTTGCTGATTTTGTTTGCGTGAATGCGATCCAATCACAACTCGCATCGCGTGACAAGCCAAGTGTGATCCGAGAGTTGGTAACGGGATTGGTCACGGCGGGATCGGTGGCCACAACGGAGCTCGAAGGGATTGTCGGCGCGATCATGAAGCGCGAGGAGCTGGGCAGCACGGGGATTGGGCGTGGCATTGCCGTGCCTCATACCAAGCATGCCAGTGTCGACAAATTGGTGGGCACGGTTGGGGTCTGTAGCGCGGGCCTGGATTTCGATAGTTTGGATGGTGAGCGGGTGCACCTGTTTTTCTTGCTCGTATCGCCGCCGGATCGGCCGGGTGATCATTTACGAGCGCTGGAGAACATTTCCCGTCAATTGCGTAATGATCAATTTTGTCGCAGTTTGCGGCAAGCTCAATCGGCCGCCGACATTCAGCGTTTGCTGGAGGAAGCGGACAACAATCAATTTCAGACTTAGACGACAAGTTAGCCGGGCGGAGGGGGGCGGATCCCGACGACCGTACAACGGTGGAAGACGCAGTGATGGATCAGCAAATAGCGGTCCGAGTGGTAACCGTTGTAAATCCGCGCGGATTTCATTTGCGGCCGGCTGATTTATTTGTCAAAACAGCTCAAAAATACCAATCGACAATTGAAGTGATAAAGGGGCATGAGCGGTTTGATGGTCGCAGCGTATTGTCGCTGATTACCACGGCCGCGATGCCAGGTACCGAATTGACTTTATCCGCGGTGGGACCGGATGCCGAGGCGGCAGTGGCCGACTTGGTCGAAGTGATCACGCGGGGTTTCGTGGAACTGGACGCGGAAGGCGATGGTTGATCGCGCTAATCCCGCTTGGGGTTAGGCGCTGAGTCCCATGGTTGAGCGTTCGCGTGGCGGAACGATGCAAATATTGCAAGGAATCGCCGTCTCGCCCGGCATTGCCATTGGCGAAGCGCTGGTCATCAGTAACGAGGGATTTCGGATCCCGCGACGTTTTGTGCTGCGCGATGCCGTGGTCGACGAATTGCAGCGGCTGCATAGCGCCATGGATGCGGTGGCTGCGGATATCGAACGTAACCGCCAAGTGGTGGCGGAAGAGCTAGGCGATCAAACGGGCGCCATCTTCGGCGCTCATCTGCAGCTGCTGCGCGATCCGCGCTTGGTCAACGAAATCTCGGCCCTCGTCCGCGAACATCATTATTCGCCCGAGTATGCCATCAACACCACAATTCGCCGCTATGTTAAGGTTCTCCGAGATCTCAAAATCTCGTCGCTCGCCGAACGCGCCAACGATCTCTTCGACATCGAAAAACATCTGCTGCAAAAATTGCTGGGGTTTGAACATGGGGAGCTGCGGCATCTGACTTCGCCCGTCATCGTGCTCGCCTCCAATTTGACGCCCAGCGAAACCGCCACGCTCGACCGCCAGCATGTGCTCGGGTTCGTCACGGAAAGTGGTGGCGAAGGTGGTCATACGGCGATTGTGGCGAAGGCTTTGGAACTGCCAGCGATTGTCGGCACGGGGCAGTTTCTGGCGGACGTGGCCGGCGGCGACATGGTAATCGTGGATGGCGAGCAGGGGCGAGTGATTCTGTCGCCCGACGAAGAGACGCTCAAGTTCTACCGGCGCATGGCGGACTTGCGGCGTACGCATGTGCAAGAGCTAGCAGGGTTACGTGATCTGCCGGCTGAGACGGCGGATGGCGTGCATGTCGTCATCGATGCGAACATCGAGTTTCCGGAAGAAGTGACGGCGGTCTTGCGTCATGGAGCGGAAGGCATCGGCTTGTATCGCACTGAATTCCTCTACTTGGGCGCGGAACATGAACCGACGGAGGAAGAGCAGTTCAATGCTTATGCGCAGGTGGTATCGGCGCTCGCAGGTCGGGCGGTAACCATTCGCACGCTCGATCTGGGTGCTGACAAATTGCAGCCGGAGGACGCTGCGGAAGGCGGCAAGAATCCCTTCTTGGGTCTGCGCAGCATCCGTTTGTCACTGCGCGAACTGCCGCGCTTTCGCACGCAGCTGCGTGCCATCTTGCGGGCCAGCGCCTTGGGAAAAGTCAAAGTGATGTTTCCCTTGGTGAGTACTTTGGGGGAACTGCGTCGCGCCAAGATGTTATTGGCCGATGCGATGGAGGATTTGGAAGAGCAGGGAATTCCTTTCGATCGGCATTTATCCGTTGGCATGATGGTCGAAGTACCAGCGGCGGTCATGATGCTTGATCGATTCCTGCGTGAGGTCGATTTTCTGAGCATAGGCACGAATGATCTGATTCAATATGCCTTGGCAGTGGATCGTGGCAACATGGATGTTGCGGAGTTGTATAGCGCAAGTGATCCGGCCGTCTTGCGCCTCATTGATCTGTCACTTAATTACGCTCGACAGTCGGGAATCCCGACGAGTTTATGTGGGCAGATGAGTGGCAGTACTCGTTACACGGCGCTGCTTTTGGGGATGGGCTTGCGATCATTCAGCGTGCCTCCAGGAGCCGTGCCAGAGATTAAACGCATGTGCCGCAACGTCACGTTGCCGCTCTGCCAAGAGATTGCTCGCCGCGCTCTATTAATGGACGATGCGGCGGAAGTTGATCGGTTTTTACTAGAAGAAGCACGCAAGGTGTCGCCCGAAATGTCAGGCTACTAAATCGCCACGGGCCACCTTCTTTTACTTAACATTCACCACCAGCGCGCACGAAAAAAGGCCACGCATGAAAAAGGAAATGCTCATCAATGTCTCGCAATCGGAAGAATGCCGGATTGCGATCATCGAAGATGGCGCACTCGAAGAACTCTATGTCGAACGAGCGAGCCAGGACAATTACGTAGGAAATATTTACAAAGGTCGCATCGTTAATTTGGAACCTAGTATCCAGGCGGCTTTCGTCGATTTTGGTGTGGGACGAAATGGCTTCCTGCACATCAGCGATGTCGAACCACAATACTTTCGCCAGGGTGGTTACGATCCGAATGAACCGATCAGCGATCCGCGCGCGGGGGATTTCGATTTAGGCGACGACGATGAACGCAGTGATCACGAGGGCGGCGAGGGCGCCGAAGCGAGTGGTTCCGGTTCAGGCGGCGGTGGACAACGCGGTCGGGGTGGCCGACGACGTCCGTTTCGCAATAGTGGCGGACGACCGCGCGTGAAGCCGCCCATTCAAGAGATCTTCAAACGTGGCGACGAAGTACTGGTGCAGGTCATCAAGGAAGGCATCGGCAGCAAAGGTCCGACGCTCTCCACCTACATCAGTATTCCCGGGCGCTACCTGGTGTTGATGCCAGCGCTGGGGCGAGTGGGCGTGTCGCGCAAGATCGAAGATGATCGCGTGCGCCGACAACTGCGCGACATGATGCTCGACCTCGAACCACCTAAAGGCATCGGCTTTATCGTCCGCACCGCCGGCCAAGATCGCACTCGCCGCGAACTGGCGCGCGATATGGCCTACCTCATTCGACTCTGGAAAGTCATCGCTCGCCGTGTGAAGAACAGTCCGGGACCGGTCGACATCTACGAAGAAAGCGACATGATCATCCGGACCATTCGCGATATTGTGACGTCCGATATCGATGCAATTGTGATCGACGAGCCGCAAGCATATGAGCGCGCCAAAGAGTTTCTGACCGACATCATGCCGCGGCATGTGAATCGTCTGCAACTGCATGCCGACCACGAACCGCTCTTCCATCGCTACAAGCTGGATGCGGAAATCAACAACATCCACAGTCGCAAAGTGCCGCTCAAGGCGGGTGGTTCGATCGTGATTGATCAAACTGAGGCGCTCGTGGCGATCGATGTCAACAGCGGCAGCTTCCGCACCGAAACGGATGCTGAGGAGACGGCCTATCAATTGAACATCCAAGCCGCGAAAGAAATTGCTCGCCAGTTGCGGCTGCGCGACTTGGGTGGCGTGATCGTCAATGACTTCATCGACATGCGGCGGGAAAAACATCGCCGAGGTGTAGAGCGAGCCTTGCGCGATGCACTTAAACGCGATCGCGCTCGTTCGAAAATCCTCCGCACCAGCCCCTTCGGACTCATTGAGATGACGCGCCAACGTATTCGGCCGAGCGTCAATCGCAGTGTCTACGCAACTTGCCCTTGCTGCACCGGAAGAGGTTTGGTAAAGACTGCCGAAAGTGTGGCGATCGAGGTGGTACGTAAGCTCATGCTGGCGTCCCTGCAAGCTGGAATTGCGAGTGCTACCGTTCGCTGCCACGCGGATGTCGCGTCGTATTTGAATAATCGCAAGCGTCGTGAAATCGTCCGCTTGGAAGAAGAAACCAAGCTCCACGTGCAGATTTTAGGTGTCGAGGGACACTACCCCGAACATCTCGAACTGGAATTACGAGATGGAGAGGGACGCGAAATCAAGTTGCCCGATTAACGGCTTGCTAGCCGTTGGAATGGTTCCACGATGATTACCAGCCACCTGCTTCTAACCTTGGTTCTCGCTGGCCAAGTGACGCAGGTGGCGCCGGAATCGCTCGGAATTCCTGGGGAGAGACCGGGCAGAAGCTGGGTCGAGGAGGCGGAGGCCGAATCATCCCCCAGCGATGTACTGCCCTGGATTACTCGCCCCGTTGATCCCACCGAATTCACGCGCTTGCCGCCGATCGATGGGGCCAGTGAACCGATCGATTGGCTGGGCGAACGACCACAGCAGCTCACCGTCTGGCAGCAAATCTCCAGCGACTACCGCAACTTCTACTCCACGTCGCGACTCGGTCAAAACCTATTTGCGTTTGGAGTGGCGGCAAGTTTTGCGGAGACAAATGCGGACGAGTGGGTGCGTAAAGAATGGCAGAATGACGTCCGTAGCTCCTTCACCGATAGTTTCGCGAACAGCGTCCGCTGGATGGGTGAATGGACGGTGATGGCACCTGCTGGCTTTGGTGCCTGGGCGTTGGCCGAGTATCTACCGATTCGCGGCGAATCGGAGGGAGCCTGGAGGGAATGGAGTCGCCGCACGGGCCGAGCGTATTTGGTTGGTTGCCCCGCGATGCTGGTGATGCAGCGCGTAACCGGCGGATCCCGCCCAGGTGAAACCGATCACGGCTCGAAATGGCATCCGTTCGCCGATAGTAACGGAGTCTCCGGCCATGCCTTTACAGGTGCCGTCCCTTTCATGGCCGCGGCGCAAATGACCGACGACTGGCGCTGGAAAGCACTGCTCTATGCCGGTTCAACCTTGCCCGGCCTTTCGCGACTTAATGACGACAAGCACTACTCGTCGCAGGTCTTCCTCGGGCTCTGGATTGCCTACGTCTCCACGCAGTCGGTACACGAGACGCAAGTCGGCCAGTACCGCTTGCTCTGGGCGCCGTCGATCGTGGGTGATGGCATCGGACAATCGGTTTTTGGCAGCTGGTAAGTGGTGGAAGACTTCCTGGTCTCGTCCAGCAACCGCTGGGCTCTGTAGAGGCCAGTGCCGTCTCCGAGTGTCACTCCGCGAAAGGCACTTGCGAGCCGATCAAAGATTGAAGGTCCATCCGGGTTGCCGTACGAAAGTTTCAGCACGCCGATCGAGGACGGCGGATAGCTCCCTCGAACACTCGATCAGGATCCGTATAGCCAATTTGTAGCCTATCCCGCGCTGCTCCGCATGTGATGACTTCCCCCCTATCTCCGCCCCTCTGTGCCCTCTGTGACTCTGTGTTTCCCAACAAAGAGCATTATCCGGGTTTCCTATGGATTAACTGCAGATCAGACCTTTCGGGAGCACGAACCACCGGAACCCCAAAGAGACCACAAAAACGGACCCGCTTTCAAATCACTCAACGAGTCACCAATTCCGGGATTTGCCACTGGCCCTGAGCATCCCGCTGCACGCGTCGATACAGGGTGTCGCGTTCCACGGGT
>JBJSXJ010000001.1:0-42768 GCA_046086325.1 Planctomycetota bacterium | reverse complement strand
CGGACAGCACTTCATTCGCACGGTTCAAGCCGCGGAGCCGCTCTTTGCCATCGATGGCATGGCGGCACTCTCCCAAGGTGGCTGCAATCAAGGTGCCTGCCACGGCAACCTCCACGGAAAAGGTGGTTTCAAACTCTCCCTGCGCGGCCAGGATCCGGCAGTCGATCACGCCACGATCACGCACGAACAAGCGGGTCGCCGCATCAATCTACTGGAACCCGAACAGAGTCTGTTGCTGCTGAAGGCGACCGGGCGAGTGGCACATCAGGGCGGAGTGCGGTTTTCCGGCGACAGTCCCGCCTATCAAGCGCTGCGAGACTGGATCGCTAGCGGAGCCCGTTTCGTCACTCCGCAAGAGACTCGAATCGTCGCCTTGAACGTGGAACCCGCCGAGGCGATTTTGGTCGAGCCGGTCGATCGCGTGACGCTCAAAGTGACAGCGACCGACGCGCAAGGGCAGCGCCGTGATGTCACAGCACTCACCACCTTTGAAGCCTCCAATCTCATACCGCTCATTTCCGCCAGCGGCGAGGTCCGGCGTCAACAACTTGGTGAAACCACGATTCTCGCGCGCTTCCTCGACCAACAAGTACCAGTGCGGGTAGCATTTTTGCCCGCTCGAACCGGTCCCCTACCGCCACTGGAGCCGCCCCTCACACCACTCGATCGACCGCTGCACGATCGCTGGGCCAAATTGCAGACGACACCGAGCGCAGCGGTGGACGATGCCACTTGGCTGCGGCGACTTTATCTGGACACACTCGGCATCCTGCCAACCGCTGACGAGGCGCGTGAATTCGTCGCGGACCGGACCGTCGACAAACGCGAACAACTTATCGACCGTGTCGTGCATCGTCCCGAATTCACCGCTCAGTGGGCACTCAAATGGTGCGACATACTGCGAGTGGAAGAAAAGGTGCTCGATGTGACTGGTGTGGATGTGTTTCATCGCTGGCTCTCCGATCGAATTCGCACCGCCACTCCGATCAATCAACTGGTAGGTGAATTACTCACCGCTCGCGGCAGCACGTACGAATATCCTGCCGCCAATTTTTATCGAGCCAATCGGGATGCTGCCGCGCGTGGCGAAACGACCGCTCGACTCTTTCTCGGCGTGCGTTTGCAGTGCGCCCAATGCCATAACCATCCTTACGATCGCTGGACGCAAGATGACTATTACTCTTGGGCAGCGCTCTTCGGTCGAGTCGACTACCAGATTTTGTCGAATGACCGCGCCGACAAGCTCGATAAGAATGAATTCAACGGCGAGCAGGTGGTGGAGGTAAAAGAGGCTGGGGAAGTCAAGAACGCGCGCACCGGTCGCGATGCCGAGCCACGACTGCTCGGCGCGAATCTACCGGCGCTACCAGCGAACAGTGACCGACTGGACGCACTCTCCCACTGGCTAACGAGTCGTGACAATCGCATGTTCGCTCAAGCGCAGGCCAACTTCATCTGGTATCACTTGCTGGGTCGAGGTGTGGTGGAACCGATCGATGATGTGCGAGCGACCAATCCGCCATCGGTGCCGGGCCTGCTCGAATACCTCGGCACACAACTCATCGAACATGATTTTGATCTGCGGCATTTGGTCCGCGAGATTGTTACCAGTGGCACCTATGCGCGCTCCGTCGGTGCGACTGATTTGGCCGATGATGAGGGACTGTTTGCGCGAGCGATCGTGCGACGCTGGTCGGCTGAAAAACTACTCGACGCACAGTCCCAAGTATTGGACCAACCGGCACCGCTGGCCGGTTATCCTCTAGGCCTGCGCGCTGCCCAGGTGCCGGGAGTTAAGCGAGTAAAAGATAATCGCAGCGGTGAAGGCGATCGATTTCTGGCCACCTTCGGTAAACCGGCAAGACTGCTGGGCTGCGAATGTGAACGCTCCAACGAAACGACACTCAAGCAAGCCTTCTGGTTGCTGAGTGGCCAGGAACTGAATGAGCGAATTTCGGCACCCAGCAATCGGCTTAGTCAATGGGCTCACAGCAGCGCGACGAAAGACGAATTGATTGTGGAGCTTTACTGGACCGTTTTAACTCGGGAGCCAACCGACCGCGAAAAAGAAGCGGCGCGGCAGTGGCTGAGCGACAGTGCCGATCGGTCCACCGCCTTGCAGGATCTCACCTGGGCACTACTCAATGCCAAAGAATTCCTGTTTCGCCATTAAACAATGGATATTTAGCAGTCACGATTTAGCAGCAGCAATTTAGCACTGACGATTTAGCAGTAGCAATTCAACAGTGAAGTGCAGGCCAACACGTTCATCAACAGCACCAGGAGGACCTCGGATGACTAAGACCGGAAATCAACTCGCACTTCATTCTGCGAGCCGCGTGGTTATGAATAGGATCGTTATTGGACTACTCGGACTGGCCTGGAGCTTCGGACTGCTCGGTGGCCTCGCAGTGAATTCCGCCCTGGCTGGCCCGAAAGACAAATGCCTCGATATCTACTGGATTGATGTGGAAGGTGGAGCCGCGACGCTGGTTGTCACTCCGGCGGGTGAGAGCTTGCTGTTTGACGCCGGCAATCCGGGGCGACGGGACTCGGAGCGAATCGTAAAAGTGGTGACACAAGTGGCCGGATTACGACGAGTCGATCATCTGGTGACGACCCATTATCACGGGGATCACTTTGGCGGCGCCGCCGCACTCAGCGCGCTCCTCCCCATCGGCTCTGTCTATGACAATGGTGAGTTTGAGGGGATGCCGGATCGACCGGATAAGGCTTATCGCGAGTTTAAATGTGAGCGGCGAGTGGTGATTAATCCGGGCGATCGGATGCCGATGAAGCAATTGGCTGGTGCGCCGGAAATCAAAGTCCATTGTGTGGGTACTCGACAATCTTTTATCACGCCAATCGCCACCGCGCCCGAGAATTCTCAAATCTGTGCCGACGCGCGGCAGAAGGATCGTGATGGTTCTGACAACGCCAACAGTGTGGTGACGCTCGTGGAATTCGGCGGCTTCCGTTTCTTCGATGCCGGTGACCTCACCTGGAATCAAGAAGCTCGACTGGTTTGTCCGAAGAATCTCGTGGGGAAAGTGGATGTGTATCAGGTCACCCATCACGGGCTGGATGCCAGCAACAACCCGCTTGTGATTCGGTCACTCGAGCCGCGCGTGGCGATCATGAACAATGGCACAACGAAGGGCTGTTTGCCCGAAGTGTTTACCAACTTAAAGCAGACGAAATCGATCGAAGCGATTTATCAAGTGCACAAGAATCTGCGACCGGATGGTGCCACGGCAAACGTGGCGGATGAGTTCATCGCGAATCAGGAACAGAATTGTCAGGGGAATTTCATTCACCTGTCCGTTGATCCCACTGCTAAGACTTATACCGTTTCGATTCCTGCGACATCGCATAAGCGTACCTATCAGACTCGTGAGTAACCGCTCGTAAATCACTGCTGGCCCATAGCCGCCTCAACTGGACAGACGAACCGATGCTTGCTCGATCAGCCAATACTTGGAGTCGCCGTTCCATCTTATCGATCGGCGGACTCGGTCTCTTGGGACTCGATGTGCGGCGAGTTCTTGCAGCGGCGGAGGGCCGAGCGGCGACCAAGGCGCGGGCCAAGTCCGTGATTTTTCTGTTTCAGTGGGGTGGTCCCAGCCATCTCGATACGTTTGATATGAAGCCTGGGGCACCGGCAGAGATTCGTGGGCCGCTCTCCCCGATCGCGACTTCGGTTCCCGGTCTGCAGATCTGCCATCAACTACCAGCGGTGGCTCCGCAGATGCATCGTATGACGATCATCCGCAGCATGACGCACACGATGAAGAACCATAACTCGGCGGGCTACTACGCGCTGGCGGGTCATGCGCCACCCAGTGACGATCAGCGACTGCGCGACTCCTTGGATTTATGGCCGGCCTACGGCAGCATCATCGATCGTTTCGCGCCGAATTCCAACGGTATGCCCACGTTCGTTTCCTATCCGCATACGATTCGTGATGGCTCGATTACGCCGGGGCAGCACGCCAGTTTTCTGGGGAAGCAGCATGATCCGCTCTTCTTTAAAGAGGATCCGAATGCGGTGAATTTTCAATTGCCGGAACTCAGTTTACCAGCCAACTTGTCGGTCGATCGTTTGCAACGTCGGCGCGCGATGCAGCAATTGGTCGATCAACAGACTCGTTTGCTGGAGAGCTCCGCTGAGGCACGTGGGTTCGATGAGTACTACGACAAAGCCATTGGCATGCTGACGTCGGATCGAGTGCGGAAGGCGTTTGATTTATCTGCGGAGCCGGCGGAGCTGCGGGATCGTTATGGACGTACGACGTACGGGCAAGGCTGTCTGTTGGCGCGGCGGTTGGTGGAGTCGGGAGTAAAAGTTGTGACCGTTTATTTTTCCGATAGCATCGGAGGTCAGAGCACCACAGGTGGTGGCTGGGATACGCACGGTTTCAACAACACGCGCATGTTTCCGATTGTGGAAAAGTATCACTTCCCGATCACCAATCAGACTCTGCCCACCCTCCTGGATGACCTTGCGGATCGCGGGTTGCTGGATGAGACATTGGTGGTCTGGTTTGGCGAGTTTGGTCGCACGCCGAAGATCAACGAGAACGTCAGTCGCGATCATTGGCCGCAGTGTTACTCGGTGCTGCTAGCCGGCGGAGGAACTCGCGGTGGCTACATCTATGGAGCATCGGACGCGCGCGGAGCCTATCCGGATGAACATCCGGTGCGCCCGGAAGACTTGGCAGCGACGATTTACCAGTTGGTGGGCATTGATCCGCAAACGGAGGTCCGCAATCGAGCGAATCGACCATTGGCAATCGCCGGACGCCCGGTGCTGGATCTGTTCGCGTAAAGAGGTGCCTAACAGGTGCCCCTCACCCTAGCCCTCTCCCCAGCCGCTGGATGAGATGCATCTGCAAGACCGGCGCTGTCTTGCCAGCGGTTGGGGAGAGGGGACGAGGTATCTAGAGGCGCACCGCCGAGCGGCTGCGGAGAGGGGCAGGGGAGAGGGGAGCAGTCCTGCGGGTTTCTCGCGCGGGTAACGTGGTCAGTCCGCTGCCAATCGCGTACACTAGCGTCTCACAGGCGGTCACTCGCTTCTCTTTTACACTCAAAGGATTTCAATAATGACTCATGCCTGGCACGATGTGACTCCCGGTGAACTGTTGCCGACGGAGTTCGTCGCGGTGGTTGAGATTCCCACAGACTCCAGCGTTAAGTACGAGCTCGACAAGAAGACCGGCCTGTTGCGACTCGACCGCATTCTCTATTCAGCCGTCTTTTATCCCGCCAATTACGGTTTCATTCCGCAGACGCTGGCCGAGGACAATGATCCGTTGGACGTGCTGGTGCTATGTCAGGAACCGCTGGCGCCGCTGGCTTTGGTGCAAAGTCGCGCGATTGGTTTGATGACGATGATCGACAGCGGAAAGATGGACCACAAGATTCTGGCGGTGGCCGTTCATGACCCGGAGTACAACGGGTTTATGGAAGCGGAAGAATTGCCCGCTCATCGCTTGAACATGCTGCGCCGCTTTTTCCAGGACTATAAGACGCTGGAAGGAAAGACGGTCGAAGTGGAAGACTTCCAGAGTGCCTCCAGCGCCAAGCCGGTTATCGAAGCGGCTCTAGCACGCTACAGCGAGGCTCGCCGCCGCGGCTTCACCGGGCCCTATTAAGGCTGTCGATACTTATTCTTGATCAGGTCATTGATCGGCCGTTCGACTCCAAAACAAACGGCCGTCGCGAGCAAGATGGAAACCGTGATCGCGACTAGTACACCAACATGTCCGTTCCATCCCCAGTGATAGCTTTGCTTGATCACTGCGTATCCGATGAACTGATGCAAAAGATACAGGGAATAAGAGATCGTCCCCAAGTACAACAGCCAACGACTGGCTAGGATCGGCAGTCTTTCACGAGTTGCCAGCAACAAGATCACAGCGCCGCAAATCACCAGTCCTAGAATTGTCCAGGACTTGTTGTTGATACAGGCCGAGGTCAGACAGAGGCTGAGCATCAACCAATGCCGCCAAGTCGTTTGAGTACGCATTTCGTAAAACACGATGCCAACGAGAAAGAGGTAAAGCTTGTTGGCCGGTAGATAAATGTTGAATCGCCACAATCCGGTCCCTGGCCAATCGGTGAATGAGATAAAGTGGTCGATGGCGTTGAGTACGACCAAGCCAGCAAAAATCACGTCGGTGAAACGGCGCAGACGAAGGCCGAAGATGAGTCCCATCAGAACGTAAAACTGCAGCTCCGCCTGAAGCGTCCAGTAGACAGGATCAATGTCCATGAAACCAAGGAATCCCTGAATCATGGTGAAGTTGGCCATGATGGCTTTCCCGGACAGCTCGTATCCCGGTATTCGATCTCGAAAAGTAACCAGGAGCGTAATAAGCAATGCTGTCCAGTAGGCGGGGTACAAACGTGCGAAGCGCGAAACGATGAAATCCAGCAGATTTCGGGCTCGGTCCAGGGACATAAAGATGACGAAACCGCTCAGCATGAAAAATACATGGACACCGATGCCACCGCGTGGGAACTTCAGCAGCATCGGCGTTTGGTGCCCAATCAAATTGTCATATGCGACGGTGTAATGCATCAGCATCACGAAGATGGCCGCCACGCCCCGCAACCCGTCTAGCTGTCGCATCCGGGCACCACTTACAGGGCGCGTCTGCGACTCTGGCCGCTGCTGAGACTCAATCGTATTAGGCGAGTCTTCCAACATCGTGAATTCCTCGAGAAATAACTGAAATACTAGCGAATCGGGAGCTAATTCTGGGCTCCTAGTCCCGTGAGCATAAGTCAGGTCTCCGAAGACCACCAGTAGATCAAACGACAATGCACGCTATCGACCAGCGCCGGAGAGTTTCCAGAACCGATCGCTACAGCGCGTCGCCGCGCCGCCTAAGCTCGCGAAAATTACCGTTAAGTTGTATGGGCTGTAGGACCGATAACGAATGAGGGGTCTGTGTGCTTGCGCGCCAGACCTGTCTTTCGTTCGCCGATTCAACGCGGGAATGCCCATCGCCATGTACGAATCGTTTTTTTTACTCCGTCAGCGGCCATTCTCGGCGTCCCCCGACCTCTACCACTATTTCCCCTCGCCGCTGGCCGAGCAGGCACGCGAACAATTGGTCCAGTGCATCGAGCATGGAGCTGGACCAGCGCTGCTCATCGGCCCACCTGGTACCGGTAAGTCACTGCTCTGCCAGCTCATCGCCGACCATTTTCAAGCCGCCTATCAGGTTGTCACCCTCAGTCACTCCACCGTCTGCACTCGCCGAGCCCTCTTTCAAAGTTTGCTCTACGCGCTCCGCTGTCGCACAAAAGGTTCCTCGGAAGGTGCCCTGCGACTCGCCATGTGGCATCACCTGGAGTCACGGCGCGCCTGCCCCAATGGCGTGCTGGCGATTATCGACGAAGCGCATAAGCTGCCCATCGTACTGCTCGAGGAACTGCGAGTGCTCACGAACTGTGTGCTCGACGGCCAGCCTCGATTCCGTTTACTGTTGGCCGGTGGTCCAGCACTCGAAGAACGCTTTACCGACCCCGAACTGGAAACCTTCAATCAGCGACTGGGCACGCGTGCCTACCTGCAACCACTAGTCCGAGAAGAAACAGCGGCTTACGTGCGAGCACTCATCGCGGCCGCCGATGGAGTGCCCGATGAGATTTTTACGGATGAGGCGCTGCGAGCGTTTCATTATGCGACCGATGGCATCCCCCGACTCATCAATCAACTTGGCAATGCCGCTCTCACCATGGCTGCTCGCCAACAGCGGCGACCGATCGACCGCGAATTGGTGGAACATGCTTGGGCTGAGCTGCAACAATTGCCCACACCCGCACAAACTCCCGCCGATTCCAGCGCGGCAGACAACCCCACCGACTCGAACACCAGCTTCATCGAATTCGGAGCACTGTCGGATGGCATGAATGAGATGCCAGAAGAGAGCGACTTTGTGGAGTCACTGGAGCGTGACGCCGGGAAAGCAATGAGTGACGAAACGTCGGTTTACGACGTACCCGCTGCTCACAATGCCTTCTACGATCAAATCCATCACGTAGCCGCTCAACTAGAACGACCTCTCGCTCCAGCAGCCAGTGGTGAGGCGAGTGGCGCGGATGAAGTGATCGATCCGCAGCGCGCCGAGTCCCGGCGATTGCGATTTCGTTTCGATCCACCCGTCACCGCATTCCCCAGCAGTGCGACCTCGATCAGCAACAGCGATCGCGCCCAGCATGATGATCAAGGTGTTGATGGCTGGAGTGAAGAAGGTCACGGCCCGGACCTCGATCGCGGTGAGATGCGCGGTGAGATGCGCGGTGAGATGCACGATGCAAGTCGCAATGAGATGCGCGATGAAATCCACAGCGGAGCCGTTCCCGCTCCACACTTTCTCCACCGCCCATTCGAACACCATCCGAACTCACTCCGGCAGCATCCGGAATCCAGGCCGTCGATCGAGCGGCCGAATGTTCCACACGCTCAGCAGGACGCAAGGCCACTCGGCCATGAACTGCAGATTGTGCCCGACGAGGTTGAACCGACGGAGCGGACCGCGGGAGAACGTCGCTTGGACCAGCGCCATGCCCTCGATTCCGACCGACAAAAAAGTCGTGCCAATCGGATGGATTATCGACTCCTATTCGCTCAACTACGTCGACGCCAGTGACCACTCGAACTTCTCCCACTGTCCTGGTTACGATCGCCACCTACAACGAAATCGACAACCTGCCACAATTGGTTGAGGAGTTGTTTCGAGCGGCACCCGACGTCCATCTCCTGGTTGTCGATGATCAGTCGCCCGACGGCACCGGAGCTTGGTGCGATCAATATTCCACTGGCGACTCGCGACTGCACTGCCTGCATCGTTCCGGCAAACTGGGCCTAGGCACGGCAATCGTCACTGGCCTGCGCTGGGCGCTGGATCATGATTATGAAGTAGTCGTTCACCTCGATGGCGACCTCAGCCACTCACCATCCGATGTTCCCCGACTACTCGCCCGCCTCACGGGCGCGGACGATACCAACCTCGAACGCCAACCCGATGTGGTAATCGGGTCGCGTTATGTGGCGGGTGGCGGGGTGGAGAATTGGCCCTGGCTGCGACGTCTGATGAGTCGCGCGGTGAACACCTACTGCCGGTGGCTACTTCGTCTTCCGGTGCGCGACTGCAGTGGCGGTTTTCGTGCCTACCGCGTGTCGTTACTGCGCCAACTGGATTTCACTCAGTTACAAGCAACCGGTTACGCACTCCTGGAAGAACTCCTGTTTCGCTGCCACCAGGCAGGGGCGCTGCTGAGCGAAGTGCCAATCGTCTTTCGCAATCGCCGCCACGGCTCGTCGAAAGTTAGTCTCGCCGAAGCCTGGGGCGTTTTGACCGTCGTCTGGCGCAATAGTCGCTTAGTAAAATAGTCGCCTAGCGAAATAGTCGGTCGCTGAAACGGTCACCTGGTGAAACGGTCGGTCGCTTACACATCCAAGTTGCGAACATCGAGTGCATGCTTTTCGATGAACTCGCGACGCGGTTCGACCTTGTCACCCATCAACACTCGGAACATGTCATCCGCCGCACCGGCATCACGCATGCTCACTTGAACCAGCGTGCGATTGGCCGGATCGAGGGTCGTCTCACGCAACTCTTCGGCGTTCATTTCGCCTAAGCCTTTGAAGCGTGTGACCGACCAACCCTTCTGACCTAAGTCACGAATCGCAGTCGGCAGTCCGCGGAGATCGTTGAGTGCCACTTCATTGTCGGCTCGACGCAGCACATAGCGTGGAGTCTCAACCCCGGTTCGTTCCTGTGGAATCAAAGCTTGAATGTCAAACCCTAACTCCCTCATCTCCTTGAGCCCCGCATTGATGGTACGCACTTCATGCAATTCCGTGATGTGCAATTGAATGGCAGCGGGTACCGGTGCCGCCGCGCTAGCCGCATCACTGGCCGCATCACCCGTCGTCGGCTTGTCCGTACTGGCGGGCGCCGCTTGATCATCAGTGACGGTCAGTTCCCGACCAGCCGCTTGTTCCTCGCGAGCCAAAAATTCATCGAGCTCAGCCCGTGTGGCAAACCAATATTCCTTGCGTCCGAGAAAGACATGGAAGACGGGCAAGCGATCACCACCATCCATACGTCGCGCGTGTGAGCGCAAACTAACGCCTCGCTTTTCCAGCGCGACGAGTGCATCTTCCATGGTGGCCAAGGCTTTCGAGAGACGCGTCATTTGTTCGCCGGAAATCTGGCGGCCATCGCCGGGATCAAACACGGCATCTGCCAGCCCACGTTCCATCAACTGCGATTTCATCTCCTCATCGGTCTGCACATAAAACGTCTCTTTCTTGCCACGCACTCGAAACAGAGGTGGCTGTGCGACATAAATGTGACCTTTCGACACGAGCTCACTCATCTGCCGATAGAAGAAGGTGAGTAACAACGTACGGATGTGCGAACCGTCGACGTCGGCGTCAGTCATGATGATGACTTTGCTATACCGCCGACGCTCTAGATCCTGTTCCGCCCCAATCCCGCTGCCAATCGCTTGAATCATGCTCTGAATGGCTTCGCTGGCGAGCACTTTATCTTCGCGAGATTTATACGCGTTGATGATCTTTCCACGCAGCGGCAGAATGGCTTGGAACTCGCGGAGCCGGCCACCTTCGGCGCTACCACCTGCCGAATCACCTTCGACCAGATAGAGTTCACACTTGTTGACATCCTTGCTGATGCAGTCGCGCAGTTTTCCGGGCAAGCCGCCACCGCTGAGCGCACCTTTGCGCTGCTGAACCAATTCCTTCGCTTTTCTCGCTGCCACTCGAGCTTCCGCAGCCAGTAAACCCTTCTTCAAAATCGATTTGGCGGTTTTGGGATTCTCTTCCAGGTACTTCGACAACTTGTCGTTGACGACGGACGCAATGATCCCTTCCACATCGCTATTGCCAAGTTTTGTTTTTGTTTGGCCTTCAAACTGTGGGTGCGCCACGCGCACGGAAATCACGCATGTCAGACCCTCACGGAAATCGTCACCGGTCGGGACGAGATCCTTGAAGAGATCCTCTTTTTTGCCATAGGTGTTTAGCGTACGAGTGAGGGCGGAGCGATAACCGGAAACGTGCGTACCACCTTCCACCGTGTGAATGTTGTTCACATAGGAATGCACATTCTCGGTGTACTCCGACGAATACTGCATGGCGATTTCGTACTGAATACCTTCGCTATCGCCGCTGAAATAGATCACGTCGGCATGCAAGGCCTCGCTCGCCCGATTCAAATGCTCAACGAATTCCAAAATGCCTCGTTCATAATAGAACTCCGCACCCTCGTTGTTGCGCTGATCGTGGAACTTGATGCGCACGCCGCTGTTGAGGAACGCAAGTTCCTGCAGGCGCTTGTGCAGCGTGTCGTATTGAAACTTGGTGATGCTGAAGATGTTCGGATCGGGTTTAAATGTCGTCTTGGTGCCGGTCCGAGTGGTGGAACCAACTTTGCGCACCGGCCCCTGCGGTTCACCCCGTTCATACTCTTGCTGATAGACGTGACCAGCACGACAAACTTGGACTTCGCACCATTGGGAGAGGAAGTTCACCACGGTCACACCGACGCCGTGCAAACCGCCTGATGTTTGATAGGCACCCTTCTCGAACTTGCCACCAAATTTCAGCACGCACATCACACCTTCGAGTGCCGATACGTCGCGACCATATTCGATCGACAGCTGCTCGTGTCGATCCACGGGAACTCCGCGACCATCATCTTCGACCGTGACCGAGCCATCGTTGTTGACGGTGATCGAGATGTTCTTGGCATAGCCGGCCATCGCTTCATCGATCGAATTGTCGACGACTTCATAGACCAGATGGTGCAAGCCGCGAGTGCCAATGTCACCGATGTACATGGCCGGTCGTTGCCGTACGTGTTCCTGATCGGACAAATGCTGCAAATCGTCCGCCCCATAATCCGCATCCCCTCGAACCGGCACGGGCGGAACATCCGCCGGCGCTGGCGGATTTGGCTGGTCCTGTGCCTGTGTCTCAGCGAGCTTGGCTGCATCGTCGTCATTTGGTCGCACTTCGTCACTCATCAGATCCATCCTCGGACGTTATCAACGTCAAACTTTTCCCACTCGAAATTTCAGACTGCGAATTTTGTGATCCGGTATCAACTGCTTCAGCACTCGCAATAACTCTGCCTGCTGAAACGTTAGTTCCTGGACTAGTGCCGGATGACTGACATAAATCTCAAATACTCCACGTTTCACTTCTCCCGGCAGCATGTTTTTTAGTGACTCTTTGGAACGGAGCACCGTGGTGACGGCTTGTTCCCAGGCTGACTGTCGTTCCGCCGCTGTTGCCGACTGCGAGTATCCTCGTCGCGACATCAAGCTGCTCATCAGCGTCGCGATGGAGGTCGGTTCCTTGGGTCGCTTCGGTGGCCGCCACTTCAAGTCGTCCAGCAACTCATTCCAATCCTCGTCGAGGATCGGTGGTTGTGGTTTGCGACGCGGCATGGGCAAGCACCTTACTCAAAACACCGTTCATCCGGACGTTCAACACGATTGTGGTTAGTTATCTTTTGCCAGTGGCATGACCACGTAGGCATAACCATCTTCGGTCAGAAACAGCACCGCTGCCGCACCCGATTGAATTTCAACCGTGATCGTGCGATCGGCATCGAGTACCTTGAGTACATCCGAGACATACCGATTATCCAGCGAAACGGTGATCTTTTCTCCCGTGTAATCGATCGGCAACTCGACCAACGATTGTCCGACTTCCGCCGTAACACCGCTCATCGACAACGTACCATCACCAAACGTAAAGTCGATGCCGCGACTTTGTTCGCTCGACACAATCGCCGCTTGACGCAGTGCGGTGAAAAAAGGACCGACGGTCAATTGCACTCGCGGTGCATTCGAGCGTTGCGGCAAAACATCTCGCCAACGAGGAAACTTCCCTTCGACCAAGCGCGAGAAGAAGGTGATGCCACCTTTACGCACCACGATGTCGTTATTGCGAGCGGTGATTTGCAGGTCGCCTTCACCGTCCGTCAAACCACGATCCATCAGCTGAAACGCTCGCGAGGGCACGATGGTCGTGCTGCCCTCTTTACCGTGATCGCCAATCATCGTCGCCAGTCCTTCCATCTTGGCGAGCCGGCGGCCGTCCGTACCGACGGCAGTAATCTTACTGTCGCCAAACTCTAGCAAGACGCCGCCTAAGGCATAACGGCTACTTTCCGTTTCCGTCGCAAACAAGGTACGACGAGCCAACTCATGGAATAGGCGCGGCGAAACGGTGTGACAACGATCCTCGCGACTTACCGACAAATTCGGAAACTCTTCCGGATCGCCGCTCGGGAATTTCAAAGTTGCTCGTTGACCCTTCACCGTGGTGCCATTGCCATCGGATGTTAATTGCAGACGTTCATCGGAGTTTTCTCGGATCAAATTACCAAAGCGCTGCACAGGCAGGAGCACAGAACCAGGCTGCTCCACCGTTACTCCTTGAACTTCCACGCGCACTCCCACCTCAAGATCGGTGGCGGTGAGCAGCACACCGTCGGGTGTGGCATCCATTTTGACATTGAGCAGCACCGGCTTGGGCGAACGTGCAGCGACGACAGATGCGGCGATGGAAAATGCGGCCACCATTTGGTTACGATCGAACGTGATTTTCATGCGGTTGCTTCCTTCAACAAAACCCTCGAAAGACTCTTCTGTATCTCTTCTTTATTACTCTTTTATTTATCGTTGTCTTATTAATAGGGCGGCGTGAACGGGATCACGGTCGCCTTGTCATGTCGCTCTAAACTCATTCCTGGCCGTTCTTTCGCTGGCCCAACTGACAGGTTTTCTACCGTGTAAAACCGGTTGTTTGCCTGTCGTCACTCGGTCACATCTCTGTGCATACTTGTCAATCATTCGCACTCGGCATCAAGGATGTCGCGAAACCAGTCACAATCCGTGACAGCTTGTCACAGGAATCAAACATCTTTTGCACCTCGTTTTGCTTTCCGTGGCGCCGTAGCACGCCGGCGCGCTGGCGACGACTGTGCTCGTGACGATTGGGCTCGTGGCGACTGTGCCCGTGACGACTGTGCTGGCGTCGACTGGGCTGGCGGCTGTTGTAAGCGAACGGTGAGTTGTTCGATGGCTTGTTGCAGCATCGGGTCAACCGACAGTAATTCTTCTGTCTTGCGACAGGCATGCAGCGCGGTGGTGTGATCGCGTCCACCAAAGTGATGACCGATCCGATCCAGACTTTCCTTCGTCAACTGACGACTCAGCAAAATCGCTACGCCCCGCGCTCGCACAATCAATTGCCGTCGACTCGCGCTCTTTAGTTCGGTCGATGTCAGACCAAAATGTTTAGCGACCGCCACCGTGATCGAGGCGAGTGTGACGGTGGGGCTGACCCCCTGCGACTCGAGACAATCCTTCACCATCGAAGCCACCGCTGCCGTCGGATCGCGCTGCGCCAGTTCGCTGAATCGAGTCAGAAGTTGTTCGAGACGGGGGACGGTCCAGTGCTGGGCACTGTCGATTTCATCGAGGCGCTGAGCGAGTTGTTCGGCAACTTCACTGGATGACGGAATCCGCCGCTGAGTCGCCAGTTCCTTCAGGAGCGATTGGCGAGCGGCCGAGCCGGGTGGTGCGACCGGCACGAGTAAACCAGCTACCAAACGTCCGACGAGTGCGGGTAGAAGATCGGCCAGCTCAAAAGGAGCGGCACGTGCAGTGACCACGATTTGTGCCTGTCGCTGTTCGATCGCATCACAAGCGGCCAGCAATTCCTGCTGTGCGCCGGGGCGATTCGCGAGCGCATCAAGACCGTCCAAAATCAGCAAATCGGCGTGGCGAAGGCGACGCTGAAAATCACCGATCGAGTTCGTGTCGACGGCATCCGCGTACGCACGAACAAATTCCTGTCCATTCCAGCTCACCACGGCAGACTTGGGCCGCTGACTTTCCCAGCGGCTGGCGAGCAGCTGAGTGAGTAGGGTTTTGCCAGTTTCGGCAGGACCGTAGAGGATGAGCGGACTGTAAGTGGGGGGACGTTGACCGAATTTTTGACACACTTCCACGAGTAAAGCATTGGCGGAATCGCCATGATAGTCGCGCAGCGAAACACGCGAACGAAGGTCTCGTCCACGAGACCCCGACCCCGGCACCCTGCTCGGCGAAATGACAAATGCTCGTGCGATCACGCCGTCTCCGTTCGCCCAAGAATAAACCGTCCCACAAGGCTGCGGATTATAGCGATTCGCGGGGCTAATGACGAGGTGGAAGGACGAGCTGGAGCGGCTTATTTTCCTGTTCGTGCCGACAATCGCAAGTCGTTGATTACGTGGAGGATGCGTTGGCAAGCTTCGGTGACTTCCGGAAGCGTCGTGCGCGCGCTTACGCTGAACCGCAACGCACTCCGAATTTGGTCCTCCGGAACCTGCATCGCGCGGAGTACCGGGGAGGGTTGACTGGAGCCACTGGCGCAGGCGGGACCCGACGAACAGGCGATTCCCGCGCGGTCCAGTGCCAGCAGTAACCGCTGGCGATCAAGTCCCACAAACGACAGGTAACTCACCTGCGGTAACCGCTCCGCCTCGCTCCCCTGAACAACGATGTTCGCGGAGTCCGCCAATAAGGTGCGTTCGAACTGGTCGCGCAAAGTTTGCATCTGCTGCCAGCGCTCCGCCGCCGCCGCTTGCCACTGTTCCAGTGCCACTCGAAACCCCACCGCTAGCGCTACCGGTTCTGTTCCTGGTCGTAAACCGGATTGCTGAAAGCCGCCGTGAGTTTGCGGGTTGAGTGTTACATCATGGCGAACGAGGAGGCCCCCGATCCCCACGGGCCCATGAAACTTATGCGGCGTAACCGTCATCGCCGCCAGACCCCACTCGTGAAACTTGAGCGTCAATTTGCCGGCTGCTTGCACCGCATCCACATGCACCGGTACCGATTTTTCACTTGCCAGCTGCACAATTTCTCGCACCGGCTGAATCACTCCGGTTTCATGATTCGCCAACATCACGCTGACTAGCCGCGTCTCGGGCGTTAGCAAGTTGCGCAGGTGTTCCAGATCGGCCACGCCCTGTCGAGTGACGGCTAAGTGACAGATCTCGAAGCCACTGCGACCTAACGCCTCCGCCGCTGCCAGCACACTCGGATGCTCGATCGCCGACACGATCACGCGCGCGGGCGGTTGCCCAGCCGGGGGAGCGGTGCCAACCAAGCCAGCCAGCGCAAGATTATTCGCCTCGGTACCACCGCTGGTCAGGATGAGGCGGTCCGCACGCATTCCCACCATCTGACCGCCGAGGATTGCAGCGATCGACTCGCGCGCCTGTTCGAGTGTTCGGCGAGCGGCTTGTCCCAACCGATGCTGGCTGGCGGGATTGGCCAAGCCAGCCACGGCACACTCGTGCATCGCAGTGGCAACGACGGGATCGAGCGGGGTGGTGGAGTTGTTATCGAGGTAGATGAAGTTCATGGCGGTTTCAAACTTTGCCAATTGCAGCGTCCTCGCTAATATGATCTGCCCGGCTTAGTTCAGGAAAGAGGATGTGCGGCAGAGAACCACCACCATGGAAGCGACCGCTTCAAACCAACGACGACTCGGCGTGCTCCTCAGCTTCGTGCTGGGGATGCCCGTGCTGGCGTTGCCACCGGTGAATCGGCAGTTAGAACGGTGGGGCTGGGAAGCGGCTCGTAATCTCGGAATCGGCTCCCCGTCTCCTGACGGCAGCAGCGCTTCCCGGGATGTATCGGTCACTGCTGCTCAGGAAGATCGTGGTGAGCAAGAGGCGGCGGAAATGGGCCGCATCGTGCAAAACCTGCAATCACTCGGCGCCATCTCTTGGCAACTCGAACAACTCCCCGCCGATCCATCCGCGCCCGGTAAAGAACGTAGTGCGAGTTATCGGTTCATCGCGGGAGTGACCAGCAAATCAAGTAGCTCAGTTCCGTCCACACCGCCGCGGCGTTTTGCCGCCCAATCGCCCGATGCCCTCAGTGCGATGCGGGCCGTGGAGCGCGAGGTGGCTCGTTGGCGTCGCTCGCCAGGTATCGGTGAATGATGCGCAGCCTCCAGTCGGCTCACTCCCGCTTACCAACTCCCGCCGCCGCTTCCCCCGCGCAGCAACCCGCTCGACTGCTGCACAGCGTGGCTGGTCGATTTCAGTCGGCGCTGACCCGCGTGGGTGAGCGATCTTGGGATCGAGTGCGTCAGTCGGAAGAGCCAGCGCGGCGAGTGCTGATGCAGGTGTCGGGCGAGGCGCGTGGAAAACGTCAGCGGCGGCGCAGTGCCGCGCAGCGCGATCTCGCCTTACGCCGCCTGGAAGCAATTCTGTTCCTCGCCCGGGAACCCTTGACGGGTCGCAAGCTGAGCCAATTCGCCAACTTGGCGGATGCCACTGAAGCTCGTACACTAATTCGCCGTTTGAACCAAATCTACGATCGCGGTGGTCGTGCGTTTCGAGTGGAGGAGTTAGCGGGTGGGTTTCAGTTGTTATCACGTCCCGAATTTGCGACGTGGTTGCGACGACTCGGTCATGTTCCAGCCGAAGTTCGACTCTCCGCTCCCGCTCTCGAAACACTCGCCGTGATCGCCTATCGACAACCGGTACCCCGTGCCGATATAGAAGCCATTCGCGGAGTGAACTGTGGAGAAATTTTACGGCAACTGATGGATCGTGATTTGGTCCGCATTGCAGGTCGCGGAGACGATTTAGGTCGACCGTATTTGTACGGCACGACCAAACGCTTCCTGCAAATGTTCGGTTTGCTAAATTTAAACCAGTTACCGCGTGCTGCAGCGCTGCGACCAACAACCACCGCTGCCGCCAATCACCCCGCAACCAGTAGCACCGCGACGAATCCCTTGACAACTAGTGTCACAGCAGCCAATCCCGTACCATCAGATTCTAGCGGTAACCCCTTATCGCAAGCCTCAGAGTCTCGTAATCTACTAGAACAATAAACGACCCATTCATAACCAACCCCGAACTATCACTCGATTCGTGATCGATTTATGGAGGAGGAGAGTAACGTGAGCGTCACATCAGCCTTGAAGCGGCCACATTTCGAAGAACTTGAAGAGCTGTTTGCCGAGGTGCGCAGTTTCTGCTCGCCGCGACTGGATGACGACTTCGACGACGAGGAATTCGAAGACGAAGAAGACGAAGACGGCGACGACGAGGAAGAAGAAGAACTCGACGATGAAGAAGACGTCGAGGAGGAAGAGTTCGAAGACGAAGAAGAGGAAGAGGACTTCGAAGAAGAGGAAGAAGAAGACTTCGACGAAGAAGAGTGGGAAGAAGTCGACGAGGAAGAGGAAGGCGACGAGGAAGAGGAAGAGGAAGAGGACTGGGACGAGGAAGAAGAGGAAGAGGAAGAGGAAGAGGGAGAAGAAGAAGACTGGGACGATGAGGACGAGGACGAAGAAGAGGAAGAAGAGGAGGACTGGGAAGACTAGTCCACTTGCCGTCTAGCCGGTTTTAATCGGCGAGTCGGAACAGGCGTTTGAGCGCGTCCAGTAAACCATGCGGGGTGCCGGTTTGAGCCTCATCCCGCAACGATTCCAGCGGTGGGTGCAATAGCTTATTCACCAGCCGCTCGAACGACCGCCGAATTTCATCTTGATACCGCGGCTCCACTTCACCCAGCTTGTTGAACAGCCGTTCGAGCTCCAACCGTTTCACATCGTCCGCATATTCTCTTAAGCGGCGAATGGTGGGTGCCGTCGCTCGATGATAAAGCTCGCGCATGAAACGCGACGTTTCTTGGTCGATGACCGCTTGAGCTGCCGGCCATTCTTGCTCGCGGGCCTTCCGATTGGCCTCGCAAACACGCCGCAGATCATCAATTGAATAGAGATACACGCCATTAAAATCGCCCACGGCGGGATCAAAATCACGCGGCATGGCGAGGTCGAGGATGAAGAGCGGCCGCTGGGAACGCCGCTGATCGATCACTCGAAATCGCTCCGCTGTCATGATCGGCTCGGTCGCTCCCGTCGTGCTGATCACCAGATCGGCGTTGGTGAGCAGTTCATCCAATTGAGACCAGGCGTGCGCGTGGCCGCGAGTGCGGTCGGCGAGTTCTCGGGCGCGATCGAAATTGCGATTCACGATGGCGATCTGTTGAGCTGATTCGTCGATGAGATAGCGGAGTGTTTCCTCACCCATTTCGCCGGCACCGATGACGAGAACTTGTTTGTCATCGAAACGTTCGAAGAACTGTTTGGCAAAGTCGGCGACGGCCACGCTGGGAATACTGATGCGCTTTTGCTGAATGGACGTTTCCGATGCGACTCGCTTGGCCACTCGAATCGCCGCCTGAAAGATGGCGTGCATGAGTGGACCGGCATTGTCACCAGCTCGAGCCAACTCATAGGCCTGTTTCACTTGAGCGATGATCTGTGCTTCGCCCACCACCATGCTGTCGAGGCTTGCGGAGACCGTAAACAGGTGACGAATCAGATCCTCTCCGGTTCGTTCACGTAATCCGTCCTCGATCTCTTGGTCGACGAGTCCATGAAACGTGGCGATGAAGCGCACGAGCTGCTCGCGTGAAGGACACTGAGCGGCGACTTCGGCCGCCACATACAGTTCCACTCGATTGCAGGTCGACAGCAGTACCGCCTCGGAGTCGGGAAAGGTTTCCCGCAACTGCGCGAGTGCTTGACGCGTTTGATCGGGGCTAAATGCCAACCGCTCGCGTGCTTCCACCGAGGTGTTATGGTGGCTGCAGCCAACCATCAGGAGTTTCATCGGCGACCTCGAACGGGCACGGGCAACTCCACCGACAGCGACTTGATGAGCGGGTCGCGACGGCGCCAAAACTGAACCGCTTCCACCCCTGGAGGGCGCTTGGCACCATGTCGTCCCGTCAAGGCGAAGATCATCGCCAGCGCCAAGAAGATGAAACTGGCGAGCGTCAAATAGGCAACTTTTCGTCCTTGACGAGCCGGTTTGTAAAAGGCTTCAAACAGGGAGGCGGTGGTGAGCCAGAGGAAGAGGATGCCCGACGACCAGACCACCGGATCACTCCACGCCACCGCGCCGGCACCGCGGCCCGCATTCATCACGATTCCGGCGAGCAAACCGACACCCAGGGCGATGGTGGAGAGGAGCAGCGAAAGTTTGTTGGCGCGCTGTAGCCACTCTAAACTAGGCAAACGCAAGCCTGGTCGCGGCGGTAATTTATGCTTGAGTCGATAGGACTGCAGCAGATACATGAGCCCCGCGACAAATCCCAGCGCGACGGTGACCGTGCCTAGTAATAATGCCAGTCCATGAATGGTGCGCCAGTAGCCCAAAGCCGCATCGCGCGGGAACGGCGGTTGATCCTTGAGTAAAAAGCCGAGTCCAATCAGGCCGAGGACCAAAGGCAGCAGAAACAGTCCGACGGCGTTTTCCAGGCGACGTACAGCGAGCGTCAAGTAAACTGCGGCGAGTATCCAGGCACCAATCAAACACCAGTCGTACCAGTTCGAGAGCGGAGCGAGATGGACGCCTCCGACTTGAGTGCGTGCGATCAGATAAAGGCTATGCGCGATCAAGCCGGCGGTGGCGAACACCAGGATCACCGCCATGCGTACCGGCGCACGAAACAGCAGCCGAGACGCCTCGGCCAATAAGCTGACCGCATAGCTCGCCGCAAAACAGGTAATGGTGATTCCGCTTAGCATAATGGTCGAGTCTACTAAGCAGCGCGGTGAGCTGCCAGTGTATGCACCGGAACTCCGCCCACCAGCAGGTGCGCCGTGATCGACAGAGTCAAGCGATCAAGCCGTGACGTTGCATCCGACGCGAGACCCTTTGTAGCGGTACAGGCGTAAGCCCTCCGGCGTGCGCGATTTCTTGTAACGGTACGGGCGTAAGCCCTCCGGCTCGCGATGGAGAGCGGTTCCGAGTTCCGCCGGACGGCTTACGCCGTGCCGCTACCTCTCGGCGCGATGCCGTTTTTTTAACGGTATGGGCGTGAGTCCAGTCTTTTAAAGGTTTCTCTTTCTGCGACTAACGCTTCGCTCGTTGATTGCTCCCTTCTCCCCCGTAGGAAAAAAGAGTGATCGTCACCTCAGCCAAACGAGTTTCTTTTTTTCCTGTGGGGGAGTAAGGGCTGGGGATGAGGGGGCCATTGTGGCCAGCAGTTCGCAGACCAGCCAGCAGGTTTGGGGGAGATTTCTCGCGAGAGCAATTCTTTCTGTCTGCAAAATCTCGAACGAGAATGGTTGAGTAGGTGCCATTCGAGTTCGCACTCAACGCCGCGATCAAGCTGGTGTGCGTGCTCCCAGTGGCGCTCTGGCCCCTCATCCCCGTCCCTTCTCCCCCATAAGAAAAATAAATTAGTGTCACATAATGGATGACCACCATATTTTTCTTATCGGGGAGAAGGGAGCACTCAACCAAACGTGAGTCGCCGAAAGAAACACCGGTAAAATGCCGGACGGCTGACGCCGTGCCGCTACTTTTCCGGCCGGACGGCTGACGCCGTGCCGCTACTTTTTTCGGCCGGACGGCTAACGCCGTGCCGCTACTTTTCTGGCCGGACGGCTGACGCCGTGCCGCTACTTTTCCGGGTATCTTGTGGGTCGACGTCGAGGGACGACCCACACAAAACCCGGATGGACTTAGTTTCTCGACTACGCCAGCACGTCGTGAATTGCGTGGCCGTGGACGTCGGTCAAACGTCGTTCGATGCCGTTGTGATAGAACGACAAGCGTTCGTGATTCAAGCCCAGCAGATGCAGAATCGTGGCGTGTAGGTCATACACCGTCGTCACCTTCTCCACGGCTTGATACCCAAAATCATCCGTTGCACCGTAGGTGAACGGCGCCTTCACGCCCGCTCCTGCCAGCCAGCAGGTGAATCCTTTCGGATTGTGATCGCGACCATTGGCACCTTTCTGGAAGGTGGGCATCCGACCAAACTCAGTCACCCACACCACCAGCGTATCCTTCAGCAGGCCACGGTGCTGGAGATCGGTCAGCAGCGCGGCGCAGGGCTGATCGAGTATGGGGCCGTGAATGTCGTACTGTGTCTTGATCGTCTTGTGCCCATCCCAGTTACCAACGCCCTCTCCCATGGCATAGGCACCATTGAAGAGCTGCACGAAACGCACTCCACGTTCCAGCAAGCGGCGCGCGAGCAAGCAGTTTTTTCCAAACCCCGCTTTGGTCTTGTTCGCATCGTTGATGCCATAGGCTTCGAGCGTACTGGCCGTCTCGCCGGAAAGATCCGCTACCTCAGCAGCCCGTAGCTGCATTTTTCCCGCCAGCTCGTAACTCGCAATCCGCGCGCTCAATTCCGTATCGCCCGGATGAGCCGCCAGATGTCGCTCATTTAAAAACTTCAAGTAGTCGCGGCTGGCCTGATCAGCACGCGCGGTTACTCGCGCGGGTCGTGGCAAGTTGGGGATAGGCTTGTCGGCCGAAAACGAAGTCCCTTGGAACGCGGCTGGCAGGAACGTGGAATTCCAGTGATTCATGCCAATTTGGGGCGTGCCGCGCGGGTCTGGAATGGCGACAAACGCCGGCAGGTCGGCACAGGCTGTACCCAATGCGTAGGTAGCCCAGCAGCCGATGCCGGGAAATCCATCCAGCGTATAGCCGGTCGACATTTGGTTTTCACCCGGACCATGCGTGTTGCTGCGCGCGGTGAGCGAATGCAGGAAACAGATGTTGTCCGCCCACTCCGCCATCCGCGGCAACAGATCAGACACCATCTTGCCGCTTTGTCCACGCGGTTTGAATTTCCAGATCGGCGCCACCAAGTTGCCGTTCTCGCCTTGAAACGTAATCAACTTGTCGGAACCAGGCATCGGCTGGCCGTTGAGTCGTTCGAGCTCGGGTTTGTAATCCCAGGTATCCACATGACTCACCGCACCCGTGCAAAAAATCAGCAGCACCTGCTGAGCTCGCGCGGCGTGATGCGGCGCACGCGGTGCGTACGGACGGTCCGGTTCAATCACCGGGCGTATGGGCGAGCGATCGTCACGGATGGTGGCGGGGCTTTGCACACCTGCCGACGGCGCGGCGGAATTTTGGTCACTGGCTCGTGCGGCAGTGGCTAACAACTGATCGCCGAGCAGCAATTTGGCGAGTGCCAGACTGCCGAGTCCCGTGGCGGCGTAGCGAGCGAACAAGCGCCGATCCAGGAATTGCATCCCCTGAGCCGACAACAGCGAATCATCATTCATGAGCTCACTCGATCGAATCCCATTACTCGTGGCCAACTAGTACACGTACAAAAATTCGCTCGCGTTGTAGAGCGCTCGACAAAAAGCCTCCAGGCCATGTTCCTGCACCAACTGCTCCGCGCCTGACCGCTCTTCCGCCGCCGGTACTCGACCGAAAACAATCGCAAACGCACGCTCAATTTGAGCAGCCGGAGTGGTGCCAGCCTCCCGTTGTAAACGCGCCGCCAAGTGAGCCGATTGATCGAGAATGAAACTGCTGTTGAGCAGGTTGAGGGCCTGTAGAGGTGTGTTCGAGCTGTTGCGTTTGGGAGTGACTTGGCCAGCATCCGGACAATCGAACGTCCCAAAGACATCGTCCAACTGCATGCGTGGTTTGCTTTGATAGACCATGCGGCGAAACTCAGGACCCGAAAAATTCTGCTTCGATTGATAGACCTTCACATAGTTCGTATTCGGTTCGAAGAGATCAAAGCCCGGACCACCCATGCGAAAATCGAGTTGACCCGAGGCGGCCAGGATGGCGTCTCGCAGCGCCTCCGCTTCCAACCGACGCGGCGGAAAACGCCACAGCAGGCGCGCCTGGGCATCGGCCTTCAATCCCGCCGGATTAAGCTGCGACGATTGACGATACGTAGCAGACGTCACAATCAAGCGCTGGATCTGCTTGACGTTCCAACCCGAAGCAATCAGTTCACTCGCGAGCCAATCGAGCAGCTCTACATGGGTCGGTCGAGCGCCGTTAAGTCCAAAATCACTGGGCGTGGCAACGAGTCCTTGCCCAAAGTGATAGTGCCACAAGCGATTCACAAGCACTCGAGCGGTGAGTGGATGGGCGGGATCAATCATCCAGTTAGCGAGTGCTTCGCGGCGCTCCGAATCAGTGGCACTATCGGGTAGCTGCCACGTCTTTCCCAGCGCCACGATGCCGCCCGGTAACACCGCTTCACGTTTTTGCAGCGGGTCACCGCGGTGGAGACGCTGAGTTGGTTCAGGCGACGTCAAGCGACCGGCATAAACCATGGGCAGTGCATCGCTCGTCGTCATCCGCTGCGCAATCGCCTGACGCTCCTGACTCAGCAATGCCACTCGCTGCGCCTCAGCGGCTGTCGCCGTCGCCAGCGTCGCCAACGTAACTTTGCCGGCGCTCACCGGCCAGCGATCCTGGCTGCTCGCAACAACCTTCCACTGATCGGGCTCCGTCGCGACTTCGATGACATAGCGACTGGCCAGACGATCCTCAAACCGTCCTGGTTCTTCCCGATCACGACTCCAGACAATCCGATCAATCTCGGTAACACTGGGCAATTCAAATTTCACCCAGCCCTGAGGTTTGTCAGCAATCCAGCTCCAGTTATTTCCATACTTCCCGTCATGAATATGTTTCAGCTGATGAATCTCGTGACCTGGTAGCGACCCAGAGGCGGAGACTTTGGTGCCGGCTGTGGCCAGTGCCACGTTGCGTGGATTGGCGCCTGCGCTGAAGATCTCAGTTCGTCGATACAAGGCTCAGCGGCTGTCGCCTCTTGGATCGTCATGCGGACCCAGCGGGCCGCGACCGGCGCGAATCGCTCCACATTCGCTCGGCGCACCACGGTCGACCGCAGTCGCGGCTGATTGCTCGCCGTTTTAGTTTCTTCCGCTTGCAGACAAATGAGATCTGCCGAGACGTAGGCAGCCGTCTTTCCACCACGCAGCACAATGCGGCTCGTGGGCTGCAAGCGATGAACTCCAGCATCTCGAAAACCGCTCCACAGCGGCTGCTGAGAAACGGAATCCGAGCCGTCGGCAAATTGTCTTTGATCAATTACCGCCAACTCCGTCTGATCCTCGCGAGTCTCCAGATTGCCATCTTGATCGAGCAGATAGGTAGCGTCCGGACTATGCGTGTTGAAACCGCAGCCCCACGACAACCAGATGCGGTAGGAGCCCTCAGCGCGGGGATTCCAGGTGAACAGATCGCGTCCGGCAGCGTTGTTCCAGTAGGAGTAATCGCGGCCCAAGTTCGGCAGACGCAAAGCGTCACCCGGATCCGACGCCTGTCCACGCCCCGTACCAACCTGATGCGGTTGCACGCCAATCCGCGGCACTACCTGCGTGACACCAACGGCTTCTGGTCCGCGGGAGTCGCCGCGATCATCCAGCAAAATAGTTTGCTGCGGATAAGCAGCGGGGGCAAAGGGAGCCAGGAGCGCATCGAGTCGCTCGATTTGTGCTTGCAGTCGCGCGTTCTCGGCCATGCGCTGTTCGTAATCCGCCGGCTTCAACTGCCGCTCGCCATGTTGCACACCAGCAAACACAGCTCGCATCGCGTAATAATCAGTCTGGGAAATCGGGTCGAATTTGTGCGAGTGACAACGGGCACAACCCACGGTGACTCCCAAAAAAGCACTGCCAGTCGTGCCGATCATGTCATGTAGTTCGTCGGCCCGCTGAGTGAGCGTGAGCACAATATCGGGACTCTTTACTCGGTCAAACGGTCCACCGACTAAAAAGCCCATCGCCTCATCACGCCCCACTCGATCGCCTGCCAACTGCTCAAACACAAACCGGTCATACGGTTTGTCTTCATTGAAGGAACGAATGACATAATCGCGATAGGGCCAAGCGTTGGGGCGAGGCTGATTGGTTTCAAATCCATCACTCTCTGCGAAGCGTACGACATCCAGCCAGTGTCGGGCCCAGCGTTCGCCGTAACGGGGCGAAGCGAGCAGCCGATCGACCAGTTGCTCGTAGGCCAACGTGGAATGGATGTTGGTGGTTGCATCGAGGTCGATCCACGACGCCACCTCGTCGGGCGACGGTGGCAAGCCGGTCAGCGTGAAGAGTACGCGTCGCGCCAGGGTGGGCAGATCGGCAGCCGGCGACGGTGTCAGGTTTTGTGCTGACAGTTGGGCCAAGATAAAAGCATCGATCGGATTGCGACCCCAGGCCTCGTGGCCGGTTGGAGTCTTGGTCGGAACGCTGGGACGACGAATAGGCTGCCAAGCCCAATGTTGTCGTCGTGGATCGACATCGCCCGCCGCATCGTCCGGCCAAGATGCCCCTTGATCGATCCAGCCTCGTAGCAAACTGATTTGGCGCGCGGTGAGACGATCGCCTTGAGCGGGCATCTCAAAGCCTTCCTCCAACCCCGCGACCATACGCACGAGTGGACTGGCGGCGCTTTTACGTGGGATGATGGCGGGACTGAAACTGTCGCCGCCGCGCATGGCGGCCGACTTTTGATCCAGTCGGAAACCGCCCTTCTGCTGTTTCGTTCCGTGACAACTCAGGCAATGGTCGCGAAAGATCGGCTCGATGTCGCGTCGAAAATCGACCGCGTCGGTAACCGCTGCTGGTAGGTCCTGTTTTCCATTCCCCCGCGGCTCGTCGGCCACCAGCCAACCCGGTGCCAACAGGAGCGCGATTAGACTGCAGCAGACCAGTGGATATCTGGCATGTCCTAGCATCATTTCAAGAAACCGATGGGGAGTCAGAGTGGGCGGGGCGGCGCGCTCAGGCCAGTTACGGCATGTCGGCATCAGGTTTAGCAGCGGCAGGTTGGTCCTCAGCCGGTTTTGCTGCGGCGGGATCACCCGCAGCAGCGGGCTTGGCTGCCGCCGGTTTACCGGCTGCAGGTTTCGCAGCCGGTTTGCCAGCCGCCGGTTTCGCTGGTCCCGCGTTCGGGCCATCCTCCTCGTCAGCCGCAGCCGCTGCGGCGGCTGGATTCTTCGCAACGGCGAGCGCTTTCGTAGCTGTGTCGATCAGCTTGAGCCGGCGATTCACTTCTTCAATCAGCTTGTCAAACTCGCGGAACTTGTCATCGTCCGTGATATCGCGCAGGCCGGCGATTTCATCGACCAGTTTTTTCACGAGTGCTTGCTGTTTGGCATCTTTGGTCAAACTGATGATGCCGGTCGGTTTGTCACTGGCGCCAAACAATCCGATCTTGATACTTTGCATCTGCGATCGCAGGCGGCGCTGGACCAGTTCTCGCTTGTAATCGTCGACCGCCTTCTTGGATGCCGCACCGCCTTTACCCATTCCCATTCCCGGTGGGCCCATGCCAGGCATGCCCATACCGGGCATTCCCATACCAGCCCCGCCGGCGAAGTCTCCGTCACCACCTGCACCCGGCATACCGGCCGCCGGAGCACCCGCGCCCGCTCCACCTGCTCCCGGAGCTGGCGGTCCCGACATGCCCGCACCGGCACCTGCACCCATGCCGCCGGGTCCTGGCATGCCGCCCGGGAAACCGCCCAGGCCACTGCTGCTACCAGCCTTACGCTTGTCATCCAGAAACTTCTTTTCATCTTCGACGCGCTTGAGTTCGCGTCGTCCGAGGTAGACCGCCAATTCGCCCAGCTTGCGGGCTGAGTCCATGGCGTCGAGCTTGGTTTCGGCGGGCAGATTCAGCAGTCCCAGCGCTTCGGCTGCAGTACAGCGGAGCGAGATGGGAGCGTCATTATCGGAGACGAATGCTTCTATCGTTTGAGCGGCATTGATGTCGCTCGAGATGGTCCCCATGACCGACAGAATCTCGATTGATCGGCGTTGCATCCAGGCGTGGCCATCCAGGGTCCGACCAGCGGGCGGCGCCTTGGTGTTGATGATCGCCATCGCTAACTGACCGATACGATCCCGCAGCGGATCTTCGATGCGCTTAATGGCTGGTTGTTCCGCCAGTTTCTCGCGTTGTCGAGTGTCCCATTGAACGTGACGTAAGATGCCCACGAGTGCTGCGACTCGCACGACATCCAGTTGCATGGGATCGCCCAGTGCATCGACCATCGGCGTGAGCGCTGCAGCGTACGGTTCCGGCGGCGTCACCGGCACTCGCACCAACTCCTTCGTATTCAGCTCCGCGATGATCAGCATCGCGTTGTGACGAGCAGCCGGGTGATAGTTACCGGTGGCAATCTTCGTCATCCCGGCCGCAACGATGCGCACGAGTTGATCGTGAACTTCGGCGGGCAGGGTCGGCTTCCGCAGATACTGATTTAGAATCAAATTGCGCTGCTCAACCAGAAAGTTGAAGCTGCTGGGCGATTCGATATTGGCCACCCAGGTCAAGCGTGGAAACAGATACTGGTTGAAGTAGTTGTCAAAGTTCGGTTGGTTGGCCGCTAGTTGCTGTTCGCCCGATGTTACGGCGTTGACCATCGCCTTGACCGCGGTGATACGTTGTCGAGTGTCGGCAAGCTCTTGCTTCGTTTTGCCGCGAACGTCGAGCGATGGCGGAATCGCCAGCTCCTCAAATCGCCCTTGGTTTAAATCCTCTGCCACATCGGTGCCGGTACCATCCGCCGGTTTAGGATCTGCCGGTTCCTCTTTAGCCGCTGGCTTCTCGTTCTCCGCCTTGCCTTCCTGCGCCCAGGCTGCGACGAGCCAGCGCCGAGCGTTGGGGGAGAGAGAACCGAGCGAGGTGACTGCGGCGGCAATGACAACCACGGTGTAGAGAATTGCGCGGCGCATGAAAGGATCCTCCAAGAGAACGATGAGCGGAGCGGGATGGAAGTGTCCGTCGAGCGTCAGGAGCAGGCTGGCCGCTCGAACGGATCATCCACGTTGCAATCTATCCAGAGCACGCTGGGGTTGTCAACTTTTTAAAACGACGCACTTCAGCGGTATCTAGGCGACCACTAAAACGTTAGTCCGGCCAATTTTAAGCGTGCTTCCGCAGTGGCCATCAAGGCATCTTCGGCAGCTTCATCAGCCGCTTCATAGGTCACCGAAAACCGCAGGAAGGCCCCGGCATCATCCCACGGCACTGTGACGATGGAGTGGTTGGTGATCAGGTACTGACTAGCCGCCTCCGCATTCTCAAAAGCCAGTCCCCCATTGGCACCTCGGGGAGCTGCTGCGTAGAGGAAATAGGTGCCGCCTGGCATCTTCACCTGGAATCCGCAGCGGCTGAGCATCGCTACCAGCTTCTCTAAGCGGCGACGATATTTACTGCGAATCCGCTGGGGAATCGAAGCATCATCGAGAGCGGCCGCCGCCGCTCGCTGAATCGCCATGAACTGCCCCGAGTCGCAATTGTCCTTGACGTCGGCGAACGCTTGCACCAGTCGCTCGTGACCGCACACCCAGCCGATGCGCCAGCCAATCATGTCGAAGCCCTTCGACAAGGAATGGACTTCCACACCCACCTCGCGCGCCCCCGGCACCGACAAAAAGCTCAGCGGCTCCCCTTCATACGAGAGCAAAATATGGGCAGCATCCTGGACCACTACGACCTGATGCCGCAGCGCCCATTCGATCACGCGGAGATAAAAATCACGCGTGGCGACTTTGCCGGTCGGGCTGTTGGGGTAATTCAGGACGAGCAGTTTCGTGCGCGCGACCAGGTCGGCGGGGATCCGATCCAGGTCGGGATAGAAATCATTCTCGGCCTGGAGCGGCAAACGTACGACACTGCCACCGTAGTAACGAGTATGCGTTCCGGCCACCGGGTAACCCGGCACGGTCATCAGCGTGACGTCGCCGGGATTGATGAAGCAGGCGGGGATCATCGCCAGCGCGGTCTTGGAGCCGATGCAGTGATTGATTTCTTTGTTCGGATCCAGCGTGACGCCAAATTCCCGCTGCATGAACCGCGCTACCGCCTCCTTGAACGCCGCGATCCCGTTATCCGCATAGCCGCGATTCTCCGGGCGGTGAATCTCCTCGCTCATTACGCGTCGTACCGACTCCGGGGCCGGTGAATCGTTCTCTCCAATCCCGAAGTCGACCAGGGAGCGGTCGGGGTAATCGGCAAGTGCCTTGCGCTTGGCGCGCTTAATCTTCTCAAACTTATAAATCTCGGTCCCTTTGCCGTAATTCGCTCCACCAATACGCTCGGCAAACCGCTGCTGAAAATAGGGATCGCTCATGATGCTCCAATAACAATCGTGATCATTTTGGGGACGAACTTGGTGTTGCTAAAAGCCAACCGGCTACGGCGATCCAAGGTAGCTAAGGCCTTATCGGGCGGCAACCGGGTGCGCAGGCCACTCGACGCGGCTACTCGCGATCAGTTTCAGTTGTCCACATCCTGTCGTCCGAGATACTTGGTCTGCACATCGGGATGGTTACGCACGGTCGATGGATTGCCCTCGCACAGCACCTTACCTTCGTCAATGACATAGCAATAATCGACGACTTTCAGAATGACTTCGGCGGCATGGTCGGTAATCAGAATGGAGATGCCCTGCCGCGCCAGCTCCTTGATGACCTGACTGATACTTTGCACGGTGACGGGATCAATCCCCGCATAGGGTTCATCGAGCAAAATGATTTTGGGTCGCGAGATGAGGCTGCGGGCGATTTCCAGGCGACGACGAAGTCCCCCCGACAGCTTGGCGGCAATCTTCTTGCGATGCTCCTCAATCTGGAATTGCTGCAGCAACTCCTCACAGCGAGTTCGTCGCTCGCGGCTAGGGATGTTGAGCAGTTCCATCATGCCGAGCAGGTTTTGTTCGACGGTGAGCTTACGAAAAATACTCGATTCTTGCGCCAGATAGCCCATACCACCTTCGCGAGCACGGCGATACATCGGCCAGTAGGTGACATCCAAGTCGTTCAGCAGGACCGTGCCTTCGTCCGGCTCGATCAGCCCGCAGGTCATCCGAAAACTGGTCGTCTTGCCCGCTCCATTAGGCCCCAGCAGGCCCACAATCTGGCCCTGTTCGACCTGAAAGTCGACCCCTTTGACGACCGGGCGGCGACTGTAGATTTTCACCAGCCCGCGAACTTCCAGCAGTGGCATGTAGCGTCCTCCTTGACGCGAGCATTCAAACACTTCGCTAACGAATCATCCGCATCGCGCCAAAATTGGGCCAGGCAGGTGGTGAATTCCACATGTGTGGCCAGTAGACCAAGACCGCTTTACCGGTGAGTAACGAGCGATCGACGTAGGGTGGATCGCCCCACAGACGACCATCTTTGCTTTGCGGACTGTTGTCACCCATCGGAAAGAATTGGTCGGCGTCTAGCGGGAAATCGATCGACCGCCGCCGCGCAAATACCGTGCTCGAGGCCCACTTGTGCGGTGAACGCAGCAGAGTGTGGATTTCGCCCTGCCCTACTCCCCGTGGATAATCATTTTCAGGATTGTAGTTTTCCAGCAGGCTGCCATCAGTGGCGATGTAGTAGACATCCCGGAGCACTCGCAGACCGGTCGCTTTGAGTGTCAAACCGTCGGCACCGATTCCCACCGGAGCCAAATCGCCCGCATCTTTCTCGGACCAAAAGGGCTGCTGATCCACCGGAGCGACATACGTCGTCGGCTGATCGAATTCCACTAACTTGTCGTTCACCCATAGTCGAATTTCATCATCGATGTTGCTGAAACGCACCGAGTACTTCCCCGGACCGCGAATGGCGGTATTCGCTTTGGGTGCGTGCGGCACCTGCTCACCACGCTCGTTCGAAAACGAATAGGTACCGTGCTCGATTGCCAATTCCGCCACGCCCGTGGCGACATCAATCCGACACCGATGATGCACTCCCGCTTCGATCAGGTCGAGCAGGATCTGGCCCTTCGATTCCGTGAATTCCAGCGTCCCCTCGAAGGCCAAATCACCGACCCAGTGATGTCCTAGCGTGCGATCATCGAAACTGACGTCCTGTGGTAGCCCGCCAACCTTATGACGGTCTGTTCTGGCGAACGCTGATCGCGAAGTGGTCGCGAAGGCGTTGTAAGCATAGAAATCGGTAATCAGCTCACCCGTGTCTTCGCCGGGCTGCGGCATGTCGAGCGGACGATTGGCGTCCAGGTCGGCCCAGTCCAGGTAGTCCGGCACCAAATGGCGATAGCGTAACCACCGCTCCCCAGCCTGCGCCTGAATTTCAATCGGCGCCCGATCCAGCCCCGACTCACGCCATTCACCCGCGTTGCCCGTCGTGGACCAAGGCTGCCAGCGCGACGGCCAGCGCACGCTCACCAGCTCATCGCTGACGTGGTTCGTGTCGTCCACCACCTGCAGCATCGCCAGTAGCTTATGGGGCGGCTTACGCGCAATCTGAAAATCAGCTTCACCGGCACGGCGAGTAAATAGATCGCCGTGGCGAATGCGGATCGTCTCGCCCGGTAACCCCACTAGCCGCTTAATGTAATTCTGTTTGGCGTTGTTGGGATATTTGAAAACGATCACGTCCCAGCGCTTGGGATCCTGCAAGTCATAACTGAATTTACTCACCAAAATCCGATCACCCGTGAACGACTGGTGGTTGGGATTCTCTTCCAAATTCAAGGGCATGAAATGGCGGCAGATGGGACAGGTGGTCGCCACGACCATCCGATCGGGCACGCGACCCGTGTCTTCGTTTTCCGAACTGGCGTTGGCCTGATAGGCGTAGCCACACTTGATGCACTGCACATCTTTGTGATTCCCCATCAGCGTCGGGGCCATCGAGCCCGTCGGAATCACGAACGCTTCCCCAATAAAGGTGCGAAACAGTAACGCCAGAATGATCGCGACGAGTACCGATTCGATGGTTTCGCGAGTTACATTGGGTTGCGGGATCGTATCACGGACCATAAAAGGTGAATCGCTTTCCGAGGAATCGAAGGGCTACTTTCGAGGATGTTAATATAGTGAAACCGGACGGATCGGGAAACGTGAATAAAGCCTCCAGGGCAGCGACTTCCACGATGGCAGGCACCGGCTTTTGAACTCGACAGGGAACCAGGAGCGAGCAGCGGGATGAATCTGCCGATCGACGAAATCATACCGGAGGTTGTCGCGGTTCTGCGTCAGCATCCGGCGGTCGTGATTCAGGCACCACCAGGAGCGGGAAAAACCACTCGTATTCCCCTGGCACTCATCGATGCCGGCCTGGGCCACAACAAACGACTGGTCATGCTCGAGCCACGCCGCATTGCCGCGCGCACCGCCGCTCAGCAATTGGCTCGTCAGCGACAGCAGCCGGTCGGGCAATCGGTTGGCTATCAGGTTCGCTTTGAACGTAAGGTGAGTGCGCAAACGGAGATTCTAGTCGTCACCGAGGGAATCCTGCCGCGATTGCTGGTTAGCGATCCGTACCTCGAGTCCGTCAGCATCCTGGTATTTGATGAATTCCACGAACGCAGCCTGGATAACGACTTCGCCCTCGGCATCGCTCGACTGCTGCAAAAAACGGTACGTCCCGACCTCCGCATCGTCGTCATGTCGGCGACCCTCCACACGCCCACCATCGCCCAGTTCCTGGACAATTGTCCGATTGTCACCAGTCAGGGCCGGCAGTACCCGGTCGACATTCAGTACCAGCCACGGACCAGTCATCAGCCGTGGTCAACCGCCATCGTGCAGGCGACCCAGCGGTTACTCGACCACACCCCCGGCGACCTTCTGGTGTTCCTGCCGGGCGTGGCTGAGATCAAACAAACGCAGCGCGAACTTCTTAAACTGCCGCAGTTCGCCGACATCCACGTGCTGCCGCTCTACGGTGACCTGCCCGCCGAACAGCAGGACGAGGCGCTCCGAAAATCCACTCAGCGCCGCATTGTGCTCGCCACCAACGTGGCCGAAACATCGGTGACGGTCGACGGCGTTACAGCGGTGGTCGATTCGGGCTGGGCCCGCGTCAAACGTTTTGATTCCTCCATCGGACTCGATCGACTGGAACTCTCCCCGATCTCGCAGTCGTCCGCCGATCAGCGGGCGGGGCGCGCGGGGCGACAACAGCCGGGCATTTGCGTGCGCCTGTGGAGTGCCGCTCAGCAAGCCACTCGACCTGCCTTCATCGAACCCGAGATCCAGCGCGTCGACCTGGCTCATACCATCCTGCAGCTACTCGCCTATGGTGAAGCGACCGTCGATTCCTTCCCCTGGCTCGATCCGCCGAAACCACGCTCAGTCCAAAAAGCAGTCACCTTTCTGCAGCAAATGAAAGCGATTTCGGGCGGCGACAACGACTCGCCCACAGCACCACAGTCCGCGCCCCTGCAGCTCACCCCACTCGGAAAACAGCTCGCCCAGCTCCCCGTGCAGCCGCGCATCGGTAGACTTCTGCTCGCCAGCCAACAATTCGGCTGCGTCCCCTACGCCACACTCGCCGCTGCCCTACTCTCCGAACGCAGTCCATTCGCCGTCGCTGCTCACCATCCTCTCGCTCCTCCGCCCCACGCTCGTTCCTCTACTCCCGTTCTGCGGCACACACCCTGTGCTTGTGACATCGTCGAACGAGTGGAAGCGCTGCTGGAATTTGAACGTACGGGGGCCACGAGTTTTCCGTGTGGTGAATTGCAGCGCGCCGGGGCTCGTCGCATCCTGCAAGTACGACAGCAACTCACCCGCCTGCTATCCCCACGTGACTCCGATTCCTCAGCCACGCCCTCACGCTCATCCACGCCCGCGACGGACACCGAGACCGCTGATTCTGCCGTGCAGCTGCGCCGCGCTCTGTTTGCCGCCTTCGCCGACCGTCTCGCTCGTCGGCGCGAACCAAATAGCGCTCGCGGTCTCATGGTGGGTGGTCGAGGAGTGCGGCTGGCACCGAGCAGTGCCGTGACGACCGCCGAGTTTTTTGTGGGAGTTGATCTGGAAGCTGGCAAAGGTGAATCCTTGGTGCGGCTAGCATCGGCTGTCGAACGAAACTGGCTCCCTCAGCATGATTTCCACACTCAGGTCCAAGTCGACTTCGATCCAGACACGCAAAAAATGAGCGCTCGGCGCCGGGTTTTTTTTCGTGACTTGCTCCTGGATGAATCACCAGCCGCCCTGCCTCACGATGCCAGCACGGCCCGAGCGCTGGCTGCTGCGGCTGTGGAAAACTTGTCGGCAGTTCTTCCGCCGCCGGAATCAGCGGCGGGGCAATTGATCGAGCGGCTCCGCTGGTTGCAGGCCACTTGCCCCGATCTGCAGTTGCCCTCGTGTTCCGCCGAACAATTGGCGACGCTGTTACCGGAGCTGTGCGCGGGTCAGCGGTCGTTTGACGATCTGCGCGGCGCCGATTGGAGCTCGGCAGTTCATTCCCTCCTGACCCCAGTTCAACAACAAGCGCTGCGGCGGGAGGCACCGGATCGGCTGGAAGTTCCCAGCGGCAATCGCTTGACCGTGCATTACGAGAGCGGTCGTCCGCCGACCCTGTCGGTCCGCATCCAAGAAATCTTCGGCTGGAAAGATACTCCGCGAGTCGGCTTCGGTCGCGTGCGCATCCTGCTGCAACTACTCGGCCCCAACTACCGACCGCAGCAACTCACCGATGACCTCGCCAGTTTCTGGAACAACGGGTATCCGATCGTGCGGAAAGAATTGAAGCGCCGCTATCCCAAGCACTCCTGGCCCGAAGATCCTTGGACCGCCACCGCCGAGCAGCGGCCCAAGAAGCGTAGTTGAATGCAAGCTTTTGATTAGGCCAACTGAGCCAAGACGTACGGACCTTTGGGGATCACGGCGATGCGAGCACGGTCGCCATATTCGGCGAGTGAGTCGGCGACGGCCTGTTCGATGGTCGGAGCCGACTCGACAAACAATCCGTTGAGCACTTCGGCGGACAGACCGTGGCTAACGATCTTCACCTTCGCCTTGCGACGCACCTTCGCCAGCTCTTCCAACTGCCACTGGTCCATGACGAAGTAATCCTTCCCCATGATCCGCTCAACAAAACCTTCCAGCGAATCGTTTTCGCGGAACAGTTGCTGGAATTGCGGGCTGCCAATTCCCTCCGAGAGACTCGCGGCCATGATGATGGTGCCACCTTGCTTGACGATCGGCAGGGCGCCGGTGAGTCCCTTAACGGCTTGGTAGAAGGTCGTATCGAGTGGATAGCCGGCGCAGCTGGTCACGACGATTTCCACCGGCTGCTCGACCGTATCGCGGACCACCTGTCGCACGAACGCCACGCCCTCTTCAAACGCGGCCACCATATCACCAGCGACGAATTTGAGCGGTCGGCGTTCCGAATCGATGACGACGTTGACGATGAAATCGCAGCCCGTGTGTCGGCCGATCCAGGTGTTTTCCTCATGCACCGGATTACCATCCAAAATTCCGCAATCGGCGCGAGGATGTTCAAGGAAATCCGGGCCATGCCACACCTTTACGGTCTCGAGAGCGGCAATACCGGGACAGATCAGCTTGCGACCACCCGAAAAACCCGCCATCAAATGCGGCTCGATGAGCCCGGTGGTGATTTTCAGATCGGCATTCACGTACCGACTATCAATCCAAATCGGCACTCCCCGCGGGCTCTCACCCAAATAGGTGTGCTCGCCTAAATCCTGTCCGTGATGATCGACGATGCGATAGTTTTCCACGATCCAGGGTCCGACCATCTCCACCAATTCCGCCGGTTCACTCGGCCGATGCAAACCCGTAGCCACTAGAATAGTGATTTTGTCGCGCGCGATGCCGGCCTCTTCCAACGTGCGCAGCATGGGGCGCAAGATCATTTCGTTGGGAACAGGACGTGTGATGTCGCAGATGACGATGCAGGCATCGCGGCGTCCTCGCGCGACTTCGGCCAAGGAGGGAGTGCCATTGGGTCGATCGAGAACGGCCTGCAATTCTGCGACCGGATTGGTCAGCGGCACGGCATCTTTATAGGCGAGCTTTCGCACTACACGCTCCGCCGGTAAATCCACTTCCATCCCGGTCCGACCATACTCCAAGCGAACTCGCATCGTACGAACTCCTCGTGAACCTATGAGCGTGGAAAGATCAGCCACCAACGAAGACGCCAGGCGACTAAACAGCCACCTGGCGTTTCAGTGTTGTTCGAGCATCGGCTAAGCGACAGAAAACCGGCTGAATTCGGATTTCCAGATCGCTGCCTGATGAGCGGCGAAGCGCAAGTTATTTCTTGCCTTCGGGCTTCTTGGCGGCGCCGCCCTTGGCAGCGTCACCTTCCTCTTCCTTCTTCTTCTTGACCTTCTTCTTGATGGCCAGCTTCATCACACGCACCTTCGGCAGGCCCATCACCGGATCGCCTTCTTTCCAGCGATCGGCATCCTTGAGCTTGTCGAGCCGCTCGGCTCGCGTCATGACACTGCGCACGCGAATCAGACCACGTCGTACTTTAAGACTCTTATCAATCGTCATCACTTCACTCCTAACCAACTTCGGGAAGCCCAACAATATACGGAGCTTTGGCTTGGTCGGCAACTGCTCTGCGGGACGCATTCCTCGTAAGGCCGCGGAACCGGTCGGCCGCAGTCGCCGCACTCGTCGCCGCACTGCTCGCCGCACTCGTCGCCGGACCGCTCGCCGCACCGCAGGGCGGTGGGCCCGTTGGTGGCCCGATCGCCCCGGCCCGCAGGGACCAAAAAATTGCTGGAAATCACGATGCTCAAGATGGTTACGATTTGATAAACCGTTGTTTTTCGGTCGGCTGGGAGATATTCTCGCAGGGAGCTGAAATTCGGTCCCAGACGCGAATGGCACTGCCGTGATTTTATCGGCGCGCAGGTTGAGCTTGGACTGAGGCGAGAGTTTTTGTAAACTTCGCCCAGCCAAGGTGATCTTTCGGTAATAAGCCAGCCTTGGTACTAAATTGAAGCCCTCCTTGGTTCACTCGCTAGTGAAAAGCCAAGGAGGGTTTTTTCATGGCCGTATCTGTATCAAATTCTCCCCTTCCATGCAGCCGCAGTTTTGCCCTGATCAAATACAGCATGCTGCAATCAACCGAACTCCCATTGGCTGAGGTTCTGGACTGCAACCAGTGGCAAGAAATTTTCGATGCTCATCAAATCGACTTTGGGAACGACGAAGATGCGATCTACACGCCAGCGATCACGCTATGGGCTCTGATCTCTCAAGTGTTCTTCAAAGACGAGATGCGCAGTTGCAAAGCGGCCGTGGGACGCGTGGCCAGTCTGTGGGCAACACTTGGCAAAGTCGTTTGCAGCACCAACACAGGAGCCTACTGTCGCGCTCGAGCCAAGATCTCTTGGAAAGCCGTTCGCGACATCTGTTGCCAAATCGCTCAAGCCACCGAAGCGAAGTACGATGCAGAGGAACTCGACGCTGAACTCAAACGGCACGATGTGGTGGCCCATGCCCAGTCTGCACCAACGGAGGGTCGTATCCTCCTGGTCGATGGCTTCACCGTAACTGCGGCCGACACGCCCAAGAACCAGAAAGTGTTTCCTAAAAACCCATCGCAAAAGGAAGGGCTTGGGTTTCCTCTGATTCGAGGTGTCAGCTTGATCTCGATGGTAACAGGATTGTTGGTTGACCTAGTACTTGGCCCGTACGCTGGGAAACAAAGCGGCGAAACGGCGTTGCTATGGCAGATGCTTGGGCGACTTAAGCCAGGTGATACGCTGGTCGCCGATTGCTTTTACTGTACCTACTGGATTGTGGCGGCTTGCAAAAGGAAAGGCGTCAATATCGTGATGAAAAACCATGACAAACGCGATGACGATCCATTTGGAGCCCATCGAATCGATAAGCATCAGCGAACCACCGTCTGGCTTCGGCCTAAGCGTCCGGACTGGATGAGCGAAGAAGAGTATGCCGCGTGCCCTGAGAAAATTGAAATTCGTCTGGTGGATATAATCATTCAGCAACCCGGCTTTCGCTCAAAGAAATACACGATTGTCACTACGATCTTGGATACGGCAGTCTTCACTCGCGACTGGATCACGAATGTTTACCGCAGTCGCTGGCTGGTTGAACTCGACATCCGATCGATCAAGTGCTCATTGGGCATGGACATCATACGAGCGAAGACGCCAGAGATGGTGCAGACGGAAATCTGGTCATGTCTGTTGGCTTACAACTTGATTCGAATGAAGATGTTGCAGAGTTGTTCGGTCAATGGTCGGATGCCACGTACTTTGAGCTTCACAACGACTCAGCAATTGCTCGCCAACAACTGGCTACTGGGAAGCGTCATGTTGACTGTTGAGTTAATCGAGCTTGGACAGCAAACCAGCGCCAGCGAATTGGTTGGCAATCGACTTGACCGAGTTGAACCAAGGGCCAACAAGCGCAGGCCGAAGCTACTTGCCTTGTTGACTAAGCCCCGCTCGCAAGCGAAGCTGAACCCTATCACTGCCGCCTGACCTAAGTCCTTTGATTCCAACCGGCAGTGCCATTCGTACCTGACACCTTTTCCACGCTCAAGACATTCGATCTTGAGTTTTACGAATTGATTTGTGAGGTTCGAAAGGAGCCATTGGCAAGAGCATCTAAACGACCTCAGTACTTTGGAAAGATCACCAATAATCTAATCTACCAGCGGCTTGCACCGGGAGTTCTAGCCGAGCTGCGGCGTCTCAACCCAGTTAACAATAATGGTCGTCGAGTAAAAAAGCATTTTCAGTACCTTACTCCTACAGTTGGGCATCCAAAGTTAAAAGAACATCTCGCGGGAGTAATTACTGCATTAGAGCTTGCGAAAATTCAGGATTTGGGTTGGAAGCAGTTTCTCGCTTTACTTGTTAAGACGCATCCAAAGTGGCACCATATGCCATTGTTTGACGATCAGGATGGGTCGGGGGTTGACTTGTAAGCAATCAATTCAGTGAGGCAACGGGGACGCCCGCAAGTGCTCGTGTCTCGAAGAACAATTATGTAGCCGCGGCCTGTAGCAAAGCCTTGTTATTAATTCGGCCGTGACAAGCAGTGGAATTCTGGTATTCCGAAAAAAACTACGAGGCGGGGTCCGCTGCAGCGACTGGTTTGGCGTCTTAGAGCTTTGTGCAGATCGAGGCGGTCTCGTCCTCGGTCAGATAGACGGCCGGAATCTTATCTAAATTGTGCTCTAAAGCCTTGTACATGCGGTGCCTGCCATCGATAAGCAACTTTCCGTTCTTGGTTTGGGCAAAGATTACCGGGAAGGTCGTGTCCACCTTGTTCCAGTCTCTGTTGATTTCAAGCTTGACGCCTTCCAAGTCGTCTTTGAAGAAGTTGGCGAGTAACTTGAGGTCAATGAATTCAACTGGTCGTGTGGTTGCCGCGATGATCTCCTTGGCCTTCCGCACGTCGTATTTATCAAGCACCTCTTGAGAATACTCAGGTCGGTCTAAGTCCCAATCGAAGTCTGTGCTTTTTAAGCGATGGTGTTCATTGCCATCTACCATCGGTGCGTCTCCGAACGCCGAATGTTTTAAACCAGCGGCATGGCACGATGCCATGTCCGCTGCGTTGGAAAGTTCATCGGCCTTCAGAACGCAGATTGTCATCCAGTAAGCCTAAATCCGATGAGCTTATTTTTTGCAGATCAGCCTAAAACTGTGGACCGCACCAATCCATCCTATCACGCAAGCTAGTCTCGATCCGAAGTTGGATGTTATCAGGCACTTGCGAGCGGGGCAAGAATTTTGTGGGGTGATAGGCTGTTTCCGCCTAAACTGCTCGACATCATTCGCGGCCGCCAAAGAGACTCCTCCCAACCTTCATCGCGCCGAAAAGTATGGGATTTCGGTGTTCGTTTCCCACTCTGCTACCGATCGCAACCTTCGTATAACCCCGTTTCGCGAGAGATTCCGAGAACGGTGATAGTTTGGGGCCAAGATCCGGCAAGACTGTCGGCAGATCATCGGAACTTGGCCAAGAGCGGTCCCGACTCAGGGAGAATCCGAGAGTCGAAAACCCCGAAAAACATTGGTAAAAGTGTCGTGAAACGCAAGCAGGCCGACGTTTTGAGGCGTCGGCCTGTTGCTATAACCGGAGGGTCAAACTGAGTTTGATTTCCCTTATTCAGTTGAAGAGGGGAATATTTTCCGAAAACACGGAAGTTGTTCTTGACAGCCATTTTTTGAAGCGATAAAAAGCCATGGATTTGGAGGGCCTTTGACGCTTCCCCCAGGAAACAATCGATGCCTTTCTTGATCTTTGACGAATCGAAATTGTTGGTACCACGCCGTTCCCAAGAGAGTCCCGCCTCCCTTGTCCAATGGATGGAACACGCGTTTAGGACAATTAGCCACTGAGTCAGCAATCGTTGCAGGCTCATGTGAAATCTAGATTTCTCAAGCTATATTGGTTTAGGTTGGGAATGTCCGATTGAAATCACGATCGTTCGTTGTTGTTAATTATTCGAAGGAAACTCCCTTTTATGGCCGCGAAACAAGCCAGTTTTTCCGAAGCGCTTTTCATCAACACACACACGCTTCCAAGATTCCGATCATTTTTTAACTGTTGCGGAATATCAGAATTTTGGTTTTCCAATTCAGGTTTTTTGCACCGCTATTCCCCATTTAGAATGGTTGCGATTCTCGTTTTAAACGTAGTTTATCTACTTTTTTCTGCGATGATTTCACCATGCGACGGGGCAGTTCTTCAAGCGCTTCAACTTGTGAATAATACAGGTGTCGGTGTGAACGGAGCAAAAATTAATTGGACTGGTCCAATTCAAGCTGCCCTTGCGGGTATCCCTGTCGTTCCCCCCAAATTTGTGGACAATCCAGGAGATTGGGGCTTTGCCGGTAACATGGGAAATCCGGCTGATACGATATGGATGAACCAAATGGTCATACCCCACGGTGGTCTTTTAAACGTTCGCGTACGGCAGCAAAGGGTTCCTGGGTTTAATGGGGCTGGGTTAGAAAGGGCTCAAAATGGAAATTGGTTCCTTAACCCCAACGGCGTGATGGCACCAATGTTGCCTCCGCAACTGTTGGGTTGGATGCAAGTAGCAAATCAAGATCGGAGATTCGTAGATCTTTACGTTGAAAATATCACGAATTCTGTAATCTACTACAGTGGATTAACCGGTTTTGAATCAATTCCAATAGAACATCACCAATTGGATACGTTTTGGGAAGAAAGAACCAGAGGATCCGCTGTATCTCTTTTAGCAAGTCAGTCAGGACTATTGAATCCGAACGAGAGTCTGTTGGTAGCTACTTTAAGAATACCTACACCATCCGAGTACTACACCTTCGGTGTGTTTTCAGGGGTCTCAAGCGATCCTAACGATCACCTCTTTCAAGCGTTCTCCTACTCTGTTCCAGAACCAAATTCGATGATTATTTATCTTGCGATAGGATCCGTTTGTGGTGTATTTAGACGCAAACCGGCACGTATTCACAGTCATTAAACATGAGCTGTAATGATTTCCGCGACGCGATACCTTGGAGAAATAAGCCTTTGAGGATTCAAAAGACACTCAAGGCAACTGAGACTAGCCATCTTGCGGTAGCTAGACCTAGCGGTTAAGCACTAGATCGCTTCGCATCAATCAGGCTGGTCCCACTTTCGTTTATCCGAAACAGGTTCCTGGCCGATGGAGCCTCGAAAGAGGCTCTAAATGCGAATTTCAATGTTTTCATTGGGATTTACTCTCTCCAAAAAGAGAGTATTTTGACGAAGAGGGTTCCTTCCGGGGAGCTTTTTTAACCCGTCGATACCGACGGGGTTTTTTCGTAGATGGAGGTAGCAAGTGTACTTCGTCTATGTGCTCCAGAATCAGGAGAGTGGCCTTCGTTATGTGGGGCAGACCGACGATTTGCAGCGTCGCATTGCCAGGCACAATCAACCAGATCCTGCAGGGGTTCGTTTCACAGGAAAACACCCTGGGATATGGGTGCTAGTTTATTCCGAAAGCTATGCCACACGAGCGGAAGCAATGCTACGGGAGCGATGGCTAAAGAGCGGGACTGGCCGGCAGTGGTTGAGGGATCACTTGCTCAAGTCGTCTGCTTCCACGAGCGACTAAACGCTTAAGAA